>JBEKOX010000005.1:0-74315 GCA_049521335.1 Chitinispirillaceae bacterium
GCGACGACAGGTCGCCCATGATATCGCCCGTGTACTCGTCCGGCACGGTCACGCGGAGGTCAACGACCGGTTCCAGGAGGATCGGGGACGACATTTCGAACGCCTTCTTGAACACCTCCCGCCCCGCTATCTGAAAGGCGATGTCCTTTGAGTCAACCGGATGCATCTTTCCATCCACGAGCGAAACCCGGACGTCGACGATCGGGTAGCCGGCGACGATCCCCTCCTCGAGTTTCGAATGGATCCCCTTGTCCACCGACGGCCGCAGCGACTGGTCGATCACGCCGCCCACGATCTCGTCGACGAACTCGTACCCTTTCCCGCGCGGAAGCGGTTCGAGGTCGATGAATACCCGCGCGTACTGCCCGGCGCCGCCGGTCTGCTTCTTATGGGTATATTCGACGTATTTCGCCGCTTTGGTAATCGTTTCGCGGTAGGAAATCTTCGGCTGCCACCGCTCCACCTCCACCTTGAAGCGATTTTTCAGGTTGTCGAGAATGACCTCGATCTGGATATCGCCCATGGCCGAGAGGATCGATTGCTTGATGTCGTTGTGGAACTTATAGGTAAAGGCGGCGTCCTCCTCATGCAGTTTGGCAAGCCCGACGCCGATCTTGTCCTCGTCGCCCTTGTTTTTCGCGGTGATCGCCACGCTGACAAGCGGCACCGGAAACGCGGTCGGGGCCAGGTGAAAATTCGCCGCCTTGTCGGCAAGCGTATCGTTGGTGTGGGTGTCCTTCAGCTTGAGCAGCCCGCCGATATCCCCGGCGCAGAGTTCCGTCGTATCGGTGCGCTCCTTGCCGCGCAGGTAGTACATGTTGGCGATCCGTTCGGCGTGACGCCTCGTGACATTGTTCACGTCGCGGCCGGTGACGAGCTTCCCGCCAAAGACCCGGGTCAGGTTAAACTCGCCGAGGTGCTCCTCGGAGAGGGTCTTGAACACGAAGGCGGCGGTCGGGGCGGACTCGGAACAGGGTATCGAGATCGGCGCCCCGTCATCATCGAGCGCCGCGACCTCCTTGCGCGAATCCGCGGCCGGGCAGATCGCGACGATCGCCGACAACAGCCGGTCCACGCCCATGTTGGGCCCGGCGCACCCGCAGAACAGCGGCTGCACGGTTCCGGCGGCGAACCCCTTCGAAAGCCCCGCCCGCAGCTGCTCATCGGTCAATGAACCGGTTTCAAAATATTTCGCCATGAGCTCTTCGTCAGATTCCGCGATCGATTCCATGAGGGCCTGGCGGAGTTCATCGACCGTGGCGACCAGGTCGGCGGGAAGCGGCGCGGGATTGCCGATGCCGTTGCCGTCGCGGACGTATTCGAACGCCTCGCGGGAGATGAGGTCAACGACCCCCTTGAACGACGCGCCGCTCCCGATGGGAATCGTGACCGGGGCGACGGACGTGCCGTACGCCGCCTTGAGCGCATCGATCGTTTTTGTAAAATGGGCGTTTTCCTTGTCGACACTATTGACAAAAAATATTCTCGGAATTTTTGCCTCGTCGATGAGGCGCGATACCAGCTCGGTGCCGACCTGAATGCCGTCCTGGGCGTCGATGAGCACCACGGCCGATTCCACCACCCGCAGGGCCGCCCGGGCGTCGCCGAGAAAGTCGAGAAATCCGGGGGTGTCGAGAATATTAATCTTGGTCTCCTGCCACTCGCAGAACCCCAAGTGCATGGAGATCGTCATCTTCCGCTCTTTTTCGTCGGGCCGGCTGTCGAAAATGCTGCTGCCGTTGCTGACTTTTCCAAGTTTTGACGTCGCTTTCGCGGTGAAGCATGCCGCTTCGAGGAGAGAGGTCTTTCCGATGCCGCCGTGGGACACAAGGCAGATGTTACGAATCGAGGCCGCCGTGTATTTCTTCATGTAACCTCCGTCAGGTATAGAGATACCCCTGAAGCGATGACGCCAGGGAGTAAACATATCCGGAAATTATGCCAAAAAAAACGACAGGCAGTAATGAAGGAACAGACAACGTAAAATACACATTCAGGATAAGGGGGGGCAATAGAAAGAAACGGGCGTCCAATGGCCGTGAAGAATCTCACCCCGCGATCTCCCGACAGCCCCTTTTCGCCTCTCGCTTCCCCATCCCCGGGGGGCGGTTACTGTGCATTGGATGTACCGGGGAGTGGCGGCCTCCGGCATCGCCTTCACAATAATTGCCTGAATTATTTTGCGGATGGGAGGGGAAGGGTTTGTTATTGCATCGCCCATACATCGATCCTCAGGAGTATGGAAACATTGAACCTGTTATCAACCATAAATGGAACGAGGTGACAATGGAACACAACACGCGCGACGCCGCCCTTCTGGTCATGGATATGCAGGCCGCGATACTGGGCATGTTTCCGGATGCAACGACGCTTGTTCGCAATGTGGCGAAAGCCGCGACGACCGTCCGCAGCGCGAAAGTCCCGGTTATCTACGTGACGGTGGGATTCAGGGCCGGGGCGCCGGAGATAAGCATGAACAACAAGAGCTTCTCTTCCGGCGGCAGGGAGAGGTGGTCCGGCGAACATGCGGAAGGGTGGATGAAAATTCATCCGGATGTGGCACCGCTGCCGGGTGAGATCATCGTTACCAAACGTCGCGTCAGCGCGTTTACCGGCAGCGACCTTGAGGTTATTTTACGGGCGCTCGGCATTCAGCATGTGATACTCGCCGGAGTCGCCACCAGCGGCGTCGTGTTATCGACCCTGCGCGAAGCCGCTGACAAGGATTACCGTATCACCGTCTTGTCCGATTGCTGCGCCGACAGGGACGATGAAGTGCACCGTGTGCTGACGACTAAAGTTTTTCCCCGCCAGGCGGAGGTGTTGACGGTAGAGGAGTGGAAAAAGAACAATCTTGTCTGAACTGTGATTCCTGTGATTATTGTGATTACCGTGATTTTAAATCAACTGAATCTTTGTATTTTTTATTCCGCAGTCTTTTGAATTCCAGGCTTTTCGCCCCGAAGTTGATGAGCAGGCCGACCTGCAGGTCATACGCTTCGAGGTAATTTATCGCCTGCGCGAAATGAACATCCTCGAGCGCGCAAAGCGCTTTCAGCTCGACGGAAACGAGGGTTTCAATCAGAAAATCGACGCGGCGGAGACCGACATTGACGCCTTTATAGAACACCGGCATTTCGTGTTCGCGGGAAAATTGTATTTCCTGAAGCGTCATTTCATGGGCAAGCGCGCGCTGGTAAATGACCTCCTGGAAACCGTTGCCGAGCGCTTTATGCACCTCCATGGCGCAGCCGATGATTTTTGAGGTCAGCGCGGAATGCGGGTATTCTTCTTTAATCAAGCCGGCCATGTCGCTATCTTTCCTTACTATGATTTCGGTGATGGTAAATCATAAAACGTCTGAACTGTGATTCCTGTGATTAGTATGATTCCCCCTGATGGTAAATCAAAAAAATGCCTTAAATATGATTCCCCTGATTTTAAAATCAAAGAAATCATGGAAATCATATAAATCAGAGTTCAGACGTGTTTTATCCTCTCCATCTCCCCCAGCCGCTTCCACGCCTCCCGCCTCCCCATTCCCCGTGCCGATGGAATATTCGCCAGCGTTGTCGATCGCACCTGCATCCTGCCCTCCTAATGCTCCATGCAGGTCTTTTTAAGCTTGACGGTTGAAGCGTGGAGGGGGATGACCGACGATTTGATCTCCTGGCGGCTGAGGCGGGAGATTTCGGATTGGAGGGAGAAGGTGAGGTTAGGCATGATAAGGTGTCCTGTCTAAAGGGTTTTTTTGGCAATTAATTTCTTCATTATAAAATAAACATTAAAAAAGCAATAAGGGTCTGTAATCATAAGTTATTATTATTTTTCATTGGTATTATTAAAGTATTCTTCTTCTATAAAATCCTCACACTCTACAGTAAATCCAGATTCATCGACCGAAATATTTGGATTTTCACTATACTGAGATATTTCTCTTGAAACCCAATTTGAAATATTAGATTCAAAAATATTCAACCCTTTCAATGACACACTTATATCAGGACTTCTAAGACATTTAAATAGCTGCAATAATCCAGGGGACAAAGATATCTTTATATCATCACGATTTATATCCTTTTCGTTCAGTTCTGTGTCTGATTTACTTATTGCATAATCGAGGTACTTTTTTTGTTCATTCACAAAAATACCAAACCCAGAGCGAATATGTGCAGAAATTGCTATTGCAACTGCGGTATTTACCAATGATAGATTATGACATAAAGCAATACAATAAGCCGTTGCAATTTCCAATACTAGAGGGTTCGAAGCATCTGGCGCTTCAACCTTAGAATTCCAAGCCCGGATTTGCAATTCCCGGGAATCGGGATGGGGGCCATTCGGATTAAATCTAGTTGCAACAACAATATGTCTTGGAATTGTTTGTAATTTTTTATCGAATAGTACTCTTGCACTGGTTACTTGATCATACCATGTTTTATATTGCCCTTTGTGTATTGATGATATTGTCCTAAGTTGATTTTTCGTTCCTTTGCTTTCAAACAATGCGAGTTCATATTCACCGCTTGAATTTTTTTTAGCGGCAATATAATCAGGCATTAATTTGGTAATGTTCTTACGTTTCCGTTTCCTGGTTATTTTAAGCAGTGATGGTGGATACTCATATCGTAGCCATTGTTTCAAATCAAATCTTTGATGACGTTTGGGATCAAATGCACTAACAGGAGCTATCCAACGGTATTTTTCTTCAGCGAGAACGCGTCTTGTACCGATAACCCCAGTCATCCATGAAAAAACTGTTTTCCAATGCCGTTCTGATAACCCGATTTTTTTTCGCACATATAAATATCGGTTTAATCCAGTTGATGGATTAACTGCAAATATGTGTTTTGGCCACCCAAAAATATCTTTGCTTACATTCTGAGGAATTGATGGAAGCCAATCTGATAGAAGATACTTACTCATATCACAACGCCTAAGTTTCAAATCTTGAGGGTTTTTTATTCCAACTGGCCAATAATGTACATTCATAAAGTCAGATTCCTTTATATAACATATTCATGAGCAAACAAATAAATTCATCAAGGTTATATTTTGGGTAAATACTTTCCAATAAATGGATGGCATTGCGCAATCCATTGGTCATAACTAGAAATGCGATTTTTAATTTCCTTTTTATTCTTATCAAAATACGCACAAGTAATTGAATAGCCATCTGTTCTTAGATACATTAATTGGTGACCACAAGATAAAAATTTTATCCAAGATTTACTATCCTTTTCAGATATTTGAAAATTGCATCCTTTTGCCAAAAGATATGATACTATTAATGTCGCTTCATTATAACACTTCCCTTTCCCTAATCCAAAGGCTTCATGTATGATATTCATAGCTGCTATGCGAGATTCATCATTAATCTTCATTTTAATCAAAGTTACCACCTCCTTGGCATCCTTACGCATATTCTTGACGTCTTCCAGAAGCCAAGGAGTAAATTTTAAAACTTCGGCCACTTTTTTAATATCATCATTGGTAAAATTCATTGCCTTAGCATATTCTATTGCTCCATCGAACCGCGAAAATATCTTCTCCTTTTTAATCACTTCATCAGTCAAATTTTTTAAATTCTGACGTGATAAGGCTAGGGAGCGACGAAAACCGGTATCTTCTCCAATGGCTCTTCGACTGGGCTTGGGGGAATTAGGTTTACATGAAGATCTATTTGAAGACTGCGTCGCATATTGTCTGGCTGGCTCTATAGCTTTCGCGATATAATTAAAATACACATAGTAGCTTAACCAATAAGTGACAACTGAATTTATCTCCTCCAAAAATGGATACTTCTTAAGAAGGGTTTTGTTTAATTTACCAAGTTCAACAAATGAGTGCTCAATTTCAATCAATAATTTTTCAGGGTCGTCTGATTTCTTTTCATTAATAAGATGGTAACTGCTGCTAATCTTATTTGCTAATTCATTAATTTTCATTTCTTTTTCGTCCGCGATTTTTACCTTCTCACTTTCAGCGTACTTTTTTATTTCAATTAGACCAGAATCCTGTTCTATAACTTCATTACTTAATTTGCCAAAATCTCCAGATAAATTGTCAATTAACTCCTCATAGTTATATGGCTTTTTATCATGTTCTATAATAAAATCATAATCAGTTTTAATATTATCTACTAAGTTTTCTATCCTCCTCCTTTCCGCTCTTATTGGCGCAGTTTTTATCCAAATAGCTATTAATGCTACAATTATTCCTAAAATCGGGCCAGTTATTAATATGTTTTGAAAAAACCATTGTACTAAGGCCAAAATCATCATAATGGGAATAATAAGGAAGATTAAATAACCAGATAAAACATCAGATATTTCTTTATTTCCAAAGCTTATTCCAGCCCCAGAATTTTTACCGATCTTTGTCCCGACGTGATATCTGACAGCCATATAGTGACTCTCCTTCATCCAGGTTACAATGCATATTCAATAAATGAATAAAGTCAAGATTATTTTAAGTAATTCTTGGATTAGCCACTAAATTGTTATTCAATATAAATAAATCCTCCCCGCAAATCACCTTATTTTTTCCTTCCCTTCTGTCCTTTTACTCCTCCCCGATCCCCTAAATAACCCTGTTTAATCCCTGCCCTCCCGGCATCTTCCCCTTAAAATCTCCCCCAAAAGGCTCCTCCGTACCCCCGGAACGGTCAAAATCCATACCGGTTTTTAGCAAAACCCGGTCATAATTATGGCTCCCCCCTCCCCGGTCGCGGACGGTTTAAAGCCGGTTTAAACTCCCCTTAACCGCCGTTTAAAGACCATTTAACCCCCCTGTTTTGGGGCGGCGCGTTTGGCGGAAAAAAGGGCTTTATTTGACCTGAATTCTGGACATTTTTTGTTAGTTTTTGGACAATTTTGGAAGGTTTGGGACAATTTGAAACTTTTTTTTGAGGCGCAAAAAACGGCCCTTTTTCTTGACATTATAGGAGTACCCCCCCCGGTTTCTGGACCCTCGGGCAAGCGCCCGGAATCCGTCGTTTATCTTGACAAAATGGCCATAAAATCCGGCGGCGGGAGAGGGCGCGGCGCCCCTCCCGCCTTCCCTCTTTCCGGGAATGATGTAATTTTATTCGTCTATCAGCCGGAATCGGGGTGCGGTGCAATGAAACCAATTGTTCTGTCGATGATTCTCTGCGACTACTACTACCGCGACGCGCATACGGGCAAAAGCGTCCTCGCCGGAACGTTCAGCAGCATCTCGAGCGGCGGGTTTCCTTCCAAACACGGCAATTGCGCGATCTATGTCGCCATGACCGACGTGGCCGCGAACGGGACGGCGCAACTGGTGTTCAGGAAAGAGAACGGGGAGTTCTCGATGCAGCTCCCCCCCTGGCAGGTGAAGGCGTCCGACGATCGCACCTCGGTGGTCGAAATCGGCGGGAATATCAACGGGTTGCCGCTGCCCGAGCCCGGCAGTTATGAGTTCGTGCTGATGTGGGACAATCAGGAAATCGCAACGCGGCGCGTCACCGTGGCGAAAATCAACATCGACCACCCGCCGCAGCAGCCCGAGGCCGAGGCGCAACAGTAACCCTGGAGATTATGCTTATGGATTTGGCGGCAATCATCGCGAAGATCACGGGCGCCGTGCTCCTGATTCTCACCCTCCGCTCCATCTACCGGCACTTTGCCCGCAAAAGGGGCGCTTCAAAGGCGCGGTCCGTTTCTGAGGCCGAGGCGAAGTCGTCGGTCAGCGAGATGATTCTCAACAACCTGCTGCTCTACCTGTGGCTCATCTTCATGCTCGTCTTCTCAAGCGGCATGATCCTCAACAATTAGACCATTTTTCGCGCCTGCGCAGGCGCTCTTTGGGGCTTGCGTCGGCCCCCTTCTTCCGTTTCGCCGAGAAGATTTTATTGCGCGCCCCGGCATCGAGATTCCTGTTCGGCTTTGATTTCATTGCGCGGAGTCTCCCCTGTCCGTCCCGGATTTTGCCTCGTTTTCCGCTTCGCTGATCCTTTGCTTCAGATCCTTCCACAAATCGCTCGCCGGATTATATCCCTCGCCCTTGCTGAGCCATTGCCGCGCCTTTTTATACTGTTCAAGCTGTATATACAGATTCACCAGGTTGGCATAGGTTTCCGGGATATCGTGCTTCCTTTCGACCGCCTTCAGGTACGCCTTTTCCGCCAAATCGATCTCTCCCCGCCTGCCATAGATGACGCCGAGGTTGTTCCATGCCATGCTGTAGAGCGAATCCCGTGCGAGCACCGAGTCGTACAGCATTTCGGCATCGGTATCGCCGCCGGCGTTCTGCAACGCCACCCCGGCATTGTAGAGGGAATCGATGAGGCTGACGCGCGGCGCTCCGGAAGCGGTATCGCCGGCATGCCGGCGTTCGATATCCACATTGCGGATCACGGGGTCGCGATCGCGCGCCCGGGAGTAGTAATCGAAGGCGTCGTCGTACTTTCCCATGTTGTAGTAAGCGACCGCGCAGTTGTACAGCACGACCGGGTTGGATGACTCCACGTCCGAGAGCTGCAAATACCAGCCGAGGGCGTCGTTCCACTTCCGCAGCCGGAAGGCCGCGTTGCCCGCCAGGCGGCACACGTCCGCCCGGTCGGGACCGGTCGCACTGCGGGCAAGGGTATCGGCGAGGTTGAGCGCATCGCTCCACTTTTCAAGCTGGTAGTAGGCGAGCGCGAGGTTATACCGGGCCGTGAAGCCCGTATCGCCGCTCGCGAGATCCGACCGCACCACCTCGCGGTAGTCGCCCCGGCGGAACGCCAGGATCATATCGACCGAGGCGAGGTCGCGCTTCCATTCGGCGCCGGCCGGAACCCGGGCGAGGCACTCCTCCGCCTGCCGCGCCTCACCCTTCTCCGCATGGATACGGCCCATGGTCAGCCAGTCCATCGGCTCCTTTTCCGGAAGGCCGTTCAAAAGGTCCATCGCCCCGGAGGTATCGCCGCTCCGGAGGGCGATCTCGGCCATGGCCCGTTTGGTATAGGGGGACGATGGACAATCGCGATGGAGAATCCGCAGCGCGTCGTCGGCCGGGTCGATGGCGCCCGCTTTCGCGTGCATGAGGAACATATCGTAGGCGGCGATATCCTTTTGGGGCGAATCCAGTGCCTGCTTGTAGCATGCCAGCGCTTCGGGGGTGTTGTTGAGCGCCGCGTAGCAGTTGCCCATGCTGATTCGCAGGGAAGGATCGTTCTTCGCGATTGCGGCCGCTTTTTTGTAATCGGCAATGGCCTCCTCATAATTTCCCTCTTTTTCGTAGGAGAGGCCGAGGTTCCCCCAGAGCGCGGCATTGCCCGAATCAACGGCGGCCGTCTGTTGCCAGAGCGCGCGCGCCCCCTGCACCCGCCCCTCGCGATTATAGACAAAGGCGAGAAGCCCCTTCGCGGCCACGTTGTCGCCCCTGATCTTCAGGCTCTGCTCCAGGTACTCCCGCGCCTGCGCGAGATCGTTCTGTTCAAGGCAGGCATAGCCGAGCTGGTAGTAGAGCAACCCCTGATTTTCGGGCCATTTTTTAAGGAGCCTGGTAAAGCAGCCGATCGCTTTCGCATAAAAACCCGCCTGGAGGCAGGTCTGGGCAAGTTCGTAATCGGTTTGGGGCCGGGTAACGTATTTGGCGGCGGCGGTTTCGAGCGCATCGATGGCCTCGTTCCAGCGCTGCAATTCGCGGTAGTACCGGGAGAGCATCAGGTAGACCTCTTCGTTCCGGTCCTTCGCTTTGACCGAGGCAAGCACCCCGGCGGCCTTGTCGATGGCGCCTGAACTGTAGTAGACGGCCGAGAGCTCCAGCGCGATTTCGGCGCAGGAGTCGCCGGCGCAGGCGCTGAACCGCTTTTCGAGCAGCTGCGCCGCCAGAGAGAGCTCCGGGCCGGTCTTTTCACACAGGGCAAGGTCGAAACGGGCGTCGGCGAGGTCGGGATTTGCCGCGAGCTCGGCCCGGAACTCCCGGGCGGCGCCGGAGCGGTCTCCCCGGCGATAGAGCAGCTTGCCGAGAAATGCATGGAAATCCGGCCGGTCATCGATCGCCAGAGCCCGCCTTATGAAGCTTTCGGCACCGGCGGTGTCATTGCGGCTGTCGGCATTGATCGCCCGGAGGTAAAGGAGGGACGGGTCGACAAGCGAATCCTTGAGGCTTTCCCAGGCCGCTTCCGCGAGGTCGAATTTCCTCTCCATGAAATAAACCTGGCCGAGGTTGTAGCGCAGGAGGTCGTCGTCCGGGAATGCGCGGCTCCCCTGGGCGAAATAGTCTTCCGACGCGGAGAGGTCGCCCGTTTCCTTGGCCGCGATTCCGGCAAGGAGCCAGGCGTCAGCGGTATGCGCGATGGCGCTGCCGAAATAGCTTTTGAGCGTGGCCAGCGCTTTCCC
Source organism: Chitinispirillaceae bacterium (assembly GCA_049521335.1). Lineage (GTDB taxonomy): Bacteria > Fibrobacterota > Chitinivibrionia > Chitinivibrionales > Chitinispirillaceae > BOG-1184. The sequence goes on from JBEKOX010000005.1 coordinate 10,353, forward strand.
GTACTGTTTTGCTTCGATCTGCACATTCGCAAGCTCCGGCAGGAGCCACGGATCGTTGCCCGCCTTCTCCGCCCGGGCAAGGGCCTCGGCGGCCGCGGCGTAGTTGCCCCGGCTGCGTTCGATCCGCCCGAGCAACCGTACCGCCTCCCGGTTATCGTCGTGTTTCCTGCAGACGGCAAGCGCCCCGGCGGTATCGCCCGTCTGCAGGAGCGCAAACGCGTAACAGTTCTGGACATCGGGAGATTTCGGCGACTGTTTGTACGCGGGCGCCACCACGGCGAGCGCCTTTGCCTTCTCCCCCTTCCGCAGCCAGGCCCAGCCGAGCCGGACCCGCGCTTCCGGAAAACGCTCGTCGATCCGCAACGCCTCTTCAAGAAGGGCGATGGCCGAATCGCCGGCAGGATCGTCGCGTTGCACCAGCGAGAGGTTGAACAGGCCGATGACGTAGGAGGAATCGGCGGCCACCAGGTTTTCCCATATTTCCCGCGCGCCGGCGATATCCCCCTGCCTGAATTTTACCACCCCGCAATTATTCCGGGCGTCGCTGAATCCGGGCAGCAGGTCAGAGGCTTTTTCGAAACAGGCAAGCGCGGTTTCGTACTCTTTTTTTTCAAGCGCGGACAGGCCGATCCGGTTAAGCGAATCGGCGGCGCCCAGCACCTTCATTATCTGCGCCGGCAGCGCTTTATCCTGCAGCGGTTCGATGCCGAACTCAACCTCTCCGGCGTAAATGAGAGACAGGGAAAGGACAATGGCGATCGGCCACGCTCGAACCATGATTACGCTACCCCTTTGCCGGCGGAATGGAAGGAGATCTTCCGGCAAAGCTCGTTAAAGGAGGAAAAAACGATATCCGGAAGAACCGCCCCTTCCCGGTCGTGGAAATAGGCGCTTCGTGAATCGCCGGTGAAAAGCGCGGTTTTCATCCCGGCTGCCGCCGCGGGTTCGACATCGAGCGCCAGATCGTTTCCTGCAAAGACCGTCTGCCGCGGCAGGATGTCGCGCTCATAGAGGGCATCGTACAGTTTTCGGAAAAGCAACATATCGGGCTTTGCGGCGCCCCATTCGAACGAAAAAATGGTGAAATCCGGATCGAAAAGTTCGTTGAAATCCTCGTAGATCCCTTCGCTCTGGTCCCGAATGAGCAACGTAAGGTCGATCGGGGTATAGAATTGCGCATTCGACACGATGCCCAGGGTGATCGAAGCGTCACGCAGCCCGGAAAGCGCCTCGGTGATGCCGGGGTACAACCGGCGGCCAAGCGAAAAAAAGTTATACGCATAGGCAACGTGACGGGAGAGATCGTCGTTCATGCCGCTCGCCGGATCCGGCTGAAATCCGTGTCGCTTGAGCATGAGGATGATGGTGTTCCATGCCTCTTCGACTTTTATTTCCGGGTTGGCGATGCCGGGCCGGTGCGCCTTTTCGCGGCGAAGCGCGATGAGCCCGCAGTAAAGATCGTACAGGGTGTTTTCCGGCAACGCCTCCGGATTCATCGCCACTAGATAGTCGGTAAAGCCGAACAGGGAGGCGACCCTGCCGCATGCGTTAATCAAAAGATTCCGCCGTCCGGTTTCATCGTTCATCTCTTCCCGCCAGTAATTGACGAGCGTGCCGTAGACGTCGAATATAACGGCGCGGATATCGGTCAGCATCTCACCGGTCGAAGGATAGGCGACGGCCTCCAGCGGGCGTTCGGCGCCGCCGGGATATTGTTCATGCAATTTCCGGGCAAATTCGGCTAATTCCGACACGGATACCCTTTCATCTTTTCAATGATTATAAAATACTTATTCTGTTGAAAAATAACTCCTTTGCGCGCGCGGCGCGGAGGATACAGCGCCATTAAAACTGATAACCACTGGTGGAAGAACAGGGTAACGGAAGCGGACGAAAAAAACGCCCCTTAACAGGGGCGTTGGAGTTGCGGCCATGGACAAACGCGCGCCGACGCGGTCGGCGTTGGCGCGGTTACCAGATAACCTTCTGCATGAATTTCCCGCCGTTATTCGTAATCTGTCCCAGATAAATACCGTGCGGCAACGAGGTCATTTTTACGGCAGTCACCCCGGAGGGGAGATCCCACCTGCCGATGAGCCGGCCCTGGGCATTGAAAATTGCAAATTTGGCCGAGGAGGCCGTGCCGACCAGCTGGGCGGGCGCATAGACGCAGAGCACGCTGCCGATCCGGCGGATCGAAAATCCCTCTTTGCGGGCCGCTGCGGTTGCCGACACGGAAGGATTTGAAAGTACCGACGTAGCGGCAGGGGTCACGGAGGTGACGGTCGCGGCCGTTCCTGCCAATCCCCCGCCTTCGGCGCTTACGGTAATCGAACCGGCAGTTGTACCCGCTCGCAATAGAATCGTGGCAATACCGGCCTGAGCGGCCATCGGGTTGTTACCGATAAGCGTCCCGGCGCCTTTGGTGATCGTAAAGGTTATATCGTTCGCGGCGGTCGGCACGACCTGGCCGTTCGAATCCAGAACCGATGCATAGATGACGGCGATGTCCGAGCCATCCGCGGCAAGTTGCAAACCGGCGGTATCGATGACCATTTCAATGCTTTTGGGAGCGCCCGGCGTGCTGACCTGATAGGTCGCGACCACGACGCCGCCGATCTCACCCTTTGCCAATAAGGTGCCGGCCTGGAACGAGGGAACGGTGAAGGTGAAAAACGGATGTTCCAGGTTGGCGACAGTGTCGCCCGTACCCGGCCCCTGGGTCGCGATCAGATTATTGTTTAAGTAGAGCGATACCTGGTCGCAGTTACTGAACACCCTGACCTTGAGCGACGACGATGCGTTCCATCGCGAAGCGATGAACACCATGGGGCCGCCCTTTACCGCGGGGACCAGCGTATCGCCGGGACTCCGCTGACTTTGGAAGAAATAGGCCGAATATTTAGGGATGCGGAAAAGATCAATTGCTCCAGACCCAGTCAAGGGCATCAGGCTCCACGTCTGGTAATCAAACGCCGACCAGAGTGCATCGCCGGTGAGCCACGAAAGCCCCAGGTTCTCGCTGCGGCCGATTGCATGATTCATGGCCTGGAGCACGAGCGAATCTTCCGGGGCGGTTCGCAATTCCCGATCCTCGCAGCCGACGACGGCGGTAGCCGTCTCCGAACAGGGGCCGACATCCCAGTCGGCATACTCCGAAATGGTAGCGGGCTTGGCGCCGGCATAGCCGCGAATGTCGTTCTGGGTTGTTGACATGTACACATCGAGGTAACTGGTGCCGGTGTTCTCCTCGCCGTCGGTCCATATGCCGGAATCGCCGGGCGCGATAGCGGGAAACTCCCGATGCGCGAGCGCCTCGGCCGAATCCAGGTAGGCCGCGGTCGGAGCGCTTTCGTTCTGCATCGCCTCCCACAGAACGACTGACGGGTGGTTGCGGTAATAGCGGATCATGTCGCGCAATGCCGCGAGGGAGTTATTGATAAAGTCGGTGGTGTTCTCGAAGTACTGCCAGCCGGGAAGACAGGCCTGCGCGAGAAGCCCGAGCTGGTCGCAGGCATCGAAAAACGATTGCGCCTGAGCGTAATGGCATGTCCGGACAAAATTGAAACCATACTCCTTCATGCGCAGGGCGTCGCGGTACTGCCCGGAGTTCGGAAGGGCGTTGCCGATATAGGGAAAGGCCTGATGCCGGTCGGCGCCCCGCCATTTAAATCGCTGCCCGTTGAGCTGAAACCCGTTCTCCTTGCTGAAGGCTATCGTCCGGATCCCGACCGTGGTATTGGTGGAATCGGCAAACACGGCATTTTTGGTCACCACCGAATGAAGGGTATAGAGGTTCGGGGTACTTGGATTCCACAACTGCGGATTGGCGACGGTAAGGGTATCGTGGAAGGTAGCGGCAGCGCCGGCCGCAAGCGTCATCGTGGAGGAGTGCGTTGCAACCGCCTGGCCCGCGGCATTGCGCAGCGAGGTGGCGACGCCGCACATTGTGGAGCCGGTATATTCGTTGAACACGTGGGTCTTGACATAGACCATTGCCGAAGATGCGCCCGCGGTCACCGGGGAGTTCGTCACGAAAATGCCGCCGCCCGCCGTGATATTGGCGAATATCGCATTGGTGATGTGCAGGGAGTCGGTGAGATGGAGATAGACATTCCGGTAGAGCCCGCCGAAATAGAGGAAATCGGGGTCGGGGTTACCCGGTGGAAAAGTTGCCTCCGGCGTGTTATTAAGCTGGATCGCGATGACGTTTGAGGCGCCAAAATTCACATAGTTGGTGACATCCAGCACGATCGGCGTATAGCCGCCCAGGTGCGTGGTTAAAAGAGCGTTGTTGAAATACACGAGCGCCGTCTGCATGCCCGCTTCAATTTCAAGAAAAACCTTCTTGCCCTGAAAGGATGCATCGGGCGTAAAGGTTTTACGGTACCAGCAATATCCCTCGTAATAGGAGGAGGTTTCGGTGTTCAGCAGGATGCTGTCGGGATGGGGCAGATAGACCGTCTGCCACGACGCGTCAGGGAAAGAGGGCGCCTGCGCTCCCGTCGGATTTCCCCGGTAAAATTTCCAGGCGGTATCGAACGTAATGACCTGATCGGCGAAAACGCTGCCGCCGATACTCCACAGGGCAATGGCCAGGCCGATCGCTCTCATCCTGGGGCCGAATTGATTTTTTGATTTATTCGTCGACATACCTTCTCCCCTTCCAATTTGATCCTGCCTGCAGGTGAAAACTCCCTCTCGTATTTAAAATATAAAAGGCCATCGCGTTTGTCTCAAAAATATCCGTAAGGTTTTCACAATGCGGTCGCCGCATGGGCGCGGGTATATTCATGCGCCGTCAATTGCCCGCACGCCCCGCCGATATCACGACCGCGGCTGGTCCGGACGGTCGCTAAAAGGCCGAGGCGGTGCAGCGCCTCCGCGAAACGCACCATCTCCGCGTGCGAGGGAGGAACGGCAGCTCCATCGGTCGGGTTCAGCGGAATCAGGTTGATCTTGCAGGTCAGAGACCCGAGCAGCCTCCGCAGGCTCTGCGCCGCCTCGTCGGTATCGGTCTCCCCCGGAATCACGACGTACTCAAACGTGACGCGGCGGCCGGTTTTCTTGAAATACCTGGCCGCGATGGCGGTCAGTGTTTCAATCGGAAACTTCTTATTGATCGGCATGACCGCGCTGCGGCGCTCGTTCGAGAAGCCGTTGAGCGAAATGGCCAGGCCGATGTTAAGGTTCTCCTCCATGAACCGCTCGATCGAAGGAATCACGCCGGCGGTTGAAACCGTGATCCGCCTGCCGCCGATGGCAAAACAATCACTGTCCATGATTATCGTCAGGCTTGAACGGAAGGCGTCAAAATTGGAGAGCGCTTCGCCCATGCCCATGAAAACGATATTGGTAACGAGCGGGTCGCCCCTTTCCGCGCAGTAGTCGTCGATGCCGATGAGCTGACCGATAATCTCTTCCTGGGTCAGGTTGCGCAGCAACCCCAGGCGGCCGGTTTCACAGAAGGTGCAGCCCAGAGCGCATCCAAGCTGGCTTGAAAGGCAGGCGGTACGCCGGTCGCCATCGATGAGGAGAACGCTTTCGACAATGTAAGGGGTATCGCGCAGCGCGAAACCGAATTTCACGGCATCGCCGCGCGGCGACGGAACGACCGCGGCAAGGCCGAGTTTCTCGATGGTGAACATCTCCGCAAGCATTTGCCGGGCCGTCTTGGAAACATTGGTCATCGCGTCGAAACTGTCGACCCGTTTCTGGTAGACCCATGTGATCACCTGGCGGGCCCGGAATTCGGGCTCGCCGGCCAATCGTATCGTTTCGACAGCTTTGTCAAGCGGAAGGTTTTTAAAGCGGATGGACAGGGATGAATTTTCACTCATGGTCGGGCGCCGGTTTCAAAAATACCATTTTCTCCTTAAATTATTTTTGTTCATGCAAATCCTTGATAAATCTTAACAAATCAACAACCATATGTTGGAAGCCGACCTCCACGTCCACTCCCTGTTCAGCGCCTGCGGCCTTCATACCCTTCTCGAACTGCTTGAACATGGACACGCCATCGGGCTCAAAGCCATGGCCGTCACCGATCACGGGCCCGGCGTTGGGGAAGGCCGGCTCACGAGCGTTTTCTTCGAACGGTTCAGGTCGCCTTTCCCCGAAATCAAGCTCTACAAAGGTCTCGAACTCAATGTCATGCCCGAACGGGGAACGGTGGATGTGGTGTGGCAATTCATGCCCTTCATCGATATCCTGCTCATGGGAGTCCACCCCAACCTGCCGACGGGTCAATCGACGGGGTACTACACCGACCTGACGCTTGCCGCGCTGGATAATTATCCTTTCATCGATATCGTAACCCATCCCAACGACGGGACCTACCCGCTGGATTACCGCCGCCTGGCGCAATCCGCGAAGAGGTTCGGCATGGCGATCGAACTCAATAATTCCAAGGTGCTCTATCATCGGAGCACGGCTGAAGAGGCCGTGGAGTTGATCCACGCCTGCAAGGAGGCAAGGTGCCTCATGGCCATGAACAGCGATACCCATGCGCTTCTGGAACTCGGAGCCGACGATGCGGTGCGGCCCTTGCTTGAAAAGGCGGGGTTTCCGCTCGAGCGCCTGGTGAACCGGAGCGCCGATGCCGCGTCGAGGTTCATCGAAAGTCGGCGCGAATTGAAAAGAGCGGCGGTTCGTTCCCGTAAAAAATAGCGTCGTCCGATGTTCTTCGCCCGCCTCTCGTACAAGACAAGCTATATCCGATTACCTGATCCCTGCGACGCGCTTTTTCCCGCAAAGAAGGCCTTGAACAAGCCGCCACATAGTATCTTTTTTTGATTGTATTTGCCATTCACCACGAAAATGTACAATCCTTATACGCAAACCGTTTGCAGGCAGAATCTATGAACCCCGTGGGTAATCATTCTAAAATCAATGCATTCATGGCCTCCCTCGTTTTCGGGATATCGTTTATCGTCTACTATCTGACCATGTCCCCGTCGGTCTGTCTGTGGGACTGCGGCGAGTATCTCGCGGCGTCGGCGGATCTCGGCATTCCTCACCCGCCGGGCACCCCGATGCTGATCCTCCTGGGCAGAGCGTGGCTCATACTTTTTTCATTCATCAAGGATGTCGGATTCCGCTACAATTTCTGCGCCGTGGTCACGAGCGCCATAACCGTGGTATTCATCTACCTTATCATCATTCGCGGCATGCGCATGGTGCTGGGCGAGCCCGATACCCTGTGGAAGCAGCTCTCTTATTACTGCGCCGGGTTTGTCGGCAGTCTTTTCTGCGCATTCAGCGCCACCTTCTGGTTCGAATCGCTGGAGGCGTCGGAGCAGGCCAATATCACCAACCTGCCGGTGGCGATGTCGATCTGGCTCGCGCTTGTCTGGGCGCAGTCCAAGGCCGAAAATCGCGACCGCCTGCTGCTCTTCATCGCCTATATAGCGTTTTTGGGCGTCGGCATTCACATGATCTCCATGATCACCATGCCCGCCATTTTCCTTTTTGTCGTGCTCCAGGACAAGGAAAAACGGAAAGACTGGCGGCTCTGGATCACCTGCATGGCGCTCGGCCTTGTCATGTACAACCTTTCATGGTTTCTTGTCGTCGCCCCGATCGCCGCCATTATTGCCATTTTCATGCTGAAGGTGAGCACGAAGTACCGCCGCAACTGGCGCTTCTGTTTCTGGTTCCTGTTCCTGGCGCTTCTGGGATTCTCCAACCACATCTACCTGCCTATCCGGTCGGCTCTCCACCCGATGATCGATGAGGGCCATCCGATAGTGAAGTCGAGTTCCGAGTTCCCCTATTTCGACCTCTCCCCTCTCTTCGAGGTGCTTGACCGAAAACAGTACGGTTCCGAATCCATGGTCTCCCGTTCCATGTGGCGGCGCGGCTCCTTCGACCACCAGTTCGGCATCGATGGACATATGGGTTACGGCGGCTTCCACCTTACGCAATTCTTCCGCCTGGGCGATAAGAACGCCATGCAGGATGCCGAAAAGAACTTCGTCGACGGCTCCCTGGAAGGATGGGCAAAGCTACTCATCTACCTGCTGCCGACCTTCTTCGCCCTGCTCGGCTGGTATCTCATGGGCAAAAAGAACCGCAACGTCGCGATCTTTTTTATTGCAATCACCCTCCTGACCACGCTGTGCATGGTGTGGTACATGAACTTTGCCGATGGCACTCGCTGCGACAACCGGCTTGAATATCACCGCTGGGAGCAGTCGGGCAAGGAAGGACCCATGCCGACCATCTATCGGGAAGTGCGCGTGCGCGACTATTTCTTCAGCGCGGGATTCATGTTCTTCTCCATGTGGATCGGGCTCTCCTGCGGGCTGGTGCTCTACCGGCTTTTTACCGACAAGAACAGGACGGTCGGCACCCTGATCGCGCCGCTTGCCTTGATACTGTTCGCCGTTTCGCCCGCCCTCCCCCTGTCGCAGAACTACCGGCTCCGCGACCGCCATATGAATTTTCTTCCGTTCGAGTACGCCTACAATCTTCTGATGTCGTGCGCGAAGAACAGCGTCATATTCACTAATGGCGACAACGATACCTTCCCGGTATGGGCGACACAGGAGGCGTACGGCATCCGGCCCGATATCCGGCTGGTAAACCTGAGCCTGGTGAATACCGACTGGTATATCAAGCAGCTCAAGAACGTGGAGCCGCGCGTGCCGATCTCCTATTCCGATCGTGAGATCGATGATTTGCAGCCGGTACTCAACCCCTTCGATTCCCGGACGCCGTGGAAATTGCCCATCTCCGGGCTGCACATCACGCTGCCGGGGCGCGCGGATCAGCAGGCGCTCCGGGTGCAGGACAAGATGGTGCTCAACATCGCGGATGCCACCGACTTCAGCAAGCCGGTATATTTCGCCTGCTCGGTCTCTCCGGATAATTTCATGGGGCTCGGGCCATACCTCCAGATGCAGGGAATGGTTTATCGCCTGATGCCGCAGCAGGTGCCCGATAAGGAGCAGGTTGATATCGACAAAATGGCTTATTGCCTTGACAGCGTCTATAAGCTGCGTCCCATGCAGCCGCAGATCACCGAGCGCGACGAGCCGTACTCCGGCATCGGCAGCGATTACTCCACCTGTTTCCTCTGGCTCGGCTACAATCTGATGGAGCGAATGACCGCGCTCGACGCGGAGATCAAATCCGGAGAGGCGGGGGACACAACGGGCATTGCCGGTAAAAAAGCGTCGCCGAAGAGGGACACCGCCGGGCTCGGGGAAAAACAGCTCGCCTTCAAACAGGACTTCGATCGGGCAATAGAAGAACTCGATCGCTGCGTGTCCCTCATGCCGTGGAGCATGCAGCCGATCATGCTTCGCCAGCAGATCCTCATGAAGTTTCACCAGCCGAAGATGGCGGAGGATCGTTTGCGTCCGCTTTTAGGCGTGAGTCCGAAGGAAATGCAGATCCGCGATCTTCTCGGTCAGGCGCTCGAAGCGCAGGGGAAAAGGGCGGAGGCGGAGAGCCTGTTTCAGAGTTCTACTCCGGCGGGCGGCTGAAATAGAGCCGGGGGATCGCGGTCAATCTGCCGCGTGCATGCTTGCGCACCGACAAAGAGAGACGGCCCTCAGTTCCATGAGAGCTCGGGGTGAAGGATCTTCGCTATCTGTTCAAGAATGACGACAAATCGCGGACCGGGGATCTCCGCGAAATCCTGCCGGAAAATATAGACCCGCCCGCTTCTCACCGCATCAATCATTCCCACCTTATTCCACTGGGCAAGAATCGTCCCATCGCTTTCCGCTTTCCCGCCGCATTCGGGCGCCATGTCGATGACGACCTCCGGATTGATTCGGCAGATCCCTTCGAAGGAGAGAATGGGATAGGCGATCCCACGTTTTATAAAGGCATTTTGCCCGCCCGCAAGGCGAATCATTTCATCGTAATAGGTGTCGGCTCCCGCTATGCACAGATCGCAGACCGCGCCCATGGATCGGCCGACCGAGACCAGAACGCGCGGGCGGCGCGCATTCGCCGTTTTACTCCGTATCCGCGCCATGACCGTATTGATAGACGCAACAATACTGTCGGCCGCCCGCGACGATCCGCAGGCCCGGCCGATGACCGCAATGGATTGCACGATATCGCCGATGGTGTTGTGATCGACCGGCAGAACGTGGACATGAAAATTACCGAGGGACCGCTTTGCCGCGTCGTGCTCCCGCAGCATGATCACGAGGTCGGGCTTAAGGCGCAGGATCTCCTCATAATTGGGATCGTAATAGCCGCCCACCTTCGTTTTGGTTAATGCCTCGGCAGGGTAGGCGCAGTAGCGGGTGACCCCGACGACGCGGTCGCCGAGCCCAAGCGAAAAGAGAATTTCGGTGATGCTCGGAGCGAGAGAGATGATGCGGCGGCAGTCGCCAGGGCATGCCGCTTTCTCGATCGATGGCTGCGATTCAGCCGATGCAATGTTCCGGATGCCGGCGGGAAGGATAATCGCTATCAATAAAATGGCAGCGCTTTTCATTTTTCGATACCGCGACTAAAAGTTTATTCTCAGGCTCAGGCGATGTTCCCTGCCCGGCAGGGGATAGCCGTCGATGGTCGCATGCTCCCTGTTGGTCATATTCAGCATGTCATAGATCAGCCGCATCTCCCCATCGTGGTTTACCGGCAGGAGCGGAACGCTCACATTGCCGTCAAAGATAATGCATGGGGGCAGGCTGGCGGAGTTATCCGTCTCCGTATAAACGCTGCTTGTATATCGCCCCGCAATGCCAGCCGAAAACCGTTTGAAAGTAAAGGTGTGCGAACTGGTTGCAAGGTACTCCGGACAGTAGATGATGGTCTTGCCCGTTTGTTCGTCCTCGGCGTGCGAGGCGGTCAGGTCGAGAGAACCGGAATACCATTTTGCAACAGTCACCGATGCATGCAGCGAAACTCCTTTGATGGAGGCTTCATCAATATTTACCGGGCTCCAGACATAGTCCGGGCTCGGCTCCCAGATGATCATGTCATCCAGCCACATATCGAAGTACGAAAAACGGCACAGACATCCGATTGCGCCTGTTCTCTGCTGAAACTGAAGTCCTGCGTTCCAGTCTCTGCTGTGTTCCGGCTTAAGGTCCGGATTCCCAACCGTATAGTCCTCATCGGGCCAGTAAAGATCGCTGAATTCCGGATTGTGATAGGCGGTTCCGGCATTGAAGAAGGCCATCGGTTTTAAGAGGCCCTTATAGGCAACACTCGCGCCGATTTTCCCATTCAACTGATTATCAAAGAGCGAGGAGTTATCCAATCGTACACCGGGCGTCGTGCTGAACACAAAGTCGTTCACCGGAAGTTCAAGGATCCCGCTCCCGAAGAGCGCATACTGGTCTTCGGCATGGTAATTGATTTCGTTGCTGTTCACGGAATGGCGGAGAGCATCCACGCCGGTGGTTATCCGCTGGTCTCCGAGCGTAAAGTCTTGCAGCAATTCGAGATTGGCATTATTCCACGTGTTCTTGCTGTCGGAGTGGGTGAGTGAGTTGGTATCCACATAATGCACGCTATCCATGGATACTGAAGAGTTCAATTTCAGAGTCAGAAATTTGCTCTGAATCCAGGAACCGTCAAGCGACAGGGATCCTATATTCTGGAAGGTAGTTGCCGGATCGGGGTAGGTTATCGCGCCGGGACTTTCATCGGCCCGGTAAGCGTAGCTTCCCGTAACTCCAAGAGAGAGCTCGTTAAGGGAGTAAGACAATCGCTGAAAAAAATTGCATTCATCAGCTCCATCGCTGGTCCGGGTTACCCAGTTTCCCGTCGCATCCTTATAGGGGTAAGCTCCATCCGAAAGTTTGGCGCCCGCCCCGGTAAACCACCCGAACCCACCCTCTTTTTGACCCAGGGAAAAGGAGTATGCCTGCGTGTTGATTCCGAGGCCGTTGTTTTCCGGTTCATAGGCGCCCAGAGTGGAAGTGCATGAGCCGCTCACTTTATCAGATTGCGGCTGTTTGGTGATGATATTGACCACGCCGCCCATTGCATCCATTCCGTAAAGCGCTGACTGGCCTCCTTCCAGGACTTCTATCCTTTGAATTATTTCCGGCGGAATATTGCCGAGATCGCCTCCCGCATCATTTTCCGTTGAAGCGAGAGGTGCGCCATCGATAAGAATCAAGGTTCGATGCGAGCCCGCACCGCGCAGGCTGATGGTTTTAGCCTGCCCGCTGCCATAATCGTTGATCCAGGCGGGAATGTTGTCCTCGAGCAGTTCGACCGGACTTTTTGATGTGTTCCGGCCGGCGCTATCAACTTCGATGACCTGATGGTCGTCCGTCACCTGATCGGACGGTTGCGCCCTCCGTGAAGCGGTCACCAGGATGGAATAAGAGGGAATCGAATCAAGAAGCGAGACGTTATCCTTGGCACAAGCAACCGATCCGTTAGTTGCGGCGAGCTGCAAAGTATCCGTTGTTTGTTTCCCCTCGCCGGATGAGCCGACTTTGGCAATCATCGATGTTGCATGTGCGGGTTGGGCAGTTGTTGTATCTTGCGATAATGCAGGAAAAGAAGCAAAAAAAAGAATCAGCGCCGGACAAAAATTTGCTATACGAAGCATTGGTAATTCCCCCCCCCTCGGGATGGATTAAATGTGGTGAAGATGCCGGTTCCGAAACAGGTTTCCTGACTTTCGTTCATCCTACTTGCCGCGTCTTCCCATTCCATGATCGATGAAACAGTGACATCGTGCGGCTTTCGTCCCGAATTACAGTCGCGGGGCGGTGGAAGCTTTTAACTTCCTTCCCTCGAAGCGGAACCGAGTTATGGTTGCTCACTCTTTTTTTCCGGAGACCTCCTTATCAAAAAAAATCCCCAACTTCTTTGGAGAAGCCGGGGATTTCCGTTTTTATCCTCGTTAGTATGGTATGCCGCAGCCCATCCTCGGGGCGATTACTATGGCACGTGCATGTTCAAGGCAGGTCTTCTGGCTCCCGGATCGTCCTACCGGCCCCGGCCTTCCCATCCCATAGAGGGACAGTGGCATACTGGAGGCTTTCGTTCCCGGTTACAGCGGCGGGTCCGCTCCCGATTCGCACGGGATTCCCTGAAACCCTGAAATGATGCGGTAGAGAATATCGCTTATCGACGGCGGGAAGGTCAAGAGAAAAAATTTCAAACACCGGGGAGCGGGCCAATTTCAGCTTTTTTGCGGAGACGCCAGCCGTGCGTCGCTATTCCATGAGTCGTTTGCCCGGAAAGATTTCGGCGGTGATGAATTTTTTCATGACTTTAAAGGAAAAGAAATATCCCCGGCCGCAGGCCCCGTTAGTAAATTGGTCGAAAACAAGGTGCTGCGCCATGCCGATGAACGCGCCGATCAGGAATGGATTGCCGTGCGTCAGGATCGCGGCGACGCCGAGCAGCGGAAGCCACTCCCACGCATGCAATGGCAACACGACCCGCCGGTAACGCGTTGTATGAAAGGTATGAAAAAACAGTTTGACATCGGGCCGCGCTCCGTACTCCCGCAGGTAGTCGAAACCATGATCGAGGTCGAGCAGCACGCCTGCGATCAATGACGCTGCCGCCATGGGGGTCGACCGGGAAACGGCATACGTGACGAACGCGATGGGAATCGAGACGGCTACGTGTTGTTGAAGCTTCAAAAAAATCCTCCGGATTTTAACCTTAAACCTGAAAATACCGGATCGGCGGGGCTCTCACCCTCCCATCCACAACTTCCTGTCCAGGCTCCGGTAGTGAACCGCCTCCGCAATGTGTGACGGCGTTATTTTGTCTTTCCCGTCCAGATCCGCGATCGTCCGGGCGACCTTATGGATGCGATCGAACGCGCGGGCCGAGAGACCGAGCTTGTCGATGGCGTGTTTGAGCAGGCTCAGCGAATTATCGTCGAGCATGCAATGGGTGCGCAGATGCCTCGACTCCATGTGAGCGTTGCAGAAGATCCTGGGCTCGGCCTTGAACCGGTCCAACTGCACGCTTCGGGCGGCAGCCACTTGTGCTCGTAGCGTCGCCGAATCCGGTCCGGCCGTTTTCGAGGCGAGTTCATCGTACGAGAGCGCCGGTACTTCGACATGGATGTCGATCCGGTCGAGCAGGGGTCCCGAAATTTTCGACATATACTTCTGGATCAGTTGGGGCGAGCACGTGCACTCGTGACGCGGGTCGGTAAAGTAGCCGCACGGACAGGGGTTGAGCGCGACCGCAAGCATGAAGCGGGCGGGGTACGAGAGCGAAATCAGCGCACGCGAAATCGTGACCTTGCCGTCTTCGAGCGGCTGGCGCAGGTTTTCGAGAACATTTTTATTGAATTCCGGGAGTTCATCGAGAAAGAGCACGCCGTGGTGACTGAGCGATACTTCGCCGGGCCGGGGGTAGGAGCCGCCGCCGATGAGGCCCGCGTCCGAGATCGTATGATGCGGCGAACGGTACGGCCGCGTGGCGAGAAGCGGAGTTTTGGCATCGAGGAGTCCGGCGCAGGAGTGGATCTTGGTCGTTTCGAGCGCTTCGTCAAGCGTGAGATCGGGCAGGATCGTGGGCAGGCGTCGCGCAAGCATGGTCTTCCCGGAGCCCGGAGGTCCGATCATCATGATGTTATGCCCGCCGGCGGCCGCCACGAGGAGCGCCCGCTTGATATGCTCCTGACCCTTGACGTCATGAAAGTCGATCGCGTACTGCCGCGCCCGGTTGAAGAGGGAGCCGAGATCGGTGCGATGGGGTTCGATCGCGCGGCTGCCCTGCAGAAACTCAAGCGCCTCGATCAGCGTCGCCACCGGATAGACGTCGACTCCTTCGGCGACCGCCGCTTCCATGGCGTTGTCCTTCGGTACGATCATTCCCTTTATTCCCTTATCGCGTGCGCAGATGGCCATGGAGAGCATGCCCTTGATCCGCTTCACGCTTCCGTCGAGCGACAGTTCGCCGACGATGAGGTACCCCGCCGTGTTGTCGAGCCGCACCTGCGATGACGCTTCGAGGAGGCCGATGGCGATGGGAAGATCGAACGCCGAGCCCTCTTTCTTCACATCGGCGGGAGCGAGGTTGATCGTGACCTTGCGGCAGGGGAATTCGAAACCGCAGTTCTTTATTGCCGACATCACCCGTTCCTTCGACTCCCGCACCGTGCCGTCCGGAAGCCCTACCATGGCGAAGCTCGGGAGCATGTCGGTGATATCGGCTTCGATGTCGATCTCGATCGCCTCGATTCCCATCAAAGCCATTGAGCGGATTTTTGACAGCATGACGCGCACCCCTTCGGCAAACCGTGCCTGCAACGAGATCGAATACCGGGAAGAAAAAGAAAATAACACGGGCGAACCGACATTAATAACAAATTCAAATTCTTTCGAATGCCCCGTATCCGGATTAATATCGCTCAGACAAATAAATACGGTGAAAATCGAGATGGAGGAGGGCGCGGGCTCTGCGATCTTTCACACCGCCATACGTACTGTTCCGTATACGGCGGTCCGTGAATTATTACTAATAGTCAAAATTTAATCTAACAGTGAAACGAGACCCATTGCGTCGAAGCAGGATTTCAAGGTAAGCAGAAGTAAGGTTATTGTTTTCTAATTATAAGTATAAATTTGAGCGTTTAAAACCATCCTTCGTTTCGGCTGAGTATTTTGGTTGATCGTATTTTATTGATTTTGACCAACTGACTTTTCCGCCGCATCCATAGTCTGAACCAGCAGCGTTGCGATAGTCATGGGACCGACGCCGCCCGGCACCGGCGTATAGGCGGAACAATGCGGAATTGCCGTTTCAAGATCAATGTCGCCGATTCCTCCGGGATGGTATCCGGCATCGATTACGGTTGCGCCCGGTTTTATCCAGCCGCCCTGGATGAATTTTGGCTTTCCAACCGCGCCGACGATTATATCGGCTTCCCGCACGATTTCCGGAAGGTCGCTGGTTTTTGAGTGACAGATGGTGACGGTAGCGTTTAAGTTAAGAAGCATAAGGGCCATCGGCTTGCCCAATATCGGACTCCTCCCGACGATAACCGCCCGTCTGCCCTCTATGGGAATTTTATAGTGCTTCAAAAGTTCCATAATGCCCAATGGCGTTGAACTTCCAAATGCGGGTTCATTCATCGCCATGCGACCGAATCCAAGACAGGTAACGCCATCAACATCTTTTTCAGGCGCAATTCGTTCAAAAGCAATGCGTTCGTTGATGTGGCGGGGAATAGGATGTTGAAGCAGAATGCCATGTATTCGACGGTCCTGATTGAGCAGATCGATGACATGGATCAGTTCCGTCGTCGTCGTTGCATCACCGAGATGAATGCTCTCGGATTCCATATCCACCCTTGCACAGGCGTTCCCCTTCATTTTTACGTAGATAGCGGAAGCGGGGTCGTTCCCGACAAGAATAGTGGCAAGTTTCGGCGCTTCACCGGCGCTTTTGTGCCGGTATTGTTCGACGCGAATTTTCAATTGCTCCTCAATATTTTTTGAGAGCGACCTTCCATCCAACAGCAGCGGTGAACCCATGCCTGTTACTCCTTTCACCTTAAAATTGTCAAATTCCAAGCCATAAAATATAGCATCCAATTAACGTCGCATGCCGTTTTTTGTATTGCCAAGGGCGCCCCAACGGTCTATCGTTGAAACGATGGCCGGAATTATCCAAACGATGGGTGCAGACAGCGCATCCAAAGTCCCATTTCTCAAGCGACTGCATAATTTCTCATAACCGGTTCAACTCATCAAATATTTTTACATTTTTCCTATTCACCCCAATGCCTGCTCCCAAAGGTAAGTAAACGATGCTCCTTGAGCTTCTCTATCATCATACCGGCACCTATCTTCTCTTGAGCCGCCTTTTCAGCACCAGCGTGGCGACGATCATCTCCTTTCTCCTGGCAATGCTTCTGTTTCCGCCCTATATCCGCTATCTGCAAAAAATTCAATTTTCCGCGGAATTCGCGTCGCACGGCGGGCGGGATCCGGTAATGCCGGCAGGGATTCTTTTCCTTTTTATCATCCTTGTTTCGACAATAATCACGGTCCGATTCAACTCCTACGTCGTTTCGGCGCTGGTGATTTATGTGAGTTTCAGCGGTATCGGCGCCATTGATGATATTGTCAAGGTAATCAACAAACGGCGGGTGGGACGCGGGCTTCTCACCAAACAGGAGTATCAATATAAAGCCGACGGAATTTCATCGAGTTTGCGCCTTACGCTGTATATCCTCATTTCCCTTACCGCAGCGATTCTTGCCTATAAATACATTCCTCATATCAACGGTACCATCAACGTTCCTTTTTTCAGTATCATAAAGGACTTTCCGTACATGCCGGTCTGGCTCTTCATCCCTTTCATGACCATCACCATAGCCATCCTTGCCAATGGAGTTAATTTCACCGACGGCTTTGACACGCTTGCGGCCGTTCCGGTCATAACGAGCCTTCTGTTCCTTGGCATAATTTCATTTATTTCAAGCAACGGCGTCTGGAGCAGTTATCTTCTCATTCCTCATATTATCGGGCTGCAGGAGCTTCTGCCCCTTATCGGGGCAGTCATCGGAACTCTCCTTGCCTACCTCTGGTTTAACTCCCCCCCTTCTTCGATTATCATGGGGGATTCCGGATCGGTAGGACTCGGCGGGCTCATCGGTATTATTTTCGTTTTTACCAAGGCGGGTTTCTATCTCCCGCTTGTCTGCTTTATCTTCCTTCTCGAATTTATCTCCGTGCTTCTGCAGATAGGCTTCTTCAAACTGACCGGCAAACGGCTTTTTCTTATGGCGCCCATTCACCACCACTTTCAGATTAAAATGCGCACGAGCGGCATTGTCGGCGGGGAATTCCAGATTAAATCAAAGATTCTCTGGCGGTTTCATATAATCTCGGTGATATGCCTCGTCATCGGCCTTGCGTTGTTCTTGAAAATCCGTTAGGCGGATTTCCGTCGCATGACCCGACAGGTTGCGTGTACCGGAGCAAAAATCGCGAAGTATATTATAAATTGAATTACGGAACACAAAAGTCAGGTAAAAAATTTCTTTTTCCTGCCGGAGCGGTATGACCGGAGCGGTATGATATGGAAAATATTGAAGAACCCGATATCGATACAATGGTAAACGGCAAGAAAATCTACTACTCCATCTCCGAGGTCTGCGGTCAAACCGGCCTGGAACCGCATGTTCTTCGTTACTGGGAGAGCGAGTTTTCCCAATTGCGGCCCAAAAAAAATCGCGCAGGCAACCGTACCTACCGCGATAAAGACATCGAGGTCATCCGTTTTATCAAACACCTTCTCTATGAGGAAAAGTTCACCATTCCGGGCGCCAAAAAAAGGTTCGCGGAATCGCGGTTGATCGGAGGCGAACCGGTGCGAGTTGAATCGGTTCCCCGCTCGTTGCCGATGAACGGCAACGCCCGGGAGATGAAAAAAGAGCTTGAAGAAATACTTACCATTCTCATGCAATGAGTGATTGCATTACGGTGCAGGCCCCGTTATCTCTGGAAGTGACGTCAATTTTTTCCCAAATTCTCTTTTTCCGATCCGTAGACCCCTTGGCTACAGGGGCCGTGACTGAGCCATGGTATTCTCATCGATAGTGCCCGCCAATTTCTCAAGGGAAACGCTCCTTATTGAGTACCTTTCGAGCCGGTTCACCTATCATGATCGCGATCACTGGCATTCGCTTATTGCCGAGGGAAAGATCTCTCTTAACGGATCCTCCGCCAAAAACGATGCGGTGGTAATTGGCGGCGATATTCTTGCTTATGATGTCGGAGAGGTTGAAGAACCGCCGGCTGACTTTTCATACCGCATTGTTTATGAGGATGCCTGGTTTCTCTGCATCGATAAGCCCGGAAATCTGCTTGTCCATCGCGCGGGCATCTCTTTCCGCAATAATCTTATTCATCAGCTGCGGCATATCCATACCCCGGCTTTCCCGACCGCACATACCGTGCACCGGCTGGACCGGGAAACGTCCGGAGCTCTTATGGTAGCAAAGAATATCGAAGCAAGAGCCCTTCTCGGTCGGGAGTTCGATGCCGGGAATGTTGAGAAATGCTATTTTGCCGTTGTTCATGGAAATCCCGGAATAAACGATATCGATCTTCCAATTGGTAAAATGGTCGATTCGGCAATTCCTTATAAATTCTGCGTGGACGCAAACGGCAAGAGCTGCCGGACTCGTATTACGGCATGCGAGGTCTTATCCGGGGAGTATTCCCTGCTAACCTTGCAACCGGTCACCGGCAGGACTCATCAGATCCGGATTCATTGCGCCGCCGTCGGCGCCTCGATTGTCGGCGATAAACTTTACGGTCAGAGCGAAGCCACATATCTCGTTTGGCGGGACGACAAAACGCGCGATGCCGATGCACGGTGGTTTCCCCGGCAGGCTTTGCATTGCGCTTCACTGACGTTCATGCATCCCTATACAAAGAAACGATGCCGCATAGAGGTACCGATGCGGGAGGACATGCAGAAGCTTGTGGAAAAGCTCCGTACGGAGAAATACCATCCCCTGTAAGGGGGAGAGTCAAAACGAAGCCGTTCCCACCCTCCTGTAGGCCTCTCCCGGAGGCGAAAAAACTACATCCGCAACAAAATGAAAGTGATTCCGCAAAGGCACCATTTATTTTAATCGCTTTGGGTCAAATCCCTCGAAGCGTTGCTTCGACTTTGTATTTTTAGTGCATAAGCGAATAGATCATATCAATCTTTGTTTTGATTCAGCCGCCCCGAAGCTCTACTTCGGGTGGTTTATTTGCCCCTTTCGATCACACAGCAGAAGTAGATCCGAAGGTTCAAAAACACGTTACTTTATTCGAGTTCAACCTGAGGGAGTCTTCTTATGGGAACCATTGATACCAGCGAATTCCGGAAAAAAGCCAAGATCATTTTCGAAGGCCAGCCGTGGATCATCGTTGAAAACGACTTTGTAAAACCCGGCAAGGGGCAGGCTTTTAACCGGACAAAGATAAAGAATTTGCTTACCGGCCGGGTGCTCGATAAAACGTTCAAGTCCGGTGAAACCTTCGAGGAAGCCGACGTTTCCACCGTAAATATGCAGTATCTCTACCGCGATGGCGCCAACTACTTCTTCATGAATACCCAGAACTACGAGCAGATAGAAATTTCAGGAGAGGTCATGGAGGAGGCGTCAAAGTGGATCATTGAAAACGCCGTCTGCGAAGTATCGTTCTGGGGAGAACGGGTAATCGGGGTCACGCCACCTACCTTCGTCGATCTCGTGGTTACCTATACTGAACCGGCGGTGCGAGGCGATACCGCGAACAATGTTACGAAAAAAGCCACGCTCGAAACCGGAGCGGAGATCAATGTTCCCTTCTTCATCGAATCCAGCATGAAGCTCAAAATCGATACGCGCACCGGCGAATATCTGCAGAGGTCGACATAATCAGGGGATTGTCCGGCAATTTATCCGCATCTCCCGCAGGGGTTTAAAATTTTAAACCTCTTATGATCTTGTCCTACGAAAATAAAAACAATGTCCTCTAAATCCGTTCCTACCATGTCGTGGGGCACTGCGCAAAAGCGTGCTGCTCTCATGAGGCATATCAGAGATTTTTTCGCGGCGCGGAATATCGTTGAGGTCGAAACGCCGATTCTTTCATATGCAAGCTCCATCGACCGCCACATCGATGTTTTCTCCTCGGAGTACTCCCCGTTTGTGGGCACATCGGCGGGAAAACGGGAAAGGCTATACCATCGCACCTCGCCTGAGTTTCATATGAAACGACTCCTTGCCGCCGGGTATGGTGATGTGTATCAGATTGGCAAGGTTTTCCGCGACACCGAGCTGGGGCGGATCCACAATCCGGAATTCACCATGCTCGAATGGTATCGGATGGGCTGGACCATGGAGGAGCTCATCACCGAAACGATCGACTGTATCGCCGCAATTCTCGGCGAAAAAAAGGTCGTTCGCAAAACGTATGCGGAAGCGTTCCTCGAAGCGACAGGTCTCGATCCCTTAGAAACGTCGATTGAAGCGGTGTGCGGCATATGCGCGTCACGCGCCATTGCGACGCCGGCTTTTTCAACGTTGACCGATGCGCTGCAATTTGCCATGACGGCCATTGTCGAGCCATCGCTGCCGTCCGACGCCGTGGCGGTTATCTCCCACTACCCGGCAGACCAGGCGGCGCTGGCCGTTATCGACGACCGCGATCCCCGCACCGCAAAACGCTTTGAGGTCTATTTTGGCGGCATCGAGCTTGCAAACGGATTCGAGGAGCTCGGCAATGCGCGCGAAAATGAGTTTCGACAACGCGCGGAAAACAAGGAGAGGCGAAAACTCGGCAAGGAGGAGCTTCCTATCGACCGCAATTTTCTGTCCGCGCTTGCAGGCGGCCTTCCCCCGTGCTCCGGCGTGGCGCTCGGCCTCGACCGATTCGTCATGCTTGCCTTAGGGGAAAAGACGATCGAGGCGGTACTCACCTTTCCCTGGAAACGATCGTGAGAAATTCCAGCGGCAGACGCGACTCAACAACGGTGCGTTTTCCGTTCATCCCGACGAACGCGATCCGTTTTGCATGCAACAACAGGCGGGGAAAATTCTTCTGAAGGTCTTTATCACCGTAGAGCGGGTCGCCGACTATCGGATGGCCCTTGCAGTAACAATGCACCCTGATCTGGTGCCGCCTGCCGGTGATTGGAAACGCGTCGATGACGGTATGTCCGGCGCATCGCTTGACAACCATAAAGTCGGTGCGGCTTGGTTTCCCGCGCGTCTCATCGATCCCCATTCGTCCCGAACCGTACACTCGTAACGGCGCTTCGATCGTTCCCTCGTTATCGGTCATGATCCCGTGTACAATTGCGCCATAGGTTTTTTCGATGCGCCGATTGGCGAATAGCTGATTCATGAATTTATGGGATTCGGGATTTTTCGCATAGAGCAGTATGCCGCTTGCATCCTTGTCGAGTCGGTGAACGATCAGAAGTTTCCGCCGCAACTGGCGCTCCATGATGGAAATCACGGAGTCGATCGACCGATCACGTTCCGGGATCGAGGCAAGGCCGACAGGCTTATCCACCACCACGATATGACGGTCTTCATAGAGGATCGGTATCATCGTTTTTAAAATACTTCAGCCCTGCGCCAAAGCAAGCCTGCGTACGTCCCCCGCCGCCCGACCCACCAGAGTATTTTCTATGAATTACGCTATAATCTTAAAAACCGCAAGGGGATAAAAGTATATAACGCACGTCACGCGCGTATCGTGAGTTTTTAGGTAATTACCTTCAATAGAGGCTCTTATGACGGAAAAATTGATCATTATCGGATCCGGCCCGGCGGGATTAACGGCGGCAATCTATGCGGCGCGGGCCAACCTTGAGCCGTTCCTGTTCGAGGGGTTTCAAACCGGCGGTATTCCGGGCGGACAGCTCATGATTACCACCATGATCGAAAACTTTCCGGGTTTTCCCAGCGGGATCACCGGACCGGAACTCATGGCGAACATGCGAGAGCAGGCGCAGAAACACGGCACCCGCATGATCGTCGACGATGTGCTCGATGCTGATCTTGACGTCAGGCCTTTCACCCTTCTCTCCGCAAACGGTGAGACCTATCGCGCCGACTCATTGATCATCGCTTCGGGAGCGACGGCGCGGCGACTGCCCCTCGATTCCGAGATACGGCTGTGGGGTCGCGGGATCTCCGCGTGCGCGACCTGCGACGGTTCGCTGCCCGTTTTTCGCAACCGGGAACTTGCCGTCATCGGCGGCGGCGACACGGCGATTGAGGAGGCGCTGCATCTTACCCAGTTTGCTTCGAAGGTGTATCTCATTCACCGGCGAAACGAGTTGCGAGCAACCAGCGTGATGCAGAAGCGGGCGAAAAACCACGCTAAAATTGAGATCCTCTGGAACAAGGTGGTTGAAGAATTCGCCGGCGACAACATTTTGAGCGGGCTTACGCTACGGGATACCGTAAGCGGGGAAACCTCTTTTCTGCCCGTAGCCGGCGCCTTCGAAGCAATCGGCCATGTGCCGAATACCAGTTTTCTCAAAGGCGTCCTGAAAGTGAACAGCATGGGCTACATCGTAACCAAGCCGGGATCGACGGCTACCTCCCTCGACGGGATCTTTGCGGCCGGGGATGTACAGGACCACCGGTACCGGCAGGCGGTAACTGCCGCTGCCACCGGCTGCATGGCTGCAAAAGAGGCGGAGATATGGTTAAGGGACCAGGGATTTGATGGATAAGCAGAGGAGTAAAGCAAATACAAAATCAGTGAAGGGGAATTCTCCTTCTTAAAAATTGATTTTATTGAAATTTATTCCACGTACTTATCTTCACCCTTAATAATAAGCTCGAGAAACTGTTCAGCTGTTTTTGCAGCAATGAGCTTTTTTCGGATATTCTCGTAAGACATGATACGGGAAAGCGTGGAAAGGATGTGCGTGTGCTCCGCCGAAGCGTTGATTGGAGAGATGATCATGAAAAGAAGGTGAACCGGCTGTTCGTCGATGGCATTGAAATCAATGCCCTTAATCGACTGCGCTGCAATCAGGTAGACATGCTCGACCGAATCCACCCGGGCATGCGGAATGGCGATGCCAAAGCCGATGCCGGTCGACATGTCAGCTTCACGTTCGAGAATTTTGCGGGTAATGGCGGCGCCGTCGGGAAAATGGTAAATCGACGCCATGTAGCGGGCCATCCGGGAAAGGATCTCTTTTTTATCCGTACTTTCCAAGCCGATCAGAATGCCGTTCTTCTGCAGAAGATCCCTGATTTTCACGCCGCCTCATCTTCGGAATCAAGAACACGACGTTCGCGCCGCTTGCGCTGCTCTCGCCGCTCAATGAAAACGCCCACCCGGCCAGCCATATACATCACAACGCCTGCGACGGTCGTTCCAAAGGCGATTTTTCTGAGATCGGGATTATCATGCTGCATCTTGATATAAAAAATGATCCCGATTGCGCTGATGGTAAATCCCGCCAGCATGATTTTCAGCCCATTTGCAAGAAAAAAACCTTTTAATTTCTCGAACAACCCGGTATCCTCTGCCGAAAATCAGAGCCTGGAGTGCAAAATCCGAATCAGGTCTCCTGAAGATCGGTAGAAATATGGTATTTGACCCGAAGGCGGTTCAATTCAGGGGCGCCAGTTTTGTGTGGCCTGTAATTCAGCGCTGGGATAGCCTCTTCATAACCCTGAAACCATAGACGATGCCGAACGCGCCGAAAAACGTGCAGGAACTCTAACCAACGATCCGTGCCGGATCAATGAGCTTCCACCACCCGTCGGCATCGATGGCTGCAAGCCTGCCCATGAGCTCCTGCAAGGAAGCCCCGTTGTCGGCTTTTATGCGGATTTCAATCTGGTTTTTTTCGAAGTAAGCGCCGGGATGAAACGAAACATGAGACGGATCGGGATTCAGGTGGCGGCTGTGCGTGTTCCAGGAATTTTTCGTCTTCACATAGAGAGGGAAGCGCATCTCGTAGGCCATCTCATGTATCTGCGCTGCCTTCTGCGGGGTATTGAGCCGGGTATTATTCAGGATTGCTGTAAGTCTTTCCGTTTGGAACAGACGAGGAAGAGAAATCTCACGGTTGAAAGCGATCTCCGGGAGCCATTCGGCGAGCTCTCTCTGCATCTGGCGGGAAAAGGGAATCGCGGAAAAGAGGGTGATGAGTGTTTGCGCATCGGCGTTGAGAAGGTGGGTCATCTCCGGGGCGACGGTAAGATCAAGCACACCTCGTATCACGGCATCGACAAGGAGCGCGTTACATGAAGCCAGCTCCTCATAATCGTGACGTTCGGCAGCGGAGAAACGGAGCTTTGCCGCCTCTTGATAATAGGTTTCATGATCGCAATGAGACTTCAACCATCGGATAAAGAGCAATTTTTCATGGGGATGCAGGTCGCGCCCGCAGTTGAGATCTATTCGCAGGAGTCCGGCCTGGCGCGGATTGAGGGGAGAATCGATAACCCCGCAGAGAGCCTGCCGTTCCCCGGCCTCTCTCAATGCCCGGATGCGTTTGCAGCCGTCGATTATGGAGCATTTACCGTCTACCTTATAAACGATTACCGGCAACCGCAGTATAACATCTGGTTGATAAGCAGTAACACGATCGCAGGAAAGCTCTATAATGGGTTCAAGCGACGGTATCGGCAGTTCCATGAAGGAGAGCCGCAGGCCCGGTACGATGTTCGCTCCCGTTGTACTGTCTGATAATTTCCCGGTATTTTCCATATTCTTCGATGTTCCCCCGTTTCTTATAGCCACGGGCAAGGACAATCGCCCGTTTGATGGCGCTTTTGATGGTAAGATTCCGCTGAAATTCCGTAAGAATGCCGTTTTCGATCAGATCAATGAGACTCTGTACCCTGAATTGGTCAAGAACCGGCACCGTTTTTGACAGCTGGTCCCCATGCCCGCCATATCGCTTCAGCAGGTAGTCATCCACAAGACCGACCTGATAATGGCTCGTTACTCTGAGCCAGAGATCGTAATCTTCGCATGCCCGAAAAACCTCATTGAACCCGCCCACGGCCTCGAAAAGCTCTCTGGTAAGCATGACCGACGATGGCGTGATCATGCATCGATCCAGGCTTGCGGCAAAAAGGTCGCCGCTGAATTTTTCATGCGTCTTCGGCGGATTTACCCTGACACCGCATCGGATCCAGAGTTCCTGGGTCTGGCAGATCCGGAATTTCGGATTTTTTTTTACCCATTCGACCTGCCTGGCAAGTTTGGCTGGAAACCACTCATCATCCGAGTCTAAGAAAGCAAGCCAGGGGGCGCTCGTTGCACGAACTCCGGCATTGCGGGCAACGGATACCCCCCGGTTTTCTGAAAGCCTGAGGTAATGAAGCCGCTTGTCGTCGGATTTGATGACCGGAAGACCGGCAGTGCCGTCCGTGGATGCATCGTCAACCACGACCAGCTCAAAGTCGCGCC
This sequence comes from Chitinispirillaceae bacterium, assembly GCA_049521335.1. Lineage (GTDB taxonomy): Bacteria > Fibrobacterota > Chitinivibrionia > Chitinivibrionales > Chitinispirillaceae > BOG-1184. Next base: position 36,215 of record JBEKOX010000005.1, read on the forward strand.
AAGTCTGATCGAGAACCGAGCGGATGGCGCGGTCGAGCAAGGGGGCGCGATTGAAGGTTGGAATGATGACGGCAACAATGGGGGGCACAATGTGAAACTCCTGAATAAAAACCGGTAAAAATTCCGCTCGTGGCGAGCCAGTTAAACCAGGAACGGAATTCTGCGAAGTTCCTGAAGGATACGTTCGGCATTTTCAAAATAATTGAAGTGTGCATGGCATACGCACGGGAACACGGTACTTTCAGAATTTATTTGACTTTTCCATGCGCATGATTATTTTATAGTGACTAAAGAATCCGATTCTCGTCCAACTCCTGATTCAACAAAGGGGCATGCCATGAAATCGATGCTTTGCCGTTCACGCTTTCTGTCGGCGCTGGCGCTTCTGGCGGGGTTATCCTATGTCCATGCCGTGCAACCCCGGTGGATTCCCATAAATGGTTTGAAAACAGCGACCGCGAAGCAGGCGGGTGGGAAGGGATTCGAGATCAGGCAAACGCCGAATGGATACCGGCTTTCCTGCCGGATGCAGGCGATATTTGCCGAGGTCACCGGAAATGGAGTCGCGATTCACTCGACCTCGAAGGGGAAAGGAAGAGGCTTGTTGTCTCTCACTACCTTGCTGCTTGGCCGGGAACAGACGATGACCGCCCTGCCGATTCAAGCCGAAAAGATCGCTCATGAAAACGATGTCGTGAGAACGATCCGGGGAGATATCGCTGAGGAGTTCACCACCACGGGCGACGGTATCCGCCAGGATTTTGTCATTCACCATGCTCCCAAAGGGAGTGGCAATCTGGTCGTGGAAGTCGGGGTGAAGGGCGCCGCGGTAACCCAGAAGGGCGATGGAATTCTGCTGCGGCTGGCGCAATCGGGCAGAAAGCTCACCTATGGAAAACTGAATGCCGCAGACGCCGCCGGACGCGCGTTGCCGTCCCATTTCGAGCTTAAACCGGGAAGCTCGGTTATCGATATAGCGGTTAACGATGCCGATGCGGTCTATCCGGTCCGCATTGACCCGACGATATCGGATGCGGATTGGAGCGGATTGGGCAGCGGAGTTAGTGGTGGAGAGGTTGATGCCTTGGCGATTGACGATTCCGGGAATGTGTATGTGGGAGGGCAATTTGACTCGGCGGGAGGAAAGGGTGCGAACTCCATTGCCAAATGGAATCCAAGAACTGGCGTTTGGAGCAGCTTTGGCAGTGGAACGAATCTAGAGGTTGATGCCTTAGCGATTGACGATTCGGGGAATGTGTATGCGGGAGGGTATTTTGACTCGGCTGGTGGGAAAAGTGTGAACTATATTGCCGAATGGAACTCAAAAACAAGTGTTTGGAGCAGCCTCGGCAATGGAGTAAGAGGCAGCAACGCACCTGAAAGCCAGTTTGGTAATGTTAATGCCATAGCGATTGACGATTCCGGTAATGTGTATGCGGGAGGGTTTTTCGACTCGGCTGGTGAGGTAAGTGCGAACTCCATTGCCAAATGGAATCCAAGAACAAGCGTTTGGAGTAACTTGGGCTCCACCTTCGTTGTTTATGACCCGAAACTATTTTATGCTATCGCAAATGACGGTTCAGGTAATCTGTATGTGGGAGGGTCGTTCGACTCGGTAGGTGGAATAAGCGCAGCTAACATTGCCAAATTGAATACCCGTACTGGTATTTGGAGCAGCCTTGGCAGTGGAATGGACGCGACGGTTTATGCTTTTGCGTTTGATGGCTCTGGAAATGTGTATGCGGCAGGGTGGTTCGACATGGCGGGCGGAGTGCATGCAAATGACATCGCTCGGTGGAACGGCAGTACATGGGACAGTCTCGGCAATGGTCTCGGCGGTTATTATGGGTTTCCTTCTGCTTTAGCTGTTGACTCTTCAGGAAATATTTATGTGGGTGGGAGTATAAACTCAGCAGCTGGCATGAATGTGAATGGCCTTGCTCGGTGGAACGGGAGCACGTGGGACAGCCTTAGCGGCGGCCCAAGCAACGGTAACGTTTGGGCCTTAGCGGTTGACGGTTCAAGAAAACTGTTGTATGTTGGTGGAAGTTTTACCACGGTGGGATATCAAACCACTAACTATATCACAAAATGCATAATTAATATGCCGCAACCCCCGACTCTGTCATCGCCAACTAATAATTCCATCAATCAGCCGGTCGCATTAACCTTGAACTGGAATTCGGAGAGCGGCGTATCATCTTATGAAGTGCAAGTCTCCACAGTATCAACCTTTGCATCCACCGTGTTGGATCAGAGTGGTATTACCTCGTTTTCACGAATGATTAGCGGACTTTCTAGTGGCGGCACTACCTATTACTGGAGGGTAAATGCGGCTAATGCAACAAATGGGAGCGACTGGTCAAGCGTATGGAATTTCAAAACTATTTTCGTGATGCCGTCGGCCCCGACGCTAGCTTTGCCGTCTAATAATGCTGAAGAGCTATGGATTCCCTTGAACCTCAGTTGGAATAGCTCCACTAATGCGACCGCCTATTCTTTGCAGGTTGCGACAAATTCGAATTTTTCCACCACGATTTTCAGCCAGAGTGGGTTAACGATGGCATCGCAGGCCATGGCCGGGCTCGCCACTGCCACCACCTATTACTGGCAGGTGAATGAAATAAACCCGGTCGGAGCAGGTCCGTGGTCGAGTGTATGGAGCTTCACGACCTTCAACATTGCTCCCAGTGTGCCGGTACTCACCTCGCCCTCTAATAATGATAGTGAGTTGCTGACTACCTTGAACCTTAGCTGGAGTAGCATCATTTATGCGACCTCCTACTCTTTGCAGGTAGCGACAAGTTCAAATTTCTCCACCACCATCTTCAGCCAGAGTGGGATAACGATGGCATCGCAGGCCATGACCGGGCTCGCCACCAGCACTGCCTATTACTGGCAGGTAAATGAAACGAACCCGGTCGGAACCGGTCCATGGTCAGGCGTATGGAGCTTCACGACCATCAGCGCAGCCCCCGCTGCGCCGGTCCTCATCTCGCCCACCAATAACGCCGTTAATGCATCTTATTATCCCAAGCTGTATCTCAATTGGTCATCTTTAACCAGCGCATCCTCCTATACCGTGCAGGTATCGACCGTCGCTGATTTCAGCACTTTTATCCAGGCCACGGTTTCGACAAATACGGATTCTATCAGTGGACTTTCGCAAAATAGTGCCTATTACTGGCGAGTGAGTGCGACAAATACGCTGGGAACGAGTGCATGGTCAAATGTCTGGAAATTTTCAGATTCCTTGATTGTTGCTTCGGTGCTATCCCCTTCCGCAAAGGCGCTTGAATTCTCTTGTTTCATGGATGGCATTAACCTGAACTACACGATGGCGCAACCCGGCGCGGTGCGGATCTCCTTCAGCGATATTCTCGGAAGGGAAAAAGCCGCCATCAATCGCCAGCAATTATCGGGTCATTATACCCTCTCCCTCAAGAGCCTCAACCTCTCGCCCGGCGTGTATCTCATTCATTTCAGGGCCGGGAACCTTGAGAAAAGGATGAGGGTGATGCTATCGAGGCGATAGCTAAGAATATCAATTGTAACTATGAAGGGGCTATTCTGTTACAATGCTGGGCTGGATAGTATGTGATTATTACTTTGAATTTTACAAATAAACCATAACACAGACAAAGCCCGGGTTATATCTCCGGTGCGTCTTCCGCAGCCGGATTTACCTTGACGGGTTCAACATTTTGAACCCCCGCGCCATCGACCGGTGTTGATTCCGTCGGCGTCGTTGCAACCGCTCCATTCTCCTCCGGCTCCTCTTTCTCACACAACGCCACATCGATCAGCGCGTCGCCCTCATCGAGCGCTATGAGCCGGACTCCCTGCGTGTTGCGGCTTACTACCGAGATTTTATCGACATCGCTGCGGATGATGATGCCGTTCCGGGTAACGAGCATGACGTCTCCCTCGCGGGAAACCCCCTTGAGCGCCACGACCGGCCCGTTTTTCTCGGTGACTTTGATATTGATGATCCCGGACCCGCCCCGATGGGTTTTGCGGTACTCCGCCACCGGCGTGCGCTTGCCGAAGCCCTTTTCGGTGACGGTCAGGACATCGTCCGCCTCATTCACGATGATCATGCCCACGACTTGGTCGTCGTCCCGCAGAGTGATGCCGCGAACGCCGCGGGTATGTCGACCGAGTTCGCGCGCCGCGCTCTCATGGAAGCGAACCGCCTGGCCGTTGCGGGTTCCGAGAATGATATCGTTATCGCCGGTCGTGAGTTTGCATTCGATGACCCGATCGCCCTCGTCGAGGTTGATCGCATTGATGCCATCGCGTCGGACATTGGCGTAGGCCGAGAGAGGCTGCTTGTTGATGACGCCCAGCTGCGTTACCGCGATGATGAAGCGGTCGTTGTCAAAGGTACGGACCGGCACCATGGCCGCGATCCGCTCCCCCTCCTTGAGCTCTATCAGGTTGATGATCGGCCTGCCGCGCGAGTGGCGGCCCGCCTCCGGGATCTTATACACCTTGAGCCAGTAGCACCGCCCGGTATTGGTGAAAAAAAGGATGTAGGAGTGGTTCGACGCGATGAACATGGTGTTGACACAATCGTCATCCTTCGACTCCATGCCGAGTACGCCCTTTCCGCCGCGCCCCTGCGCCCGGTAGGTCGAAACCGACGTGCGCTTGATATAGCCGCCGTGGGTCATGGTGATGACCATGTCCTCATCCGGAATCATGTCTTCGATCTCCACATCGACCGCGGTTTCCACGATCTCGGTGCGACGCTTATCGCCGAAACGCGCCTTCAAATCGAGCGTCTCGGCCTTGATGATTGCCATCCGCCGCTCTTTGCTGGCAAGGATGGCGGTGAGATCGGCGATGAGAATTTTAAGTTCGTTGTACTCCGCCTCGATCTTCTCCCGTTCAAGCCCGGTCAGGCGCTGGAGCCGCATTTCGAGAATCGCGGTCGCCTGGATCACGGTGAGGCCGAACCGCTCCTGCAGGAGCGCCTTCGCCTCGTCGGCGGTCGGGGACCGCCGGATGATGGCAATGACCTCGTCGATATGATCGATGGCGATGCGCAGCCCTTCAAGGATATGCGCCCGGTCGTTGGCTTTTTTGAGTTCGAACTCGGTCCGGCGGACCACCACCTCGTGCCGATGCGCGATGAAGTAGGTGATGATCTCCTTGAGCGGCAGGAGACGCGGCTGCAAATTGACAAGTGCAAGGTTGTTGATGCCGAATGTCGATTGCATCGTGGTGAAATTGTAGAGCTTATTCAGCACGATTTCGCCGAAGCTGTCCTTCTTGATGCCGATCACGATGCGCATGCCGCTGCGATCCGACTCGTCGCGGATGAAGGAGATCCCTTCGATCACCTTGTCCCGCACTAAATCCGCGATTTTTTCCAGGAGCGTCGACTTGTTGACCATGTAAGGGATCTCGGTGACGATGATCTCCTCGCGATCCCCTTGCAGTTTCTGCACCTCGGCGCGCGCCCGTACGATGACCTTGCCCTTGCCGGTCTTGTACGCCTCCCAGATGCCGGATTTGCCATAGATGATGCCGCCGGTCGGAAAATCCGGGCCCGGAATGATGGCAAAGAGCTCTTCGACCGTCATTTCGGGCTTATCGATGACGGCAATGATGGCATTGGCTACTTCAGACAGGTTATGGGGAGCCATGTTGGTCGCCATGCCCACCGCGATGCCCGTCGTGCCGTTGACGAGGAGAAAGGGCAGCTTTGAAGGGAGCACCGACGGCTCCTTGAGGGAGTCGTCATAGTTGGCAGTAAAATTTACCGTGTCCTTTTCAAGGTCGGCAAGCATCTCTTCGGCCAGAGCGGTCATGCGGCACTCGGTGTATCGCATGGCGGCGGGCGGGTCGCCATCGATGGAGCCGAAATTCCCCTGTCCATCCACCATCCGGTAGCGCATGGAAAAATCCTGCGCCATGCGGACGAGCGAATCGTAGACCGCAAGGTCGCCGTGCGGATGGTACTTACCGATCACGTCGCCCACAACACGCGCGCACTTTTTCGGCGGCTTGGCGTGGTCGAGCGAGAGTTCGGACATGCCAAAAAGCACGCGGCGATGGACGGGCTTGAGCCCGTCCCGTACGTCCGGGAGAGCTCGCGAGGTGATCATGCTCATGGAATAATCGAGATACGATTTCTGCATCTCGTCTTCAATGAAAACCGGCTGTATCTTGCCTTTCAAGTCCATTTCTTACCTCGTGGTAACCTTTCGGCCCTCGATATCCCGCAGACAATCAAGACGCTTATGCGCCGTGGCATCGAAACTCAGGGGAGTTATGGCAATGTATCTGTCCATGAGCGCTCGGGAATCGTAGTCGTCGGAGGTTTCGATATCCTTTTTTTCCCCGTAAATGACATACCCTTTTTTCGTCCGGTGCGACTCGACATCGATGGTCTCGTAGCGGTCGTCGAAAAACGCCATGCTCTGCGATGTCACCCTTATGCCCCGGCACTCCTTTACGGAACACGGAGGAAAATTTATGTTGTAATAAACCCGGTGGTTTTTCCTTATCCGCTCGCGGGAAAGCAGGTGGGACAGCAGATCGGCGGCAACCGCCGCATACTGGCGCCGATAGCGTTCGCCACCTTTGCAGAGTGAAAAGGCGAAACTCGGGATGTCCCAGAATGCCCCTTCGCGGGCAGCGGCGACGGTACCCGAATAGAAGGCCGAGAGCCCTGAATTTTCCCCGGCGTTGATTCCAGCGACAACGGCATCGGGACGTTTCTGAAGCAGAAAGCTGATGCCGAATTTAACGCAATCGACCGGCGTCCCGCAGACCGCGAATCCATCCCGGCCTTTTGATAAGCTCTGCCGTTCGTAGTGGATGGGCATATTAAAAGTAAACGCATGGCCGACACCCGACTGCTCGCTTTCCGGCGCCGCCACGATCACCGTGGCGATTGCGGCAAGTTCTTTTTGCAGATCCCAGATGCCCGTGGCATCGATGCCGTCGTCATTCGTGAGAAGAAGGGTGAGCGTGTCGTCGTTCGGTTCCGTGCCGGGGCGTGGATCGCTCATATATCGAGATTCGTTACTTTCGTGGCGTTCGCTTCGATGAAGCGGCGTCTCGGTTCCACTTCTTCTCCCATGAGCATGGTGAAAATCCGGTCCGCTTCGACGGTATCCTCAAGTTTCACCTGGAGGAGCGAACGGGAGTCGGGATTCATGGTGGTATCGGCCAGTTGATCGGGGTTCATTTCGCCAAGTCCCTTGTAACGCTGGACCGACACATTCTTCCGTTCTTTCCATTCGGTAAGCACGCGTTCTTTTTCCTCTTCGTTAAACGCGTAGCGCTCCTCCTTGCCGGCCTTTACCCGGTAAAGGGGTGGCTGGGCGATGAACACATGGCCGTGCTCGATGAGGCCGGGCATATGCCGGAACAGGAAAGTCAGAAGCAAGGTGCGAATATGCGAACCGTCGACATCGGCATCGGTCATGATGATGAGCTTGTGGTAGCGCAGCCGCGAGAGGGTGAACCCCTCATCCTCCTCGCCCGCCTCTCCGGCGCCGAACCCGGTGCCGAGCGCCTGGACAATGATCTGGATCTCTTCGTGGGAGATGACCTTGTCGAGACGCGCCTTCTCCACATTCAGGATTTTCCCCCGCAGCGGCAATATGGCCTGGAAGCTGCGGTCGCGTCCCATCTTTGCGCTGCCGCCGGCGCTGTCGCCCTCGACGATGAAAAGCTCGCACCGGGAGGGGTCGCGTTCGGAGCAGTCCGCAAGTTTGCCGGGAAGCCCGCCGCCGTCCATGACGGTTTTGCGCCGGGCAAGCTGGCGCGCCTTACGGGCCGCCTCGCGGGCGATCGCGGAGTTAACGCATTTATCGACGATCCTGCGGGCGATTGCAGGGTTCTCTTCAAGAAAACCGCCGAGCTTATCGAGCATGAAGGTCTCGACGAGACCGGCCACTTCGGAATTGCCGAGCTTGGACTTGGTCTGGCCCTCAAACTGGGGATTGGGGATTTTTATACTGATGATGGCGGTCAGCCCTTCACGCAGATCCTCGCCCTTGATCTCGATCTTGTCATTTTTCTGAAGTTTGTTGTTCTCGATATAGGCATTAATCGCCCGCGTTAATCCCTTTTTGAACCCCGAGAGATGCGTTCCACCGTCGACAGTATTGATGTTATTGGCAAAGGAAAATATATTCTCGATGTACTGATCGTTATACTGCATGGCCGCTTCGAGTTCGAAATTGTTCTCCGCCTGGTGGAAGTAGATAGGTTCGGGGTGCAACGGCGTCTTGTTTTCGTCGAGGTAGCTGATGAACGAAACCAGCCCGCCCGGATAACAGAACTGATGCACCTTGCCACCCGGCCGCTCGTCGCTCGTCGCGATCACGATGCCTTTATTCAAAAATGCAAGCTCGCGAATGCGTTTGGAAAGGATATCGGCGCTGAATTCGGTGGTTTCAAAAATTTCCGGGTCGGGCAGGAAGGTGATTTTTGTCCCGCGTCGGTCGGTTTTGCCGGTAACCGTGAGTTCGCACGAGGGGACGCCGCGCCTGAACTCCATAAAGTAAATATTGCCGTCGCGATAGACCTCCGCCTTCATCCAGAGCGAAAGCGCATTGACGCAGGAAACTCCGACGCCATGCAGGCCGCCGGATATTTTATAGGACGAGTTGTCGAACTTTCCGCCCGAATGCAGCGTCGTGAGGACGAGTTGCAGAGCAGACATCTTTTCTTCGGCATGGTAATCGACTGGAATTCCGCGACCATCATCGGTCACACTGAGACTGTTATCGGCATGGATAGTAACTTCTATTTTGGTACAAAAACCGCCGAGCGCCTCATCGATTGAATTATCAACCACCTCATATACGAGGTGGTGCAGGCCGGAGACGCCGGTGCTGCCGATATACATGGCCGGACGTTTGCGAACCGCATCCAGACCCTTGAGCGTTTTGATGCTTTCGGCGGTATAGGCCTGCACATCCGGCGTTACCACTACGTTATCGTTCATACGGTCATCGTTTCCTTAATGAAACACAATATCTTTTATCGTGGGGCATCCGAATTCTTTCTGGATCCTTTTCAGCAGATCGCCCTTTCGGTAAACCGCCTCCTGGCGCCAGGGCGCGGAAAAAACTTTTACATATAATATTCCGTTTTCGACGCGCTCGCAGCTCGTCACTTCAGCGAAACGTTCGTCTATGATCGTCGGCCATTTACGTACGATATCGTATTCCTTGCAAATTGTTAAATATCCGCTTTCGGCGAGGATCTCGGCAACGAGAGAGCCGATGCGACGGGGTTCTTCGCGCCTTGACTTCACTGCGGGATCCTGCTCCCGGTCAGGGCGGCGACATCCAGAGCCGACAAGCCTCGAACCCCCGCTTCTCCGGTCGGGGATGTGATAAAAACCTGTCCCCGGTTTTCGATGAGCGAAAAAAAACGCGCGGTCCGCTCCGAGTCAAGTTCGGAGACGGCATCATCGAAGAGGATGATGATTTTCTTGGCCCCTTTCGCTTCAAGGCAGCTCATGGCGCTTAATTTCAACGACAGCGCAATCGATCGGCATTGCCCCTGCGAGGCGTAACTTTTTGCCGTTTTGGAGTCGATGAAGAACCGTACCTCATCGCGGTGGGGACCGCATGAAGAAAACCCCATTTCGCGGTCGCATTGTCTGCGCTCCGAAAGCATAGTAAAAAATACATTTTTCCAAGCATTTTTACTACTAAAATCCGTTTTTGCGCCAGGCTCGTACGTAAGCGAAAACTCCTCGTTATGGCCCCCAATTTCCCGGTAAACTCGGCTGCCCTCCTTTTCGAGAGCGGATACCGTCTCCACCCTTTTTTCCACGATGACGCTTCCGCTTGCCGCCATGTTTTCTTCGTAAATGGCACAGAGAAGTTCGTCGCCCGAGGTTCTCAGCAGTTTATTGCGAAGCGAGAGATTTTTTCGGTACTCGATCAGGGCCGCTAAATATTCTCTATCAACAAGGCTGATAAGAATATCGAGAAACCTCCGGCGCGCTTCCGGCGGCCCGTACGCCAACTCGGTATCGCCGGTTGCAAAAGACACGATGGGCCGTGAGCCGAACCACTCGGAAAACGTCCCGGTTTTCCGGTCATTGATTTTCAGCAGGGAGTTCCCGGCGCGATCAAACGAAAAAAAATAGGCGTTCCCTGGTTCTTCGAATTCGCCTTCAAGGGAAGCGCACTCCGCATCCGTTGTGATCATCTCCATCTTTGAGGCTGCCCGCTGCGATCTCGCGGTGCAAAGCATATGGATCGCTTCGAGGAGGTTGGTTTTTCCCGAGCCGTTTGCTCCGGAGAGGAAGGCGCCATTCAAAGGAAATTCGATCGATAATTCTTTATAATTTCTGAAATTCAGGAGACGGAGTTTTCGAAGGAACATGGGAAACGATATTTAGATTATAGAAACTTAATATTATTTGATTATTATGAAAGATTGAATAATGAATAATTAAACAGCCCAAAGCTACCGGGACGATTTTTCGATAACGAAAATACTTTAAACCGGATTGGAGAATGGGGATTTTGGAGAGAATAAGACCTGAATTGCAAACAGTAAAAACCGAATTTTAGGGGAGAAGTCTCCTTCTCGTTTCAAAAGACCACAAAAAAACATGGCCTTTTTCCGCTACCCTCTTGGTGTTGACAGAGAACATCTAAGACAATGATTTTCAGTGTCCCTGCGAAACTTTCAATCCTGCCTGATAAACTTTTCGCCGTAATAATACCTCTCGGAACGGCGGGTTACTCTCATAAGCCGATTTTTTGCGGAAAGGATCTGGTAGTTTTTCGGTAATTCTGGTACTTTTTGGCAATCGCAATGACCTACCCCGCAGCAGAGCTGCGAGGAATTAGACCCAAGAAATTAAACGCTTAGAAAAAACCGATTATCTTGACAAAATTCTCCTTTTAGACAGTAGCTGTTTCCCTTCTTCCGTGTCCCCGTAATGCCAGTTCTTCGATGAGCGCGACTACTCGCTGCGCAGCCGGTATCGGCGCGGCGGTTTGCATGCGGGCGATCAGGTCCGACCTTTTTTCGAACAAATTCGTTATCCCTTCCACAAGGGTTTCTTTTGTCATCTTCTCCTGCGGAAGCACGAGGCTGAATCCCCGCAATTTAAAGGAACGCGCATTAAGAATCTGATCGCCGCGGCTCGCGCTAAGCGGCAGCGGAATGAGAAGACCTGGCTTTTTCAGCGCGAGCAGTTCGAAGAGCGCCGTCGCCCCGGCGCGCGATACAACCACATCAGCAAGCGCAAAGAGATCGGCAAGCTCTCTGTCGGCATACTCGAACTGGGCGTACCCATGCCGGGGTTCGGCAAGGGTTCCCTTGCCGCAGCAGTGGCAGATATTGAATCGGGGGAGAAGGACGTCAAGCGCCTCGCGCACACAGACGTTAATTACCTGCGCTCCCTGGCTGCCGCCAATCACCATGAGGGTCGGCTTTGCATCGGTGAATCCGCAGAGGGACCTTCCCCGTCCTGAATCGCCCCTCAGCAGCTCCTCGCGGACCGGTATGCCGGTCTCAACGGCTTTTGAAGGCGGCAGGCGGCTCACCGTTTCCGGAAAACTGTAGCAAATCCGTGAAGCAAAAGGGAGGGATAGCTGGTTGGCAAGACCGGGCAAAACATCGGATTCATGTACGATCACTGGCACCCGCATGATCCACGACGCCCAGACCACCGGGCATGCGACGAACCCGCCCTTGCTGAAAAGCACATCCGGCCTGATGGTCGCAATGAAGAAGAGCGCTTTTAATAAGCCGAACTCGATCCGCACGATATCGGTTACATTTCTGACGTCGGCGTATCGCCGCAGCTTTCCTGCCGGGACAGCATAGTACGGGATGTTTTCTTTCGTTATAAGCTCCCGCTCCATCCCCTTTGACGTGCCAATATAGCGGATATCAAACCCTCGTCTGCGTAGAAACGGAATGATCGCCAGATTCGGCGTTACGTGGCCGGCCGTGCCCCCGCCCGTGAGAATGACTCGCAGTGAAGAGGAATTCTTCATAAGTTTATCAAATATTGCTTTCTCGGTATGGAATTATTCAAGTAAATCATCCATAAGCGCCGCAACCTTCTCGGCGGTTATTCCAGACAGGCAGTTATAGTTTTTTTCCGGACATGTGCGCTCGTAGCAAGGCGCATGACGGCATTTGCCAGTCGCAATGCGAACCGCGCGACCGAGCGGGCGGGTCCAGGCGCTTGATGTCGATCCGTAAATACCCACGCAAGGAGTTCCAAGAAATCCGGCCAAATGCAACAGGCCGGAATCGTTGGAAATAACGACGGCGGCGGCAGCCAGTATGGCGGCGACTTGTTCGAGCGTCGTATCACCCGCGCGATTGATAACCCTCCCCGGCACCGCGGCGGCAATTCGTTCACCGATCGAACGATCACGGTCATCCCCCACGATCACAACCCTCTTATTGTCAAGCAAGTGCGCGAGACGGGCAAAATAGGGCCACCGCTTTGCCGGGCCATACGCCGCTCCGGGGCAGAAAACTACCACTCCATTATATTCCGCCGTTTTATCGAGCGCCACGCTTTCCCATTCCTCGGGATCGCGATAGGGCGTCTCGACCACCTCGGAATACTCATAAGTAAGATGCCGGATACGGGATGCGAAGGCCGCAGGCAGCCACTCAGTCAGCATCCAACCACGAAGCTCCGCAGAGATACCCCGGCGCGAGGGAATGCGCGTGAAAAAACCAAAAAGCGCCGAAGAAAAAGAGTGTGGCAAAATATAAAGCTTTGAATACGACTGTTCGCGTACCAATTGGATTGTGCTGAAAAATTCGGCGATGTTTTTCCGCCTGTAGGAAATGATCGGCAGGTCGCAGAGGAGCGCCGTCAGGCCGCAGAGCTGCTCAGGCACGATAAGCGAAAGATCCGACTCCTCCGTTCGCTTTTTCCTTATAGCGACCGAGATGCCGAGGATGAGGTCGCCAATCCAATTCGGCATGAAAATGGCGCTGGGGGATTGAGATATGGAATTGGATATGTCCATTGGCATGGAAAATACTTCAAATCCTTGCAATTCTCTAAAGTTACCATATTTCCTGAAGACTTTTTCCCGCTTTTATGATTTTGATTTAATTTTTCTTCACCCTAATATTTTACACCATAAGCGTCTATAAAAATCGTTAAAGACTTGGTATATAAAAATAAGGTATTTTCTCGATTTTCCAGCTGTAGATAGTATTTAAATGTCTCGGAGATTCAATGTTGCAGTATTACCACCATTAAATGATATGGAGTTTTAAACCATGGATAAAGAATTGGAACAGACGCTGGTGCTCATTAAGCCGGATGCCCTCCGGAATTCCCTCACTGGCTATGTTCTTTCATTGCTTTCGGAATATCATACAGGACTCGTTTTTGCCGGAGTAAAAATCGTGCATGTGACGAAGATGCTTGCCGCCGAACACTATGCTGAGCATCGTGGCAAGATCTTTTATGCCTCCCTCCTCGATTATATTACTGGAGCCATTCATTATCCGGGAGCACCGGAGAAGCAGCGGGTCATTGCGATCATTTATCAGGGACCCGATGCGGTTCATAAGCTCCGTGCCATCGCCGGACCGACTAATCCGCACCTAGCGCGGGACCTGAAGCCCGGCTGCATTCGCGCTCTCGGTACGGTTGCCCCTCTCAAGAACGCAGAAGGTGAAGTCATCGGGGAGCGGATGGACAATCTGATCCACGCCTCTGCTACGAATCCGGAAGCGAAACGCGAAATTAAGCTCTGGTTCAGGCCAAGCGATATTCCGCCGGCGATGCACATCTATGCCACGAAGGAGAGCCCCTGTCACTATTATTATAAAAATGGGAAACTTCTCGACACCCATGAGTCGGGTGCAGTCCTTATTGCAGCACCCGGTGATATTGTGTGGGAATCGGATTTAATTGCTCTGGAAGAGTTGCAGCGCGGGCAAGCAGCATCAACATCTCTCGATTCAATCGTTGCCAAATATCTTATTAATCGGTAGTGCGGCGCGCTGGCTTTTTTATTTCAGTTGGGCGGTATCGCCCATCCGGGGTTCCGGGGTTCTTATCTCCTCGGAATCACTGTGCGATACGAACCAGTCGGTCCATGTTTTTTTATCGTTTCCAAGTTTCTTTCCAGAAATAAGCCACAGGAGGTATTCCGCATTGTGACGGACCAGCGTGTCTCTATCATCAAGCGCTCCGATAAGAAAGGGAATTTCGGTAAGACGTTTCAAGGAAAGATCGACCGTGCTGCGTACCGATTCCGGGCAGGTCTGCAGTGTAGACCGAAGCGGCGATATGGCGCGCGAATCGCAGATATCACCCAGTGCAATGGCCGAGGCTTTTACCACCGCGCCATCGTGATCTTTCAGGCACGCGATAAGCGGCGGAACCGTTGCGGTATCGCGTATCATGACAAGCGCGACTACAACACTGAGGCGAACGCTGCTCTCCGGATCGTTGACGACCTTTGCGAGAGAATTTATTGCCGCCTTGTTGCCGATTTTTCCGAGGGCTGTTGCCGCGGCAGAGCGCACCGATGGATTGACATCGCCGAGAGCAGCAGCGAGTGCATTCTCGGAAGCCGTATCGCCGATCCGTCCGAGAGCGGTTACGGCCCCGGCCCGTACTTGCTCATCGTTGTCGTCGATCGCTTTGATGAGTTCCGGCATCGCTTCGGAAAAATGCAGTGAGCCGGCTGCAGCCGCACGAACCTGCGGATCGGGGTCTTTAAGCGCCCTTATCAGTATCGGTACGCTTAGGTTATTATGGCTTTCGCCGAGGCCGAATGCAGCGTGCCGCCGCGCAAGCGGATTCGCACTGTTCATCGTACGCGCGAGTTCGTCGTACCCGCGTAATCCCATTTTCGCAAGCGCCTTAGCCGTCTCCAGGCCGGGCGACAGAAGTTTTGCCTGTGCCGAAGAATCCACCTGCGAAACTTGCAGAAGCGACGATTCGGCGACGGTATCGCCGAGCAGCGCCGCGACCGCTTCGATCGTACCGCTCTCCCCTTGACCTCGAGCGCCAAGCTCGCGCGCAGCCATGCTGCGTTTCTTCCATTCGAAAGATCGCAGTGCAGACAGAAGGTCATTTGTTGAGGCCCCGGGCGATATACCCGAAGACTCCGCTTCGCCCTTGCCGCTCAATGCGTCATTACCCTTCCAAAAAACGCTTGAAGAGTCGAGCGAGTAGTGTCTGTCGTCAAAGGTTCTTATGAGCCGAACCGGGATGCGGATGGTTGCACTATCGCTGGTTATAATGGTCATCGAATGAGAGGTCTGTGCCGTAATAGTTCCGGCAAGAATTGTGCCATCAAAAAGGGTCACCTCATGCACATCGTCGTTCCATCTCGACGCAATCATGGCTGATGATTTCTGGGTAGAATCCCCTTGCCCGGCAGGTGCGGCCTGAGCAACTCCAAGGATACCAAAAAGAAAAACAGCACCGATACTCAACAGAACTTTGATAACATTTTTTTTCATGGAAACGAGACTCCATACCACTGCCGAAGTATAGCAAATCAAATATATCGTATAACGTATAAAATGAATTGTCATGGAATGCAAAAACAAAGATAATTTTGCACTACTTCCCGATTTCCTTTCCGCGAGAAAACAATAGGGACGGCTGGTCCGGGCGGTAGAATGGGTCATCATGGATTCCACTGCTGCGCCATGGTTACGATTCCAATGACGAAAATCATCATGAACACGGCAAGAAGGAGCTGGTGCCGACCATTGTATTTGCGCTTTAAAAGTTTCATCTTCTGTGGCTCATTTGGCGCTGCCCTCTGCTTTACCACGGACCGAGTCGAATCTCTCGGTGTTTTAACTCCGGTCGGCAAAAGTGTTGAATCACTTCGTCCGGCAATGGTCGCGCGGCTCGAATCTGCAGCAGGTGTTAGCGTGGAGCGGGCAGTGGTATCGACTATCGGAAGCCCATGCGCGGCCGAAGAATCCGTTGCGGCCGGATGGGCTGTTTGAGATGGTATGGTTGTCATTTCGCCGTTAGATGCTGCTGTCACAAGGAAGAGAATCATAGGAAGGTACTTCACCATATAAAAATACTATCAGGTGCCTGCCTTACCCGGGAGGTGCCCCTCAGGCAGTGCTGGGTGAATTCTTGATTCCTTTGCCCAGCGTGTGTTATTTTATTCTTTTGCGCGAGAGTAGCTCAGTGGTAGAGCTCCACCTTGCCAAGGTGGCTGTCGCGGGTTCAAGTCCCGTCTCTCGCTCCATCTTTTCCGTTCCCTGAATGCACATCCCTTTGATTCCACTTTCAGGCGGCATAGCCAAGCGGTAAGGCAGAGGTCTGCAAAACCTTCACCTCCAGTTCAAATCTGGATGCCGCCTCCAATATACAAGTACATCTCTACACCGAAAAGTCATGCAGAGGAATAACAGGCGGCACCTCTTCGGCCTTCAAGGCGAACAACTCGCGGGGCACCCATCGTATAGTGAGATTTTTTCTCTTGATTTCGGCAAGCGCTTCAATGATATAGGAGTACCATGGAAGCGGGGTGGCAATAAGCAGCACATCGACTGGAAAACGTTTTAAAACAGCCGCCACGTCTTCGATCCGACCAAGCACTGGATACCCTTCGAACTGTCCCGGCTGCTCGCCCTCGCTTGTCCAGAGAACTCCCGCAATAATGGCTGTTTTTTGCTTTTCACAGTTCTGGATCACGAGCGACGGAATGCGTCCGTCTCCTATGATAATCACGCTATCCCGCACATACAGGATGCGCTGGCCCTGGCGAAGCATGACGGGCAGAATTTTCCGCCACAATGCAAGGAGCAGCACGATCAGAAGCGCGGCGATACCGAAAGCGATACGAGAGAAAGCGAGGGACTTCAGATAGTAGATACATGCCATAAATAAAATCGATGCAAAGAAACCTGAAAGAAGCACAGACGAAGGCGTGGATTTCTTGTTTGAATACACCCCGTTAAAAACAAATATAGAGAGAAACGATGCGGAGAGCAGTACATGCACACCAATCATTGCTACGACGGTCGAGGTAGTATAGGGATTTGCCATTTTATAGCCGAATCTCTCGGTGAGACAGAACGCGAACGTGGCATTGATGATGAGGAGATCCACGAGAGTAGCGGTTAGTGATCGGAGTATCTTTGACCCGATATTCAATGCCGCTTGGATGATAATGGCCGCATTGATCAGCCATCGCGGGAAAAAAGAACGGTGAATGTGCTGGTATTTCCGCGAAAAAAGAATCATCGCTTCGTAAAAATTGATCCGGGATGGCAGTAAACGCTTGGCCGAGCTTGTTCCCTTCAAATGGATGATTCGAATCTCCGGATGGTACCATACCAGGGCTCCGGTTTCATTGATCCGCCAGCAGAGATCCAAGTCCTCGCCATACATGAAGAAGCGCTCATCAAAACCTTGGACGGACTCGAAGAGTGCCCGCCTGCAGAACATGAAACAGCCTGAAATTGCATCAACACGGCAGGAGAGATCAGGATCGAGATAAGTGAGGTTGTACCGCCCGAAGCGCTTGCTTTTGGGAAATATGCGGCTCAGGCCGCTCAGCCGGTAAAACGCCGTGGCTGGAGTTGGAAACCCGCGACGGCAGCCCATCTGCAGCGTTCCGTCCGGATTAAGGAGTTTCGCCCCAAGCAATCCGACCTCAGGATGCTTTTCCATGAAAGCAATGGACATCGAAAGCGTAGTGCGCGCCGCAAGAGTATCCGGGTTGAGGAAGAGCAGATAGGTTCCGGTGGCACTCCGCGCACCCACATTGCACGCCTTGCCAAACCCGATATTTTGCTTGAGCGGAATCCAGTTGATTTCAGGAAAATCTTTGTGCACCAGTTCTTCAGATTCATCGCCCGAGGCATTATCGACGACGATGACCTCAGTCCGGTCGTAACCATCGGCTTCACGAAGAGAGTGTAACACCCGGATAAGTGCATGTGGCACCTTGTAATTGACAATAACAACCGAAGTAAGAGGGTTCAGCCGCTTATCCAATTAGCGCTTTCTTTTCAGGAATGACGCGAAAAATAGCTTCCATATGACAAGCAAGAAGGCTTCACGGATGATTTTTGACGACATCTTCGACGTGCCCAGCTTTCGATCGGTAAATACAATGGGAACTTCAGCAATGCGGAAGCCCTTCTGCCACGCGAAAAAGTTCACCTCGATCTGGAAGGAGTAACCTGACGAGGCGATTGCGTCGAAGTCGAGCGCTTCGAGAACAGAGCGTCGGAAGCACTTGTAACCGCCGGTGCAATCCTGTACCGGGATACCAGTAACGATCCTCGCAAACCAGTTGGCAAAGTAGCTGAGCAGAAGCCGTGACATCGGCCAGTTGACCACATTGACGCCTGATTTGTAACGCGAGCCAATCACCAGATCGTTTTCGCCCATCGCTGCCAGCAAATCTGGCAGGTATTTCGGATCGTGTGAGAAATCGGCATCCATTTCGAAAATATAGCGGTATGAACGCTTAAGCGCCCAGCCGAATCCTGCAACATAGGCCTTGCCGAGGCCTTCTTTCCTGGTCCTGTCGAGGATGAAAAGCCCATCGACGGTTGCGGCCAGTCCCTTGACAATAACGGAGGTGCCGTCCGGCGAACCGTCGTCCACCACCAGAATATGGGTACCCGGCAGAACCGTACGAATAGCCGAAATCAGCTTGCCTATGGTTTCCCGTTCATTGTAGGTTGGGATGATGATCAGCGTGTTTTCGGAAGGTATCGTCATGGGCTTTATAAAAAATAAGAGGCTGTTGCGGGTGTGCTCAACAGGGAGGTGTAGAAACAATCAACCGATATCCGTTGTTTGGAGCCGACCTCGCAGCGGCGCTATTTTTGCCTTCTTTTTTTTTCAATGCGCTGATTGATAATCCGATAGGCCTGCGATGTCGAGAGTTTGAACACCCTCGCCAGCTTGATACCAGATAATCCCCGCTCGTACTGCCGGAGAATCTCCGTATTGCGACTCCCATGTTTATTCCGGACGGGATCGATGCCGTACTTGGTTCTTAGCTGATGGACCGCCTGACGCGAAATCCCGAACAGCGTGCCAATTGCTTCATCGGTTTTGTACTTTTTCTGGAGTTTTTCCAGTTGCCCTTTGCTGATTCTAACCATGGGCGCTCCTTATGAGAGGTGGATTGCTTCCTCTTGCCGGCTTTTAAAGAATATATCTCCCGTTTCGGCGGAAAACAAGAAAAAATTTCGCTTGTCCATTGACCGAACAGCTTACTCTTGTTCCGCTTTCCGTTTCAGTTCCGTAAGCACGTTCATGGCATCGATAGGGGTGAGCGCATTGACATCAAGCGCCTGCAGCTGCCCCACGATATCAGCAGCAAGGCTAGGGCTATCACCCGTGCCAGCGCTCCCGGATGCGTAAAAGAGACTCGTCTGTTCCGCCACCGCAGCCGCCGTCATTTCGCCCCGCCGAGCAAGCATAGGTGTATGGTCGGCAGAAAACTCCATATTTTCGAGGTTTGCAAGGATCTCCCGCGCCCGGATGATAACCTTGCGCGGCACCCCGGCGAGGCGCGCAACCTGGATGCCGTATGAGTGGTCGCAGGAGCCATGATCGATCTTGCGAAGGAAAATAATCTGCTCATTCCACTCCTTGACTTTTACATGCACGTTTTTTATGCGGGAAAAGAGAAACGCCATCTCGGTAAGCTCGTGGTAGTGGGTCGCGAACAGGGTACGGCACCGATGACCGGCGGTTTCATGCAGATATTCGGCCACTGCCCAGGCAATCGATATACCGTCAAAGGTGGAGGTCCCTCGGCCTACCTCATCAAGGAGGACGAGGCTCCGGTCCGTGGCATTATTGAGAATGTTAGCCACCTCGATCATCTCCACCAGAAAGGTGGAGAGTCCGCGCGCCAGACGGTCCGCGGCACCCACCCGGGTGAAAAAACGGTCCACAAGGCCGACCTGAGCAAAGCTTGCCGGAACGAACGATCCCATCTGCGCCATGATACAGATGAGTGCGTTCTGCCGAAGATAGGTCGATTTCCCAGCCATGTTCGGGCCGGTAATGAGCAGGATTTGCGACTCCTTCTTGATCAGGTCGAGATCGTTAGGCACGAACGATCCGCTCGCCACCATGCGCTCGACCACTGGATGCCTGCCGTCACGAATGACCAAGTCGGGCTCCTCAATGAGCACGGGACGGCAATAGTTATACTCTGCGGCGATTTGCGCGAACGATACGAGCACATCAATAAGCGCAACTGCCTCTGCCGCGGCGAGGATGCGGCCGCTTTCGGCGGCGACCGAAGCACGCAGGGAGATGAAGAGTTCATACTCGAGTGTCGAGAGATGCTCTTCGGCATTGAGCACCGTGTCTTCCATCTCTTTGAGTTCAGGGGTGATAAAGCGCTCGCCGTTTGTCAAAGTTTGTTTGCGAATGTAGTCGGCCGGCGCAATGGGGACATTGGCTTTGGAGATTTCGATATAGTAACCAAATACCCGGTTGTATCCGACCTTGAGCGTCGAAATACCGGTGCGTTTCCGTTCGCTCTCCTGTAACCTGCCGATCCACTGTTTTCCGTTGGTTGCGGCGTCACGGATCGCATCGAGCTCCCTGGAAATTCCCGGACGGATGATCCCTCCTTCCCGGATGGAGTTCGGTGGATTGTCTACGATGGTGTCACCGATTTTTTGCGCCAGGAGATCAAACCCTTTGAGCGCCTCGCACGCCTTTAACAGAAGCGATGATGGCGTCTCGGCGAGAAGTCGGGTAATAGCGGGAAACGCTTCGAGCGAGCTTCGCAGGCTTGCAAGGTCGCGCCCGCCGGCGCGTTCGAGCGAGATACGGCTTATAAGCCGTTCGATATCTGCCACTCGTTTGAGCAAAAGCCCAAGCTCGGCCCTGCAGAAGGCGTCCTTCTTGAGTCGCTCAACAGCGGTGAGGCGCTCACTTATCGCGGCGACCTCCCGCAGCGGCTGGGTGATAAATCTTTTGAGCAGGCGTCCGCCCATCGCGGTACCGGTTTTATCGAGCACCGATACGAGTGTGCCGTCCGCCTCGTCGCTCTGAAGCGGCTGCAGAAGTTCAAGATTGCGGATGGTGGAGGGATCGAGTTGCGCAAATGCCGAGAGGGTGCGGAGCGTCATGGTGGAGATGTGGCTCAGATCGTTTTTTTTCTGCTCTTTCAAGTAAAGTAGCAGGGCGCCTGCCGCGCATACAGCACCACTAAGCGTTTCGAGCCCCCATCCGTCGAGCGACGCCACCTGAAAGTGGTTTTTAAGCGCGGCGGAGGCGGTATCGTACGAGAATTTCCATGGGTCAAAGGGTGAGACCACGATCTTCCGATAACTCTCGGCATATGCCTTGGTAAAATATTCCTCTTCGAAACTCGGCACGAGGAGCTCGCTTGGCCCTATGCGCATCATCTCGTGGACCATGGCTTCTACAGAAGCCTCTTCGACCTCGAATTGGCCGGTGGACAGGTCGCACACTGCCGCACCGATGGAGCCATTCATACGGCAGAGGCTCATAATGAAGTTATTGGCCTTCTCTTCGAGGAAGCACCCTTCGGTGGCAGTACCCGCAGTGACGATTTCGATAATGTCGCGCTTGACGATTCCCTTGGCCGCCTTGGGGTCTTCGGTCTGTTCGCAGATTGCGATGGCGTACCCCGCCTTGACGAGACGGTTGGCATAGCGGTCAAGCGCATGGTAGGGAAACCCAGCAAGGGGAGTGCTCTCCGCACTGCCGTTGTTACGCGAGGTCAGGGTCAAGCCAAGCACTTTTGAGGCGATTTTCGCATCGTCGTTGAACATCTCATAGAAGTCTCCCATGCGGTAAAGTAGCACCGCGTTCGGGTTCCGCGCTTTGATCTCGGCATACTGCCGCATGAGCGGCGTGAGGGTGGCCTTTTCCGGGGCGGTGGGAGGGGAGGAATCGGTTTCTGGAGCTGAGGACATAATTTATAGAAATTATAATCTGGTGCGAGGAGAGAAGGGAACTGTGGGGATGTACCGTTTCCCCCGGAACAGCGATCAGGCTATTTCGACAAGAGTATCTTGCTGGTCCGGATCACCTTCTCGACGACTTCCGAAATGTTCCTTCGTCCTTGAACAGCCCGCTTGTGCAACGAGAAGACCGTTCTCTTTCCCAATGTTGTAACAGAAGTCTGAACAAGCGAATCTATATTCACCCCGGTTTCCAAAAGTTTTACCCCATAACATATCGGTCGCCAATAGGCGCTGGCACTATCGGCGGAGGTAGAGGTATCCGTGGTAGTGATGGGTAGCAGAGAGTCAACCTGCCGGGTAATGTCCACAGGAACAGCGTCGGGAGCTATCCCGACACGATGGTAAAAACCAATGCGCGGCGAAACTCCCTGCAGTTGTAGAAAGGTGATCTTTAAATCAAGGAAATCGTTGGTGAGATAAGGAACGACTTCCATCGAATCTCCATTTGTGTTATAGAAAGTATCGACCCCGCTAAACGAATTGTAGCAGCTTTCCCTCCGTTCGAACAACACCTGGCCAATCCCCTTGCCGTAGCTGCGACTGCCGAGGAGCCAAGCGCTGTCGCCGGTTGAGTCCCACTCCTTCTTCTGCCCCTCATACAACCCGGATACGGTGAGCTCGGCGGCGCTGGCGGTCCAGCCGTCCATGATCACCGCATAGTGCTTGCCAGACCATTGTGGACTCTGCGTAGTAACCCAACTGCGCCAGTCAAGGGTTATATACTTGTTCGAGATCGAGTCGTAATCACGCTGGCGCGCCAGTATATAGGCCGTTCCGTTCGGCACCATCGATCCGATGATATTCTGCGCCTCGTCAATGTAGCCTCCCCGGTTATCGCGCAAATCTATAATGATGTTATTAAATCCGGAAAGTAATTGAACAAAATAGAGGAAATCGCTATACACCTGGCCGTCGATCGCTGCTTCAAATGTGTAAATAGTCAGGAGCGCCGTTGAAT
This sequence comes from Chitinispirillaceae bacterium, assembly GCA_049521335.1. Classification (GTDB taxonomy): domain Bacteria; phylum Fibrobacterota; class Chitinivibrionia; order Chitinivibrionales; family Chitinispirillaceae; genus BOG-1184. The sequence goes on from JBEKOX010000005.1 coordinate 59,133, forward strand.
TAGTTAAAGTGTCAAGCGTGACGGTCCCCCCATACGGCAAGGTGGGAGATGCTGATGCAGACGCAACGCTCGGCGCGGGACCGATGGATGCGGCCGACCAATCGTAGAACGTATCGAACCCGTCAGGTGGAAAATACTGATTACCGTAACAGGTATAATCATTGCCCTTCAGGGTATCGTGGATCGAGTCCATAATGGCAGCCGGATTGCTGAAAGCAAAAGAATTTCTCGGTATCACCGGGTGGCTTACACTATCATAGATGCTCGAATCCTGGTAGATGCTCCACGCCTTGCAGTATTGCCACACGCTCTCGAATTCAATGGGATCGGAGGTTTTATCCACCGGGTCGAGCGGCGTTTGACAGGAAAGGAGATATGCGGAAACAATCAGGAACGAAACTTCGAAAAGAAGACGACATCGGAAATGCGGGGAAGGGAACAGATGCATAAAACAAGCTTTCGGCTTTACTTAAAATGAATAACACTTAACCTTATTCAGGATTCAGGACAAAAAAACAATTCAAATGGAAATTATATCTCATGCCCCAAACGTTCTCTACCACGGCCGGCCGCAGTGCGGATCGCGCCGATACGAGCTTCATAATCTCCATGGCCGAAGATATAACTCCCGGCAACGAACACATTGGCCCCTCGCCCAGCGCACTCTTCCGCCGTTTTGTCGTTAATGCCGCCGTCGACCTCGATATCAATGGTAAGGTTCCGCCTCGCCGCTTCGTTACGGACCTCCCCTATCTTATCGAGCATTTCAGGTATGAATTTCTGCCCACCAAACCCGGCGAAAACAGTCATGATGAGCACTTGGTCAACCGTATTGAGATACGGGAGGAATAGTGAGGTCGGCTTGTCCGGGTTTACCGAAACTGCGGGCCGTACGTTGTTTTTTCGTATCGTCGCCGCAATAAGGGGAACATCGCATACTTCGGCATGTACGATAAGGATTGAAGCGCCTGCATTGCAAAAATCGTTCACGTACTTCATCGGGTTGATGATCATGAGATGCACGTCGAGCGGGATAGTCACGCAACGTCGCACCGCCTCGACCATGAGCGGACCAAAGGTGATGTTCGGAACAAAATTGCCATCCATCACGTCGCAATGGATACGATCGGCGCCCGCATCTTGAGCCTTCTTCACTTCGCGCTCGATGCAGGTGAAATCCGCGGAAAGAATTGATGGAACTATTTCAATACGGGCCATGGTATTGCCAGCTTTGATATATTGGTAAAATGCGGAACATGGGAGACCGGCTTATGGACCAGTTTCCCATTGAAATCGGTACCGGTTAATCGGAGGCGGCTTCCCTAATAAGCTGGAGCGCGATCTCGTTCCGTTGTATCTGGTTTGTACCCTCGTAAATCTGCGTTATTTTTGCGTCGCGCATCCGCTTTTCAGCCGGATATTCTCGCATGTAACCGTAACCGCCCATGACCTGCACCGCATCGACCGTCACCTTCATGGCCGTATCCGAGCAAAAAAGCTTGGTCATAGCCGATTCCTTGGAAAAACGTTTCTCCCCGGCATCGATGGTCTTTGCCGTCGCGTAGAGCAGCGCGCGGCCGGCTTCGACCTGCGTAGCCATATCGGCGAGAATGTGTTGAATCGCCTGAAACGAGGAGATCGGCTCGCCGAACTGAACGCGCTGGCGGGAGTAGCGAACCGACTCTTCAAGCGCTCCCGCAGCGATACCGAGCGCCTGGGCCCCCACCCCGGGCCGTGAATAGTTAAGGGTGTTGATGGCAACGATGGAGCCCAAGCCCTCACGGCCGAGAATGGCGCTGCCTGGCACACGGCAATCCTGGAAGATGAGCTCGGTAGTGCTTGATGCCCGGATCCCCATTTTGTCTTCGTGCTTACCAAAGGTAAAACCCGGCGTTCCTTTTTCGATAAGGAAAGCAGTGAGGCCGCGTGCACCTTTGGTTGGGTTGGTTTTTGCGAAAACCGAGTAAACCTGCGCATTTTCACCATTCGTGATCCACTGCTTGGTGCCATTCAAGATCCAATAGTCGCCGTCGCGGACCGCGGTGGTCTTCATGCCGAGGGCGTCTGAACCTGCATTGGCCTCGGTGAGACCGAACGCTGCAATGATTTTTCCCGAAGCGATTCCCGGCAGATAGTTCTTTTTTTGTTCATCCGACCCGAAAAGCAGGAGGGGAAAGGTGCCCAGCGCGGTAGCCGCCATGGCGAGCGAAATGCCGCCGCATACCTTGGAAAGCTCCTCGACCGCAAGACAAAGTTCGAAGACTCCGCCGCCAAATCCACCGTACTGGGCCGGGATGTAGAGGCCGCACAGGTCCGCTTCGGCCAGCGCCTGCATGACGTCCCACGGAAAGATCCCTTCATGATCGTACTTTTCCCTGACCGGCAAAATTTTCTTTGTCGCGATTTCGCGGGCCGTTTCGACGATCATTTTCTGTTCATCGGTGAGAAACCAGTTCATCTTTCACTACTCCTTTGCTATGGAAAATTATCATTTCCTTATCGTACAGTGCGAGCGCATTCTGCGCGGCGACCTGCTGCGCGATCTTTTTATTTGACCCGCTACCCTCGCCGAGCACAACGCCGCCGATTTCGATACGTACCGTAAACTCCTTGGCATGATCGGGCCCAGAAATGCCGATTGTTTCGTAACGCGGCATGCCAAATCCGTCACGCTGGGCCAGTTCAAGAATCAAGCTTTTATAATTGACATGACGCTCATCTTCGAGAATTTCATCGATGCGGTCGAATAGAAGCTTTTTCAAAAATTTGCCCGCCGGCGTGAACCCGCCGTCAAGAAACACGGCACCAAGAATCGCCTCAAAGGTATTCGAAAGTATCGACATGCGGTCTTTGCCGCCCGTCTTCTCTTCAGATGCACCGAAAATGATGTACGGTCCGATATCGAATGAACGCGCAATCTCGCCCAGAATTTTTCTCGATACAATAAGGGATTTTATTTTGGAAAGCTGTCCCTCATGCCGGTCCGGGTACGTATGGTAAAGGTGCTCGGTGACCAGGCAGTTCAATACCGCATCGCCAAGGAACTCGAGGCGCTCGTTGGAGAGCAGTTCCTCGCCATTTTCGGGCGAAACCGACGACTTATGAGTAAGCGACTGCCGAAGCAGAGTCTGCGATCGAAATCGATACCCGATTATTTTCTGAACTTTTTTTAAAGATTGTTCGGAATTGCCCGGATAACCGAGATGTACCAACGACCTGAAAAACTGCGCAAGCGGCTTAAGCAGACTCATACCTTCCGATGGCGAGGCATGCGTTGTGTCCGCCGAAACCCAGTGAGTTGCTGAGTGCATAGCGAAGGTTTTTGGAAACCGCGACATTTGGAGCATAGAAGAGATCACAGTCGGGATCTGGATCCTCGTAATTAATAGTGGGAGGAATCAGACCGTTTTTCAATGCCAGTACCGTAGCTATAAACTCGATGGCTCCGGCCGCTCCGAGCATATGGCCGGTCATCGACTTTGTCGAGCTTATTATCACGCTCTTCACGGAATCGCCGAGCACTTTTTTAATGGCCGCAGTCTCTATTTTGTCATTAAGGTCGGTTGAAGTTCCGTGTGCATTGATATAATCGATCTGATCCGGCCGCACGCCGCCCATCTTCATAGCCATCTCCATGCACTTCTGCATGCCAACGCCTTCGGGGTCCGGTGCTGTCAAATGGTAGGCGTCACCGGTAGCACCGTAGCCTACCAATTCCGCATAGATGGTAGCGTTACGAGCGAGCGCATGCTCGAGCGATTCGAGCACGATGATCGCAGCGCCCTCCCCCATGACAAACCCATCACGCTTTTTATCGAAAGGCGAGCAGGCTTTCTCCGGTATTTCGTTCCGCCGCGACATCGCACCCATGGAACAGAACCCGGCAAAGCCGATAGGGGTGATCGCTGCTTCGGAGCCGCCGGTAACGGCAATATCGACCATCCCCGTTTTTATGTGCAGGTAGGCTTCGCCGATCGAATGTGCTGACGAAGCGCAGGCACTTACGACCGCAAAGTTGGCGCCTTTAAGGCCAAACTCCATGGAGACTCTGCCAGCAGGCATGTCGGGAATCATCATGGGGATGAGAAACGGGGAGACCCGTCCGGGACCGCGTTCGAGCAATTTTGTATGTTCGGTTTCAAGCGTGAAGATGCCGCCTATGCCGGTACCGACGATGGTGGCGCAGCGATGGGGATCTTCTGCAGACATGTTGATATTCGCCAGCTTCATGGCCTCCTGGGCAGCAACGACGGCTAGCAGAATGACTCGATCCGTCCGCCGAGCCTCTTTCGGTTCGACATGATTAGCGAAATCTAGACCCTTGACTTCCCCGGCAATTCTCGTGGAGAAGGCTGCGGCATCGAAATGCGTAACTGGACCAATGCCAGATTTTCCGGCAGTCAAGCTGCCCCATATGGCCTCAGTATTGTTTCCCACGGGGCTGACCGCTCCCATACCGGTAACAACGACTCTATGCGACATAATTGTCGTTACTATCCTTCCGTTGATAAAAAAAGTTTTAAAAACTCAAAAAAACCGATCCGGCAACACCCGTGTGCACCGGATTCGGCAGGGAGCGATTAAAGCTTCTTCTGCAGGTAGTCCAGAGCGTCCTTAACTGTACGCAGTTTTTCCGCGTCTTCGTCGGGAATTTCGATTTCAAACGCATCCTCGAACGCCATGATGAGCTCAACCTGGTCGAGTGAATCAGCCCCAAGATCGTCGACGAATGAAGCTGTCGCGGTAACTTTATCTTCACTGACGCCCAGTTTTTCCGCAATGATCTGCTTTACTTTAGATTCGACTTCGCTCACAGAGCACCCCTTTCATGGAATGGTTATTTAACGCATGAATATAAATGATAATTGTCAGGCTACATGACAAGTCCGCCATCAACGACAACGACCTGGCCGGTGATGTAGTCTGCCATAGAGGAGGCGAGAAACAACACGGCGTTGGCGACATCAAGCGGCGTCCCCATGCGGCCAAGAGAGACATTTTCGGTGTATTTTGCCTTGTCTTCCTCGGAGAGCTTGTCGGTCATAGCGGTCCGGATGAATCCCGGCGCGACGGCGTTCACCGTCACCCCCCGGCTGCCGAATTCCTTGGCAAGGGTCTTGGTAAGGCCGATGAGCCCGGCTTTGGAAGCCGAATAGTTAACTTGACCCGGATTTCCGTTAATGCCCACAACCGAGGCGATATTGATGATTTTTCCGGTCGATGCCCGCAGCATGGGCCGTGCCGCCTCGCGACAGCATAAAAAGGCGCTCTTGAGATTCACGCCCAAGACGAGATCCCAGTCGGTCTCCTTCATGCGCATGAGTAGCATATCACGTGTGATGCCTGCATTATTTACAAGAATGTCAATTTTCTGAAAAGAGGTTAAATACGCTTCAAACATCGCCGCGACATCGGCAGCCGCTGATACATCGGCCTTGATCGCCAGAGATTTCCTGCCGACGGTTTTTATCTCCGCGGCAACGGTTTCAACCGCGCCAAGATCGATATCGCTCACCGCCACGTCGCAGCCTGCGGCCGCAAGCCGGAGCGCAATTTCCCTGCCGATCCCGCGACCGCCGCCGGTCACGAGAGCCTTTTTTGAAGCACAGCCTAAGTCAATCAATCCGTTCCCCATGTGGCTGATGACTGCTATTTATTGTCGAGCAAAAAAGATATGTTGGTTGCTGTATCCGCCGCAACAACGGTAAGCGCTTCGCTACATTTTTTGGCAAGACCGCGCAATACGCTTCCCGGTCCTACCTCGATGCACTGCACCTTTCCACAAGCAGAAAGCGTCCTCATGGAATCAACCCAGCGAACCGGCGAAACCAGTTGCTTGACCAACAGCTCACGCAAAATCTCCGGGTCGGTTTCCGGCCTTGCCGTGACATTTGATATGATCGGGCATTTCGGGGCGTTAAAAGTAATCGTCGCAAGTAAGCCTGCTATGTTATCGGCCGTGCCCTGCATGAGCGAAGAATGAAAAGCCCCACTGACAGGAAGGGAAAGCGCTCGTTTAGCACCCGCCGCTTTCAGGGCAGCGCAGGCGTTATTAACCGCGCCGATGTCGCCGGAAATAACGGTCTGGTCCGGCGCATTCTGATTTGCGGCAACCACGATGCCAGAGGTGATTCCCTTGAGCACTTCCTCGATTTTTGATTGCTCCATGCCAATGATGGCCGCCATGGTGCCCGGCTGTTTCGCACCGACCGCTGCCATGAGCTCGCCGCGCCGGGCGACCAGCCTAAGGCCATCTTCAAAACTTACGACACCGGCGGAATACAACGCACTGTATTCGCCGAGTGAATGGCCTGCGGCAATGGCTGGAACAACTCCTTTCTCCGCAAGGAGATCCGTAATGACCGCTTCGACGGTGAAGAGCGCCGGTTGCGTATTGCTGGTCAGAGTCAGCGCTTCGACGGGACCGTCGAAGATGATTTTTGTCAGCTCACGACCAAGAAGCGCATTGGCCTGAGTGAAACGGTTCCGGGCCGTGGTAAAACCGTCGAATAGATCCTTGCCCATACCGATAGCCTGAGACCCCTGGCCGGGAAACAGAAATGCATAGTTCATCGCGAGAATCGCTCCTTAAAAGTTAAAAGCGCACTACCGCACCCGCAAATGCCAGTCCGCCTCCCAAAGAGGCGAAGAGTACCCTGGTTCCCTTTTTGATTCTGCCTTCGCCCCATGCCTCGTTGAGCGCCAGAGGTATGGAAGCGGATGAAGTGTTGCCGTAGCGTTCAAGATTGGTTACCACTTTTTCCGGCGGCATATGCAGCTGCTCACCAACAGCCTGGATAATCCTAATATTCGCCTGATGCGGGATGAGAAGATCGATATCAGCAAGGGTGAGCCCTGCTGCTGCAACCGCCTTCTGACCGATCTTGGTGATAAAACGAACGGCATATTTATAAACATCGTTGCCCTGCATGTACATGAACCGGTTTTCTCCCCAGGGAGAAAAAGTCAAGATATCTCCATGGACACCATCGCTGCCGAGACAAGAGGAAAGGATGCCTTCATCCTCATTCGTTCCCTGAACTACCACCGCCCCGGCCCCATCGCCGAAGAGGATGCAGGTCGCGCGATCGGTCCAGTCAACGGTTTTAGTGAGGATCTCCGCGCCAACGACCAGCAGAGTTTTTGCCTGCCCGGAAAGGATCATGCTGTTTGCCAGCGACAGTGAATAGATAAACCCTGCGCAGGCAGCAAGGAGATCGAAGGCGAAAGCATTCTTGCAGCCGAGATTGGCCTGGAGCGTGCAGGCAGTGGAAGGGTAGAGGGTATCAGGGGTGACCGTTGCACAAATAATGCCGTCCACCTCCTCTGGAGCTATCCCGGCGCGCTCAAGTGCGATGCGAGCGGCATTCGTGCCGAGCTCGGAAACACGCACCGAACTGCCCCGTGGAACGATATGGCGCTCACGGATCCCGGTGCGGGTCACAATCCATTCATCTGATGTATCAAGAAACGTTTCAAAATCGCTGTTGGTGATGATAGTGTCTGGAACATATGCTCCAACCGACAAAATTCGTGATCGCTTGAATGAGGTCACGTCTTTATAATCCTTTCTTTTTAAGAAAAAAGCCCTCCGATTTTATTCCGCTGTACCGCTTGAAGCGCCGCCGCGACCGCACTGGCGATTGCCTTCGGCGATGATCCGCCATGCGCTTTCAGGACAATGCCTTTAATGCCGAGAAACGGAACGGCCCCATAGTTCTCCGGATCCAGCACCGAGGTGTACCGTCGGATTTCACCGAGTAGATCGGGGCGTTTTCTCTCGATCACTGATGCAATGAGCGCATGAAAGCTTTCGCAGGTTTTGAGCAGCGCATTTCCGGCAAAGCCATCGCATACCACCACATCGGCCCGTCCGGAAAGCACCTCATTGCCTTCGATATATCCGATATACTCAGGACATTTTCTGCGCAACAGTTTATTGGCATCGCCGATGGCGGAAAAACCCTTAACTTTCTCTTTCCCCACATTCAGGAGTCCGATCGACGGATATCGTTTTTCGCACATGGCGCCGACATACTCGATTCCCATCATCGCAAAGGCAGTAAGGTGTTCCTTACGGCATTTTAGATTTGCTCCTACATCGAGCAGGAGCACCGGCTTATTTTGCATGGTCGGCAGAAACGCCGCAAGTGCGGGTCGGGAAGCCCCTTTACGCCTCCCTAAAATAAAAAGCGCCGCCCCAAGAAGTATGGCGGTATCGCCAGCACTTACCGAAGCGTCGACGATCCTCTCTTTCTGAAGCGTGATGCAGCGGATAATCGAAGCGCCGGTTCGGTGCCGCCAAGCCCAGATTCTGCGACGTTCGCGCGAAGTGATCCGGTCCGGGCAATGGATGATGGTGATTCGATCACGGAATCGCGCTACCCTGTCGGCTTCTTCGGCAAGGGCGCGCTCAATGGCAACCTGATCTCCGCATAAATGTATGTGGAAGGGCGATTCTGCTGCAGAAAAAGCGTCTATAACACCCTTGATCGTTACGCGACAACCGTAATCCCCGCTTTGCGCGTCGACCGCAAGATGCACCTCTCCCGATTCGTCGGCACCTGAAGAACTGATCAAGCCTTATGCTCTCCGTGCATTTCTTTCTTTGTGAACCACAGATTATTCTTCAGGCGGTTTTACTTCGACGCCGGAATAGTAGCCGCAGTTGGCGCAAACGCGATGCGGAACCATCGGCTGTTTGCAATGCGAGCATAAAACCGGTAATGATGGTTTGAGCGCCAAATGACTGCGCCGCCGATCACGCCTCATCTTGGAATGCTTTTTCTTAGGAACTGCCATGGTGCCTCCTGTATAACACGAAAATTATCAATTACGTACGCAATTTTTTCAAGGCTTCCCACCGAGGATCAGCCGGTACTTCAGCCCTCTGTCCACCGTCGGGATTGATCCCCTTACAGCTCTCCTTGCAGAGTGGCTTCATAGGAAGCGCGATCATGATCTCTTCGTATATTGCTGGACTGAGATCCAGTTCACCATGAGGAGTGTCGAAATAAAAATCGGCGGTTTCATCATCGAAAGCCGGCCCGAATTTACCTGCCTGCTCCTTTATGACGAGCCGCAGAGCGCCTTTTACCGGAAAATCAAACGGTTCCAGACAGCGCGAACACTCCAGTTTGAATCTACCGCTGAACCGGAGTTGAACATAAAGAACTCCACCGGAACGGTTGATTGCCGCTTCACAGGGAATTTTCCCGTTAAACGTCGGAAGATCTTCTTTGAAGGCAGGTAGGTCGATAATCTGCGTTGCAACAGAATGGCCTTCCGGAATTTTGCCAAATTCGAGTATCATTTGCCTGCAAAGCCCTGCGCCAAAGAGAAAAATGCATTGGCAATCAACGTAAATACCGCATCTCTTCTTCTGCGAGCATACTCGCTTTCAAATTACAAAGATTTAAAAAATACCTTTTAATGAGGTCTCATTCAAGAACAATTTTGAATTCAGGACGATTCATCCTTAAACTATAGTCAGGATGGGGGGTGATAGAACCTTTTAGAACGTATGTTCTTTGATAAATCTGCAGGATACTAAACGGGATTATTTATTTCATAGAATTCAGCAAGTCCGCCGCTTTCTGAAACTGCTCATTTGCTTTTCTGGCCTTTTGACGCAAGAGGTTTTCGCGGGTTACCTCTTGGCTTGAATCCTCAGAATAATAATATTGAAGATATAACTGCGCGGCCTCGGAAAGCAGTTGTATCCCGTCTTTAATTGATACAACGGGTTTTTTAAACGTGATGTCCGATGCAGATATTATTTCAAACTGATTTCTTATGGATTCTACACGCTTGCGCGTTTCACTCGCTCTTCCGACGAGTGTCTCCAGCTCTACCGATTCATCCTTCAGATCTTTATTAAGAAGCGAGCTAGCACAGGCAATTCCCTCGGCGGACAAACTTCTCAGCTCGGCCGCCATCTGGGCGCTCTCCGGTGACAACGTATCGGACTCAGCAGGATGGAGCGGATTCTGGTTATTTATTCCTTTCTCCATCGGCTCAGACGGCAGTTGGCTGTGACGGTAGCTCACACTGATAATCACCCCCGTACGATTTATAAACACTACCGCCGTCAGACCGAAGAGGAGCGTCGCCAGGGTGTAGGAGAGAATGCTGCGCAGGCGACCATGAGTGTTAATGGCGATCATGATGGCGACGATCGTCAGACCGGACATGAAAATTATTGGCGTAATATCCGCACTCATACCACTTCCTTTATCAACTACCGATCAGCCGCTCGCAGATATTATTTAATGTGCCGCTACGAATTCCGTTCATGATTTGCCTTGACAGAAGTGAGCATTGGCAGGCTCACCATGAACGGAATAGCCCTTACCGGTTGAAGAATTCCCCTGAGCCGTCGAAGCCCGGTTCAATTGACGCGTTATTTTGCAGCAGACCGTCGTCTTTCCACTTGTCGAAAAGCCCGAAACGTAATTTAGAGAGGCCACCGATTAGAATGGCAAATTCTCCTCGACGATCAATCCCGGATCCTGCGAGAATGATTCGCCCTCGGCTGAGCCTTTCGGGGCGATCTCCGGCGGACTATGCGATTCCTGGCTTGCGTCATTACCCGCGCCACCCGCCGGACCGCTGCCCAGAAACTGTACCGTAAGAGCAACGATTTCCGTACGATATTTTTTATTTCCATCCCGATCGTCCCATGACCGGTACGCGAGACGGCCCTCTACATACGCCGGTCGGCCCTTCTTCAGATACTGGTTGACCAATTCAGCCAGCTTTCCCCATGCAACGATGTTATGCCATTCAGTTCGGTCTTGGCGTTGCCCATTTTTATCTGTCCAGCGCTCGGTTGTCGCTAGAGTAAAATTTGCCGTAGGCTGTCCGCCCGGCGTATACCGCAATTCGGGATCTTTCCCCAGGTTGCCGATGAGTATTACCTTATTGACTCCGGCCATGTGTCCTCCCCATGCTTGAGGTGAATAAATACCCTTTCCTTCCTGGTTACTCCACCAGTGAAAGGATGGTACAAATTATCCGCCGATTTGCCGGGAGCCCTTCGACAGGCTCTCTATAAGGCGAAGTCGATATAAAATGACTTTCCTCACAACGTCTGCGCAAGATAAATCCTTATGCGTGTCGCTGCCCCGGAGTTGCTTCTGTGCGGGAAACACTATAATTCGAGGACTAACGTATATTTTTGCACTCCATGCGATGCACACCGCAAAGTTCGCTATCACTACCCTAAAGGACGCGCTCTGCCATGAATCATAGCCGGGAACTTACCGAGGCCCTGCTGGCGGCCAGGGAGGCCGGGGAGATGCAGCTCTCCTTCGTCGATAAACTTCCTGTGGCCGAACGGAAGGCCGATGCCTCACCCGTTACCGCTGTTGATCGAGCTTGCGAAACATTGATCCGAAATCGCCTGCTCAAAGCGTTCCCGACTGATGGATTTTTGGGCGAAGAGACTCCGGCCGTGGCTGGCAGCAGCGAACGACGATGGATTGTCGATCCGCTCGACGGAACCCGTCCCTATTTACGCGGCATTCCGACGCACAGCGTTCTCATCGCCCTCGAAGAGGAGGGCAGATCGGTCATGGGGGTAATCCACCTGCCGGCCATGAACCTCACCTGTTGGGCGACGCGAGGAAACGGCGCCTTCCTGAATGGAAAGGCAATCCGGGTTTCTTCGGTTCGGACGCTCGATGCCGCCATGGGCGTTGCGTTCGGATTCAGGGAAAAAGCAGATTCGAAGGAGGGAAAAGCGCTTCTCGCGCTCATGCGGGCATGGGACTATGCTTATGGCTTCATGGATGCCTATTCCTACGTATGTGTGGCATCAGGAAAATTGGACCTTGCGGTGAACCTTCTCGATAAGCCGTGGGACTGCGCGAGCAGTGCATGCATCATCGCGGAAGCGGGCGGCGTTTTCACCGATATCAGCGGAGAGCGGTCGGTCCATAACGGCTCCACACTTCTCTCCAACGGATATCTTCATGAAGAGGCGCTTCGCTATTTTTCCCTGAAGGAACTTCCGGAAGCATGAATATAGACCTGCGGGGAACGTATTTTAAAAAATCTATTTTAAGCATCTTTGCGGCAAGAGAGGGGGATTCTTGACACCGAATACCGATCGACGTTCAGAACGGGCCGGCATTCTCAGGTTCGGGCGGGAGATGACCTCCGCGCTCGTCATGGCGCTGATATTCATCGTTTACGTAATTCAAGCATTTAAAATACCTACCGGGTCCATGGAAGACAGCCTGCTCGTGGGTGATTTCCTCCTCGGGCTCAAATTCATCTACGGCTCACCGGTGCTGCCTTTCTCCTACAGCAAGTTTCCCGGCATTACCAGTCCCAAACCCGGCGATGTCATCATCTTCAAATATCCGGGCGCGGAAAAGAAAGACTTCATCAAACGGTGCGTGGCAGGGCCGGGCCAGACCATTGAGACCCATGGCAAACAGCTTCTGATCGACGGTAGGGAGTTCGTATTGCCCCCCCACGGCAAGTTCATCTACGACGGGCGCCTCGACCCCCGTATCGCGGACTTCAAGCCGCTTTGCATTCCAAAAAGAGGTGATCTCATCCACCCCGCCGACCTCGACCTGCGGGAGTTCGTCTTTTTTCGAAGCCTGGTCCGTCAGGAGAACCCCACAAAGAGCGTAACCATCGATTACCAACTGTACGTCAACGACTCAATGGCTGGCATGCGGTCGATCCCGTTGGAGGATCCGTTTTCGCGGCAGGAGTACAACGTTACCTTTAACAGCATAAAATCCCGGATCGATTCCGACGACTGGACGCGAATCGACAACAGCATCACCCAGATCAAGAACGCCTTCCCGGGCCAGAAGGTGGAGATCCGAAAAGTTATCCGGCTCGATGGCGTGCCCGTGACCGAGTACAAGGTCAAGTATGACAATTACTTCATGATGGGTGACAACCGGGATAACTCTTTGGACTCGCGCTACTGGGGCTATCTGAACCGGAATTTCATTAAGGCCAAGGCGTTCATTCTCTATTTTTCGCTCGATAACGATATCCCGTGGTGGGAGCTGCCCATGAAGATCCGCTGGAACCGCATCGGCAAACTGATCCGGTCGTGGGACGGGCTTCATCCGCCGAGCTATTATCGGTAGGCTACCGGGCGGATCGTGGGTTTATGCCGCGGGCGGATGCCGCGCCCTGCACGCGAGGTTGCACCATAGCAGTCTTCCGCGTTCTCTTTGCTATGAGAATATTGATCGTGCGATATCTATCGGTTACCCTTTCTCTCTGCCTCCTTATTTCCTGCGCCCATCAGATGATGCCCAACGGCGGTCCCGAAGACCACACCGGTCCCGTGGTCGTCTCGTCGATTCCACCCTCCGGCACAACGGGCGTACGTCGCGACTGCCGCATCATTATTGCCTTTTCGAAGTGGATTACGCCGGCTTCGGCGCTGAAATGCGCCTCTATCCAGCCGCCGCCGGCGCAAGGCTTTACTATCCGCGCCTCGGGGCGAAAACTCGAAATCGTGCCGCGCAAGCCACTGGCGGATTCCGCCACCTACCATGTGGTCATCACTTCGGCGTTGCAGGATTTTCACGGCAATGCGCTCACGAACGCATGGTCGCTGATCTTTTCAACCGGTCGAGTGCTTGACAGCGGCAGCCTCGCCGGCTGCATCATCGACAGCACCTCCCGACCCTTCCAGGCCATCGTCGGACTCTACCTGACGAAACGTGCGGAAAACGCGGATACGATCGTCTTCGGCACCCCCGACTACCTTACCCAGTCCGACAGTGCCGGCTTCTTTTCCTTCCTGAACATCTGCAACGATACCTACCGGCTCGTCGCCTTCATAGACAAGAACAACAATCGCCGGCTCGATCCGGGCATTGAACAGGCTTTTTCTCCTCTCCTCCGTGAATTGACCGTATCCTCCCGGCCCGATACGGTCAGGCTGTACCCGGTTGAGACCGACACCGCAACATCGAGAATATTATCGGTAAAAGCGCTCTCCGCGAAAATCATCCTGTGTAATTGGACCGCGCCGCTCGATTCGCTGCGCGGTTATTCGGATCCGACATGGTCGCTTGAACGGTCCGATGGAAAGGGCAGGACGCTGGCAGTTCACAATTTCTATTGGATCGGCAATCGAACGCGCTTGCTGCTTGCCCTTGACGACACATTTTCGCTCACGTCGTACCGTCTCATGTGCAGATTTACACGGCAAAACGGCGTCCGGACGGCAACCATCATCGACACCATTCGCTGCAACGGTATCACGACACCCGATACGATCCGCCCCGCTTTCCTGTCGGCAGCCCCGACGAGCAATCTGCCCCTCGCCCCTCGGCTGCGCCTGATCTTTTCAAAGCCCGTTACCTTCCCCGCGCAGCTTGTTCTCAGCGATTCCCTTAACCATGCGACACCGCTGCAAACGAGCGAGGGTTTCGCCGATACCGTACTGCTCACTCCCGAGAGCCACCTCCTGCCCGGCATGCGTTACCGCCTTACCCTTCTACGAACCAGCGCCCGCGACTTGACCGGTAACTCGCTCCGGCCGCGCGACAGCGCCTCGACGGATACCGCAGCCGCGATAATCTTCTCCACCATCGATCCGGACAGCCTCGCGACGGCACTGCGCGGATGCGCGCCCTGCCTTCCGGGCGATCCCAAGCGTGTCTGGCGCTTCATGCCGCTCTCCGGCGCCGCCCCAACCATAAGCGCCGACAGCAACGGGTGCTTCCATTTCGATTCGCTGCCATACGGCAAGGGAGTCATCGAATATTTTACCGATATCAATGGCAACGGCAAGCCAGACCGCGGCGAACTTTTTCCCTTCGTTGCACCGGAACCCTTCAGCGTAATGCCCGATACGATCGAGGCGCGCGCGCGCTGGGAGATCGATGGGGTAACGTTTACGAAGCCGTGTGCGAGTTGCGGGCCGAGAGCGGTGAAGACAGATACGGGTTCTGCGACAAAGAAACCGAGGCGATCATTATTAGAAAAATAATGGAGAAAGCAATATCCGGGGGTGATTGTCCATGCTCAGTATGCGTAGCGTCTGATACGGAAATTCAAATAATATTTACCGGTAGGGCCAGTTACTTTGGTGGATAAATCACGAGTTTCTGGATAGGGCTTTTCACATTCGCGGGCCCGTTCATGCCGTCGCTCGCGTAGGTATTCTGATAGGCGGCGGCAATCTGGTAG
>JBEKOX010000006.1:0-70770 GCA_049521335.1 Chitinispirillaceae bacterium
GAATTTCTTACAGGCTCTATTTAAGCCGAAAACTGTGGCTACAGCTCAAGCTAACACCCCTTCTACAGTTTCCCAAACAACAATTATTCCTCTGTCTATAACTCAAAAAGCTATAGACACTTCTTTCCCTGCATTAACATCTGCCATAAATTCCAACCCTACAAATGCTTTTCTTTCTGCCTTAACACCTGCTAAAATTGTAGAAGATATAGAAAGTGTGCCTCTTTTCCTTCAAGATGAACGCAAAAAGCACTATGTTGATATTCCTGTTAAATGGAAAGGTTCTGTCTTTTCTATTTCTCCACTCGATTCTTTAAATTGTAGAATTTCATTTTTCCCAAAAGAAGATAGCGGATATCCCCGTCATGTTATTTTTAATATTTCATATAATGATTACCCTGCCATTAAACTACTTCGCAAAGATTCCATTCTTATTATTGAAGGACAAATTGCCTCAATTGATTTGTGTATAAATTTAAAAAATGTTAGAATTGTAGAAGGCTTAACTTGAAAAAGGTAAAAGTGCTTCGTTGGGGAACTACTTGCTCAGGAAGATAAAAAGGTAAGAGCAGTAGTTGCTGCTTTACCATAGCTTACTGAATATCCTACCCTAATTATTTCTCTCCTTTATAAATCTAACAGTATAAAGCCTAAATTGGTCTGTGTCCCGTTCATCTGATTTACCGTCTTCCCCCCCTATCAAAAGCTGTGAAAACTCTTCGGGCGACAATTGCTCCTTGGGTTCGTAATCATCCCATCCACGCGCTTTAACGGGTGTATTTTCGGGCTTTTTCTCTGAAGGGTCTATATCATAAATCGTAAGTATTTCTGCGGGCTTAGCTTTAGGCAATGTGGTTAACATATTATAAACCGTTTGCCGTGACATCCCGGCTTCCTGCGCTGTTCTCGCTTTTAACGCCCCTTTTCTAAATCTTCTGTGATGTGATATATTGTCTCCATTCCGTATTGTCTCCATTGCCTGAGACTGCTATCACGGCCAGGAAGCAGCGCCTGATAAGCGGTTTGCATTGGCTCGAAGTACGCGAGCCGCCCTCCATGGAACCCGGCGAGTTGAACCGCCAAATCGATCCACGGGCAAGGCGACGTGCACCACATAGCGCCCGCTCGCCCGCACCATAGCGTTCTTTTCCCGTGGTGAGGGAACACGACTAAAAGAGCCTTTTTAAACCCGAAAATCCGTTAAAATTTGCGGTTCGTCTTCACCTGTCTGCGGCATTAAATAGGCAATAAATACTGCTTTTAATTCAAAAAGCACTACTTTTGCCTGAAAATCGTGATACATCCCTTCGAATATGATCGTATATCGCGGTTTTTATTGGTTTTTTTGTTGAAAAATGTAACTTTTCGTATATATTAATAGAATGCCGGTGTTACATGCAACCACTTTCCGGAAAATGAGAATAAATAGCTTAATGCGTACAAAGAAACACGGTGGTTATTATGATCGGTGGCTACAAAAGCATAATTACCTTTCTGTTGTTGCTTGCGATAGCTATTGGGTGTTCTCAGCAACTTCATCTGCTGAAATCCGGAATTGAAAATTGGAATAAATGGCGAGAAGAACATACCACCGTTATACCCGACCTTGAGAGAGCCAACCTCCCTGGCGCCAACCTTGAGAGAGCCAACCTCGGGGGAGTCAACCTTGATAGCGCCAACCTTGAGGGGGCCAACCTCGATAACGCCAACCTTGAAGAGGCTACCCTATGGGGAACCGACCTTCGGGAAGCCCGTCTTGCAGGAGCCGACCTTGGGGCCGCAAGGCTTGTGGAAGCCGACCTTCGGGGAGCCAATCTTAAGCGAGTTAACCTTGATAAGGCCAATCTTGAGGGAGCCAACCTTGATAGCGCCAACCTTGATAGCGCCAACCTTGAGGGAGCCAACCTCGATAACGCTAACCTTGAAGGGGTCACCTTTTTGAGAGCCTACCTTCGAGGAGCCCACCTTGCGGGGGCCGACCTTGGGGACGCCTGCCTTGTGGAGGCCAACCTCTGTGCAACCAACCTTGAGGGAGTCAACCTTGATAACGATAACCTTGATAGCGCGAACTTTGAGGGAGCAAATTTAAATAACGCCAACCTGGCGGGAGTCCATCTTCGGGGAGCCTATCTTCGGGGAACCTACCTTGGGGGAACCTTTCTTGTGGAAGCCGACCTTCGGGGAGCCGATCTCGATAGTGCTGACCTTCAGGAAGCCAATCTTCGAGAAGCCAACCTCGGGGGCGCCACCCTTGCGGATGCCGACCTTCGGAAAGCCAATCTTAAGGATGCCAACCTTGAAAAAGCCAATTTTCGGGGAGCCACCCTGCGGGGAGCCAATCTTCGGGGAAGCCGCCTTCCGGGCGCCGACATTGAGAATGCCGATCTTCGGGGAGCTAACCTTCGGGGAGTAGACCTCAGCAATGTTAAATCATTTTACAAGGCGAAACTCGATCCGGGCATTCTATCCGAAATAAAGACCACATGGCCTGAAAAACTTGCAACCATCTGGGATTATACAAAAGAAGATTGGGTTATTGACGATACTCTTCTTGAGCAGATCAAGAAACCTGCTTTGCTTGGGGGGATGGTGGGAGGGAAATGACTTCCATGGCCTTGAAGAGTCGCCACAACACGCGGCCCCGGTCATTACCGTTTCGCCGCATTCGCGTTTGCCTCGGCAATGAGTTCTTCGACCCTCTTCCGTACCTCCGTGTCCGGAGAGAGTTTCGCGCACGCGGATAAAGCCGCCTGCGCCTGCTTCACGTCGCCCTGCCGGAAATCCGCTGCCGCGAGGATATAGTAAAGCATTCCCCGGTTGCAGCCTGAGTTGTCTGGAAGGGTGATTCCGGCCAGGGCGCTGTCCGCATAGGTGGCGGCCGCTGAATACTCTTTTCGGGACAGCGCCGCATCGGCGATGTGCTGCTGCAGGAAGGGACGGTTCCAGAAATTCGCGGGATCGTCGAGAAGTTTCTTCCCCGCTATCTCCGAAAGCTCCCACTGGCCGGTCCGGGTTGCGAAGTCGAAAAACATTTGCTGGATGAGCCGGTCGGACGGCGCGATGGAAAGCGCTTGTGCTGCCTTGTCAACTGCTGCGGGCAGATTCCCCGACTCCGCTTCCAGGATCGCCCCGTTGTAGTAGATCATGTGATCTTTCGGGTCAAGCATTGCCGCTTTTCTGAGTTTTTCGCGAGCGAGGTCGGCAATCTGACGACCGCGGTCCGCTGCGTTTGCTTGATACTCCTGCACCATCTGTGAGAACAGCGGCCCGGCGTCTCGCAGCAGCTCATCGGCGGCGTCCAGCCTCTTGAGCGACAGATCGGTATTAACAAAGAATGAACCTTTTTTCTCGAAAAGCGAGGCATCGAACCGCGGGCTGTATCCGCGCTTCCAGGGTGTCGCCGGTTTTTCGCCGGAACGCATGACCTGCACGATCCGGTACGCTGCATTGTCAAATACCGGGGCGAAATGGGTCATGGTCTGGGGCGCGAACTGGATGAGGGCAGCGGCGCATTTATCCGGGAGGGGGCCGATGAAGGCGGCGTTCCACCGGTCGGCGCCGGGCTTGTCATCGATCGCCGCCGCCGCTCGCGCCATGACGTACCGGACGCCGTATTTGGTGCAAAAAGCATGGAGGTCGTCCTCGCTGCCGAAATACGCTTTGTAAAATTCGACGGTGCGCTTACGAATAAAACTGTTTTCATATTGGGAGTTGAGAACCACGGGGCGTCCGGTGTAGAGCAGGATCATCGGGCCGTCGGAAAAATTGCCGACGAACGGATCGTCGGCTCCCGTATTGGCGCGTATCCAGTCGAACATTTCGATTTTGTTGGCGGCGATTTCGCCGATGACGGGTTTCATTTTATTGACAATAATAAAATTGAGAACCATTATTATACCGAAAAAGGCATATGCCGCCCAGGCAAAAGAGGATGTTTTCGTGCTCCGGGAGCGCCTTTTTTTTTTCGTTGCCATGCGGAAAAGCAGAAGCGGGATAACGCAGAGAGTGACGGCGAGGATCGGGGCGAAGAAAACCGACAACCGGTCGACCAGCCAATAGATGAAACCGGCGCCGAGAAAGAACACGCCGATAAACTCTTCCTGTCGCGTCAATTTTTTCCATGCCGCGCCGAGGAGGAAAAAGAGCGACGCGGCCGCAATGAACGGCGCATACCACCTGAAGGCGGCGATAAGTTTATCGAGCGTCGCGCCGTCGAAATCGCCCGCCCAGAATACCCGCGCTTCAAACGGGAGGGCCGACGGGTCCGACGGCATTACGCCGAGATACCGGATTTTGTAAATAAAGAGCTCGAACACGTGCGCATACTCCTTGAAATGCGCGACAAAGGGGAGGTCACTCAGAGCAAAAACAAAAAAGGCGCCGCCGAGGATCGCAACTTTCTGCCACCACAGGGTCGCCCCGCCCTTTTCGAAGCGTTTTTTGATGAAGATTGCCGCGAGCAGGGCGTAGCAGAGGATCATCGATTGTGAAATGATAAACGCCCGCTGTCGGAGCACGGGCAGGCAGGCGGCGGCCAGCGCAAAGGCAAGATAGACGAGAATATTCCGGGTCCAGTGCTTTTCCCACTCGGTGCGGAAGATAAAGAGAAGCGCGGTGCATCCCATAAGGAGGAGGAAGAAAAATTGTGAGAGGTGCCATGATGCCAGTGCGATGAAAAGTGAAGCTCCGCCGATAATCGCGATGCGACGCCGCTTATCCTCGATACTCACGATAAACAGCAGGATAAAGGCGGCCACGAAAAACAGGGAAAAGTCCTCTTTCAGGTAAATCGCCGACACCTGTCGCATGAAGCTTGCGGGCATGAGCATCCATGAGAGTGCGGCGATGAAGGCAATGATCCTGTCTTTCCACAAAGTGCAGCATACCGTATAAATGAGGAGCGCGGTCAACGAGCTGAACAGGGCGACAAACCAGAGCAGGAAGACATGGAAGGGAATGTTTTTCGGCGCGAAAAGGCGGTACGCCAGCCCGTCGAACGGCTCCATGAAGGTAGTGTAATCTTTCCAGGTATCGACGCCGTCGGGATACTGAAGCCGCGTATCCCTTTTCAGCGTCTGCCAGACATACGGATCGTTTTCGGCGAACATTTTGGCGTACCGGTACTGGTAGGCCGTTTCGCTCCAGAACATCCCTTTATCTTCGGCGGGCGTATACCCCGGATTGCACTGCATGAGGCCGACCTTGAATGCGGCATACCACACAATGACAACGAATAGGGCGATGAACGGCAGGAGCTCCTTGACTATCGTTTTTTTTAAGCTTATTGCGGCCGCCCGTGGAGAAACTACCGGGGTAAGCCGGGGAGAAGACGGGTCGATTGCAGGCGGCAGAATCTTTTTTCCCGGCATGGCTATCGAAGTCGTTTATTGTCCTAAAAATGAATGAATGAGAGAATCAACTCTTTGTCCCATTTTGGCCGCACCGGCAGTGCAGAGATGATTCTGATTTGTAAAATCCGTGCTGTCATAGTCAGGGTTGCCATTATTATATTGATCGAAAAAATGAAAATACGGATTATTGTTGCCGAGGGCCTTGAATTGCTGCATCACCGAATCGCCGGTCGCCCATGAGGGGCCTTCACACATGTAATAAGGGGTATTTTTCATTCCGGGGTTTTCCGGAAAATTGATCATGACAAAATGAATCTGAAGCGCGGCAAGCTCCGCGGCGATCTGGGCGATGATATTGAAATTCCGGATATAATTCGTATCGGTGACGGTCCATGTTATCGATCCGCTGGTGGATAGCGGTTCCCAGCCATCGCAACTGGAAATGCATAAACCGAGCGTGTCGAAAGTACCAAGAGTATAAGGGTTGGCCACCTGCATGAGCGAGTCGAATAAAGGCGGCAAACCGTTGCGCCAGAAATTATGGTTCTGATCATACAGGTAGCCTTCACTCTGCTCGATACAGGGAACCCAAACCGGGGGGGACATGCATTCTCCGGTGGAATCGTTGAGCCAGTACGGCGTGGTGCTCATGCCGATGACTTTTAAATTCGGGGCCTGAAGAATGAGGTAGTCCTGAATAATATGCGCGCAGGTCGTTATCGCAGCGCCGCCGACGCCAAGATTGAGACCGACAAGCCCTCCAGTGAGCTGATGGCAATCAACGCCGTTACTGATCTGGGAACTGCCGACGAATGCCACGTTGAGCGTTCGATGCATTTTCCAGAAAAGATGCATTTTGCCGGCAAATTGCTCCTGAAAAGCGTTCTGGTCGGGAGTATCATAAGCGCCAAGGCTGTCCTCGGACAGATTCTGGGGAAACTGTATGATAGTTCCCACCCAGAGAGAGGGATTTTCCAACTCCGTTCCCTGCGCAACCTGCAAATAACCGCCGTTTTGAATATTAATCAGATACAGGGCATTCGCATCCATGCTGCTGTTGCAACCGCTGGCGGCCGCGAAGGAAGGGGTGTTTGACCATTCGGGAAAATTCCATGCCGATTCGCCGGACGGGCAGTTATACCACGCGATCACTCTTCCCGTATAATCGGCGATGAAGAGATACTGATGGATGCCGTAGGTCGATTGCGTCAGGGTGCTTACCGTAGTGCATCCGAAATCCAGAAACAGGCATCGGCTGAGGTTCGCGGTATCCTGGGAGATGGAGACGTTGCATACCTGCGTGGACCCTGAAGAGTCCTTGCCGTTCAGCGGCGGTAGAAAAAGCTGGCGTTGGGCCACGGAGTCGGCGCCGGTGATGTCCCGCATGAGGAGCCTGGTATAGCCGGTGACAACGTATTGCCGGTTTGTCGACAATCCGTCATGAAAGCCTCCGTTCGCTACGAGCACCTGCGGGCTTCCGCTCGGTTTTCCTCCCGCCATCATCTGCATGAATGTTCCCGTCGCCGGCCAGCCGCTCTGGCTGTTGTCGATGGCGGAATTGGTATAGATCAGAAAGGTATCGTTGGTTGTTCTGTCAACCCACCATCGAGGAATATACCCGCTGTCAATATTCAATTTCCATGGCGCCGTCGTCAGGGAATCGAAATAGCGGATATAAATGTTGGAAGGCCCGTATGACCCCTCCCCGCGCGTACACCAGGCGACATACCTGCCGTTCGGGGAAATTTCCGGGACATTCACGCTCCTGCTGTCGGTGAATTCATAAACTGCGGGCTTCGGCTGGTTGAAATTAACCGTGCATAAGGTCCGGTTCGCGCCCGAAACATTAACAAAAACAAGTTTTGCCGCATTGGTCCCGAGGAAACTTTGAACCGAGGCCGTCGTCAGGGCGACCGGGTTGGTCTGTACAACGGAGGTATCGGTGGTGATATAGTTCGGGGAGGGGATAACTCCCTGTGCACAACGGAATCCGATGAATTCACAGGCCGTGACGAGCGAAACGGGGTAGGTGGCCGACCGCCGCGAAGGCCGCAAATAGAGCATGGGGTGTTCAAACGACCCGCCTTTGATCGTGCGCTCATAATTACTGTCCGCATATTCGGCGCCGATGGAATTGGTCGTGCCTTTTGTGTTGTAGGGACCTTTCCAATCTCCCGTCCATTCATACACATTCCCCGCCATATCGTAAAGGCCAAGGCCATTTGGTTTCAGCAGGGCGACTGGATGACAGGTATCGGCGGAGTTCTCCGCAAACCATGCCGAAGCCAGCGCTGCCGGGCTGTCGGCGGGTGTTGCAAAGGGCAGATTCGAGGAAGCGCCGCGCGCGGCGAACTCCCATTCCGATTCGGTGGGAAGCCGGTAGCCGTCGCGATCGTAGTGGATGGTCACGCTTGCCATGGCATCGACGCTCCCTGAACTGATGGTATCGGGAGCAAAGTAGCTGTAAACGGTATCAAGGCCGTTCAGCTTGCTTTTGGCATTACAGAAAAGGATAGCGTCGTACCAGCTTACATACGAAACCGGGCAGCGGTTACCCCTCCCGTAGCTGGAGGTAAGATCGGGCTGCTTTCCGGTTACAGCAAAGTATTCCTGTTGGGTTACGTCCGTGGTATCGATCGAATAGTTGTAGGTAAAGGTTGTCTTCATAGCTGGTGTTTCAAGATCCGAGGCGGAAGCATACGCATCGTTGGCTCCCTGCATAAAGGATTTGCCTGCGGCATAAATAATATGCATCCCCGGATGGGCGGCATCCTGAGCCCAGAGGGGTCCGGAAGATGACGGTCGTGTTGGAGACAGGCAGGCAGACAACAAAAGAGCCGCCGCAAGAAGCACTCGCAGTGCCGTTATCAAACGTTTTACCTTTATGTGGCGTGCTCTGTTTGTATAAAGAGAGACATCATTGATTTTCTTAATCATAGATCCCACCGTAGAATAAACGAACCTCAACACTTGAACGCCTGCATGCTTTTTGTTTAAGGACCCCTTTCGATCATTGCAGGCCGATGCCTTGAAATCTGACAGAGCGACGTTTGAAGCGTGGAAACTGAGCGGATGCATCGTCGATACCAAAGACAAAATACAATGGACCTGAATAGATTGCAATAAGGTAATTTACTGGATCGGCCGACGTAGTGGTTTCCGGTGAGTCTGATCACGAGGTTTATGATGTTACCTCGATAAGAAGGATCTTGGCTGGGTTCAGGCGCATGGGGCTGAATCTGTCAACAGGAGAGTATTTTAAAAGCGACATAATCTGACCGGAACATGAGCAAACCCCCAAAAAAATTCGGCATATTTCTCCTCCTGCTGGTCGTCTGCTTCTTGGGCAACGTGCTATGGTATTGTTTTTTCCCTGACATCCAGGAGCTCAAAACGCATAATCCGGACACGACCTCTTTCATGAAGTACCGTGAACGACAATGGCGGGACGAGGGGAGGCAGGTTGCGATCCGGCGCCAGTGGGTGAGTTACGGTTACATTTCGCCGTTTATCGTACGCGCGGTAGTGATCGGAGAGGATGCAAAATTCTGGCGGCACGATGGGTTCGATTTACCGGCTATCAAGTATGCTCTCGAAAAGGATATTACAACGAGGACATTCGAGCTCGGTGGAAGCACCATTACGCAGCAGCTTGCCAAAAACCTCTATTTAAGCCCGAGCAAAAACCCGATCCGGAAAATCAAAGAGGCGATTCTCACCTGGCGGATCGAGCGCACGCTCCGTAAACGACGGATTCTCGAACTCTACCTCAATGTCGTGGAATGGGGTGACGGCATATTCGGCATAGAGGCCGCTTCGCAGTGCTACTTCGGTCATTCTGCCGCGCAGCTGAGCGCTCACGAGGCGGCGCAGCTTGCGGCGGCGCTCCCCAACCCGATCAAGTTCAGGCCGACTTCGCCGGCGCGCTATGTGACTCGGCGCTCAAGGTTGATCTATGCAATCATGGTCCGGCAGGGCGTTATCGTTTCGGAGCCGGATAGTACGGTCGCACGCGCTCCCCGGGAGGTTGCCCCGAGCATCGATTCCTCGGTCGTTGCAAAAGAAACCGAACCGAAGGCGCCTGAGTCAACTGATATTGATGCGATGCTGGATTCGCTGACGAAGTAGCGGAACGCCGGCGCCTATTCCTCATAGTCGAACTGCGTATGCGACATCCGCCTAATCATATTTTATAAGAACACCACATCGATCAAAGGAGCCGCCTATGGTTTTCGGCCGGTCCATCATCGTTCCCACCAGAGGCTTTTCCGACGTGAAGGATATCACCGACGAAGTAGCGAACATCGTCGCCGCGTCGAAAATCGGCAGCGGCATCGTGACGGTCTTCGTGGTGGGGTCAACCGCGTCGATCTCAACCGTGGAATATGAGCCGGCGCTCGTGGCGGACGTGTGCGAAAGCCTGGAGGTTATCGTGCCGCATACCATGCACTCGCGGCATTCGCAGACGTGGGGCGATGATAACGGATTTTCCCACATTCGCGCGACGCTCATGGGGCCCGGGATCACGGTACCATTTACAGAAGGCATAATGGAGCTCGGGAAGTGGCAGCAGATCGTGGTGATCGACCATGATAACCGTCCCCGGTCAAGAAAGATTTTCGTACAGGTGATGGGGGAGTAAGAATGATGAATGAAGAGGGATGAAGGATACATAAAGGAGAACTCCCAAAGAGATTCGTTCGTCTTTCGACAATCTCAGGACGAACGGGAGTTAGGGTCGCAGGCCTTGCGCCTTCCTCTTCGTTCGGGTGGTAAGAGTTTTGTTGCCTTACCGGTGTGCATATTTTATTTTCTCCCTCCGGTGGCGTTTAATTATCCTCCTATAGTTCGGGCCTCATGATCGAATTCGCGAAGCAAGTTTCCGAAAAGTGGAACCTATCGGCGCCCTTATCCGAGCTTATTTGTGATGCTTTTCAAAAGGGTGACACCCCTTACTATCTGGCTGAGTACCTGCCGGCGGTCGCCGTCGAGCTGCCCATCGCGGTGCTCTGGGAAATTCTCGACTTCCTGCAGGGAATGGAAGAACTCGGTTCGAAAAAGAAGCGAGTCCTGAATGCGTTCAGGAAGGCCAAACGACTCACCCCGTCTATCGAAAAGCGTGTTAACCTGACCGCCGACGCATTTGATCTCGACGATATGTTGTTGCCGCTTCGTCCGAATCCGCGAAGCAGAGGACAGCTTGCCGCTAAAAAGGGGCTTGAACCGCTCGCCGATCTCATCGCCCGTCAGGAGGAACAGAGCCTCTCTATTGAAGAGCTTGCGGAACAGTATATCGGTAAGGATCCATCCCTTAAGACAACCGCTGATGTCATGCAAGGCGCCAAAGATGTCTTGGCTGAGAGGCTTGCCTATGACGAAACGATTCGTTCCATGGTGCGTGACTTCGCTTATGAGGACGGCTATTTCGAGGTAACACCGAAGAACCGGCAGGATCAACGGTTTTCCCGGTACGTCGGGAAGGAACTGCCCGTCGCGGAGTTGACAAAAGACGAGATCCTGACTCTCCTTGCGGCCGAAGAGGAAAAGTCGGCCCGGTGCCGGCTCGGAGTACAGCTCTTCCGCATTACCGAACTCCTGCGCCAGCATTTCATTCAGAATCTCGACTTCAGCGGCTTCGATCTCCTGTGTGAAATCATTGATGACAGCTGGCAACGACTGCTTCAACCGATCATCGAACGAGATGTCAAAATTCGCTTGCAGCAGGAAGCGTGGGAGTGGATCGTGGCGCGGATAGTTCCCGAGCTGGAGAAAAAATTTGCCGAGGAAGAAAAACGAGGGACGCTCTGCATCGTCGATGCTTCTCCGGTAAAGCAGATGTTATTTCTCGTCGTGAGCGGCCATGGCGATCTGCTCGGAGCCACGTCGGAAAAACGCACTGCAGACGGCTCCATTGCCTCATACGACCGCATACGGCAATTTTTCCTTCGCCACCATCCGTCAGAAATCATCGTTTGCGATAATGTGCAGGCCGCCGCTGCGGAAGCGGCACTCGCCCGAATCGTTTCTCAGCCTGGAGAGGGCGAACCGCCGCCGCCCATATCCCGCCACAAGCCCGATGCCGCCGATCGTAACCCTTGCGAATCAGAATGGGTGTCGAAAAAAATCGAAACCCTCCTCGATGCGGATATGCGCAGGCTCTATGGTATTGCGCTTATGTGCCTTAAACCGATCAAACTTATTCCACACATCGGCGTCGACTTCTATTCGGTGCTTCCTCTTCAGCGGGCGATGCCGCGAGATCGATTCCTTGCTATTATCGACCGTATTCTCACCGATTCGGCCCTGCATAAAGGGGTAGCCGTCAAGGAGGTCGTTGAATCGTCGATTGCACGCATGTCGTGCGTTTCCGCCGAAGTGTTGCGGAATATTCGTACTGTGGATGCCCAGAAGACAATCGCTTCCAAGAGTGCGCTGCTTACGGTGCCAGGCATGACCGAGGTGATCTTCCGGAATATCGCCGGCTTCATCATGACACCGGGAAGTGAAGATGTCCGCGATCGCTCATTAGTGCATCCCGATCACTACGGGTGGCTTGAAGAGGCCGGGGAGCAGATCGGCGTCTCCCTCGATACAATCATGAACGATCCGGAAATGCTTCGATCATTCGCGACCGAAGACTTTATCCGCAAAATCTATCTGGAAAAAAAACTGATTCCCCAGCTACGGGCCTCGCTCCGACCGGCCGGACCTTCACTGCAAAAATCCAAGCGCAAGGTGAAGCTTGCCGAACTCAAAGAGGGTTCCATCGTTTCCGGGAAAGTCACCAACATCACGCCTTTCGGCGTTTTTATCAACATCAACGCCGTTTGTGACGGCCTTGTCCATATATCTCAGCTCGCTGATGAATATGTCGAGTCTCCCGAGCAGGTGGTGGCGCTTCACGACAAGGTCGATGTCCGGATCCTTAAGGTGGATTCCAAGAAACGGCGGATCTCACTCTCCATGAAGAATCTCGGAAAAAAAGCCCCCCACGTCCGTCCCTCTCAAGGACAGCTCAACACGCTGGCCCAGCACTTCAAGAACAGATAATTCCGTGAGACCGGTCCGATGAGGGGCCGAAATCAATAATCGAGCCGCTTTCCCTTTGCCCACATGGTTTCGAGATTGTAGTAGGCCCGGAGGTCGGTGAGCATGATATGGACCACCACATCGGAAAAATCAAGGAGCACCCAGTGTCCCTCCGACGCTCCTTCGTCGTGCCATGGCCGCGTACCGGATTCGACGCATTTATCAATAATCGCATCGGCGATTGCCCGGTTCTGGACGGCTGTTTCGCTTTCACAGATAATAAAATAATCAGCGACGGCCTCCGCTTCGCGGAGGTCGATCACGGTGATGCCTTCAGCCAATGTATCCCGCGCTGCCGCGACTATGGTGTCTATAAGCGGGATCCCGGCAAGGGGCGGGCTTGATTTTTTTTTCACTGAATTCTCTCTTCGTAATCGGGGCCGATGATCACGGTTGCAACATAGGTTTCCTCGCCGTTACGCATCAGCACGCAGTGACCGGTATGGAGCGCTGATTCTAACTGATGCGCAATGGTCATATTTTTCGATCGCGAAATAACGAGCGTATAGGGGTAATTGCTTTCCGGTGCATTGCCGATATTTTTCACATCAAAATTCCTGGCGCGCAGGAAGTCAGCCATTTGATCACCCGCGCCAGCGATGCCGCACCCATTCAATACCTGAACCGGCCCAAGGTACGGGATCGACGCCGCGGTTGTTTCCGGTGCGGGTTCCCCAGATCTGATCGAACTTCGGCGGACGATGCCGAGAAAAATAGCGAGCAGGAGAATTATGCCGATAATTGAAAAAATGAGTAAATTTTTCGGTGACATTTCCCTTGGTTTTTCAATCGTAGTTTTTGCGTTCACCAGTTCTATAGGGTAGGATTAATGGAAATAATGGTCGGCCGATGTTTTTCAATTTCCATTGGATCCAGGAGTGCATACGTGAGCACCATGATTTCATCGCCCACCATGCCCAGGCGTGCAGCAGGTCCGTTGAGTTCAATGCATCCTGAGCCCCTGTCTCCGGAAATTGCATAGGTTATGATTCGTGCACCCGTTGAAAGATTCAGGACATGGACCTCTTCGTAAGGAAGGATGTCGGCTTTGGCAAGGTACTCTTTATCAATGGTAATGCTGCCCTCATAATCCGGTCGGATAGCGGTAAGGCGGATGTCTCTAATTTTACTATGCAGAAACATTCGTTGCATAGAATTGTCGGCACCTCCCTCGAATAGGGAAAATTTCACTATGAATGAAAAGATTAGTAAATAATCATATAAAAATACAATTGGGAGCAATCTCCGGGTACTGCGTCTGCACGATGGACTGCGTTACGCGGAGCTGGATGATGCATCTATTCTGTTTCTTCTCCGGGGCGGCCTGCCGCGCGTGTTTTTCTTTCAGCAATGGCTATGTATGGGCATGACCTTCCTCGCACAGGTCGGCAAGCATATTCTATTTTAATCCAGTGGATTCACCATTTTTAAGGGCAGTGGTATGAAACAGCATGTGCTTCTCCTGTGCTTCTGCATCGCGGCGGCGCTGGTATGCGGATCTTGTGCCAGCGCCAGGCGGCAAAACGTTTCCCAGCGCGCGCTGTGCGATGCACATATGGCCGTTGCGATAAAAAAATACAATGCCGGAAAATTCTCCAGTGCGAAGAATATTCTCGATGATGTGAAGGAAAAATGCAATGGGAGCGAGATAATGGACTCGGCTCAGTACTACCTTGCCATGTGCCTCATGCAGATGAAGTTCTATCCTGAGGCGAAACTGGAGTTTACCAGGCTCATGCAGGATTTTCCACGCTCGCCATTCCTCGATGAATCCCGTTTCAGGATCGGATACTGTGTTTTGAAATCGTCGCGGTCGATCGATCGCGACCAGACCGAAATAGCCGAGGCGCAGCGGTTGTTTCAGGATTTTCTCGAGAACTATCCCTCCTCTCCGTACGCCGACAGCGCAGCGAAATACCTTAAAGTAACGGTGGAACAATTGGCGGCAAAAGAGTTTGCCAGCGCAAAGTTTTACCAGAAACTAGGGGAAAAAGAGGCGGCGATTATTTATTTTAAAACATTTATTCAGGATTACCCCGCTTCGGATCTTGTGGCACAGGCGCGGCTCAATATAGGTCAGTTGTTGATAGAACTCAATCGAAAGGCCGAGGCCAGAGAGGTGCTTGATGAGCTTGCCGCTCAGGAAACGACTGGAGAGGTCGCCGCAAAGGTCCGGGAGCTGCTCGCCCGCTGCAAAGAGTGATAATCGGGAGGAGCGTGCTTCGTCGTGGCGCACTACCGGGGAAGAGGCAACGCCTCTCGGGGTACTGGGCGGGACCTTCGACCCGATCCATAACGGTCATCTCGCAATCGCCGCCCTCGCCATTGATTGTTTCAAGTTATCCAGAGTGCTCTTTATTCCCACTGGCCGGCCGCCGCATAAGCCTCTTCCCGGCGCATCGGTGCAGCATCGCGTTGCGATGCTGCGTCTCGCTACGGCCGGCGAGCCTTCCTTTGAGGTAAGAAAAGAAGAGATTTGCCAGACCGGCTTTTCATATACCTTCGATACTATCAAAAAACTTCAACGGGTGTTTCCCAGAAGGCCTTTTTATTTTATCGTCGGGTCCGACAATCTGTGCGAGATAGAAACCTGGCATCGATATCAGGAACTTCTGCGCATGGTTACTTTCTGTGTCGCGCACCGTCCCGGCTTTTCGCTTTCGCCTCCCCCATCGCTTGCCGACGGCGATTTCCTTCCTTTTCCCGCCCCGGAATGGGGCATCAGCGCAACGCTTCTTCGAACGTATCTTGCCAAAGGCTACCGATGCCGCTATCTTGTTCCGGAATCGGTAGGAGAGTATATTGCGAAAAATCGGCTCTATTCATTGCGGAATGTTCAATGATGGTCTCAGCGCAATGATTGCTTGGCAGGAATGCCGCGAAGCCTCTCTCATGGACTTTGTCGCCCTGTCCTTGGCTGTCTGCCCGAGCAGTTCTTCAAGGTCGGGCTGTTCAGGAATGAGATCTTTCAAACCGGGTCGAAGAGCGTCGTAATCGTTTTCATTGCTTTTAGTTTTTGCGAAAATTATAATAATTTCTATATACTATATTTTTGCGGGGGAGCTGCAATCCAATTAATTAAGAAACATAAGACTGATTCTTTCATTTTTTGAAAGGAGACGCGCCGTGAAAGCCGTCAAAAAGCTCAGAGGGAAAATCGCAGGTGTCGTCATCGTTGCCGCCTCTAGTATCCTGCTGTGGCAGTGCGCCAACCCGACCAACAAACCGTTGCGGTGGCAGTCGGTCATTGACGTTCCGCTGACGAACGACTCATTCTTCCTGGGTCAGCAATTGACGAATCTCAACGGCCAGAACATCACCGTGGTGGGTTCGGGCAGAAGCGCGCAGGACACCGGGGTTTACTACGATACAACCAATCCCCTGGCGCTGTTGCCCGATACGAAACCAGGCGATACCATCACCTTGTCCCTCCTTCAGAACGACAGCGTTTCTTATATTTTGCGCCAGGATTCCATGCAGACGCAGAATTTCCACCCCTTTTTCGGACCGATCCCGATTTCCAATGCGCCGGTGGAGTCTATGGTAATACCTTTGCCGGCGGGTTCTTTCAACATTCCCTCCAACACTCCGCTCAGCAAGATTACTTCGATACTTTTTGATTCGACCTCCCCTGCGATGCCGGTTACCATTACCAACAATTCCTCGGCGACCATCGACAGTCTTTCCATCGCCATGCTCGGAACCAAAACAACCACCTCTCTAGGACCGAACTCGTCGACTACCCTTCAGGTTCCCGTAGCTGGACAAACGATCAGCAATGGCGTATTGCCAGTTACTATTCAGGGGTCGGCCGCCGCCGCCGCCAGGATCACGGTCAGTTTCAGTTGCAACGGGTTATTGGCAAGCTACGTCCAGGCCATGGACAGCCTTATTTCGTTCAGTAAGGTTGTGACAAACGACTATAATTTGACCGACACGCTCGACGTCGATTATATCGACATTCTGACCGGAGCATTTGTCTATGCATTCCACAATTATACGTCGATTCCCCTGCAGATCAATATCACCCAGCTCAATCTCTGGCAAACATCGTACTGTGTTCAGAATTCACTGGTATCGGTCGCCAGCCTTACGGCCGCGAATGCGCTGGGTCTGGATTCCAGCTTTTACTTCGGACAGGCAACTTTTCAACCACTGGGAGTTGCGGCGGGTGGAAGCGTAACGGATTCCTTGAAGTACAACCTTGCCGGGTTGCGCTTATTTCCGATATGGGATCCAAACGTTGGCACGGCCGGCGGCGAATCGGTTTCCCGCGTCATATATACGGTGTCAAATGTTCCTCCGACGGGAGCGACGGAGACGCTTTGGGCCGGCGATTCGATGCTCTTCACCATCAGGGGGCCGAACTTCAAGTTCCTGGAGATGGCGGGTACGGTAATGTTGCCCTATGTCCGGGCCGGCGACACCGCCAAAGTCGCGGTGCCGTATCCCTGGGATTCCGCCTCTTCAAACTCGCTGCGGAATCGCCTTATCCTGAGCAAGGTCTGGGCGGACATTTTTCTGAAGCCGAACTTGCCCGACAGCACCCTTCTGACCCCTCGACGGGCGATGATCGATACCCTCGGGATTCAATACACGATTTTTAATCCGGCTAATCCATCGGGGAGCTTTGTGGACTCAAATGCGACGCTGCATAATGTCGTCAACGATACCACATTCAGGCTTGCTCCGACCAACATCACCAGCATCGTGAATCAATTCCCGGATTCGTTGTATATCGCGGTCGGGGTCAAGGTGCCGGTCGGTACGCATGTGAGGGCGATCAACGAATTGACCGATCCCACCTCTCCCGATTACAAACTTTATATGGGTGAAATGTTCGTCAAGGCCAATGTTACGGCCCGCATGAACGTCATGCTCAGCTGGAATGTGGATTCCATGGCCAGTCTCGATCTGGGTACCGGCCGGTTCCAGGTACCCAAGGCGACGCGGTACATCACCAAGATGGACGGCATACAGGCCACGATCCATATGACCACTCTTAATAAGTCGAATTTTTATTTAAACCTCTATGCATTAATGGCTTCGAAGGCGCACATGAATGCTCTGGACTCGCTGTCACTTGATTCGGTGTGGGCTTATATTGCCGATACCGGGCGGGCTCGCAGTGCGGGATACATCGATCTGCTCGGCTCCACGGGCGTGCAGATCCCTGCGCGCGATTCCACCGCGGTTGATACGGTGGTTTTGAACGCGTGGCAGATAGACAGCGTGCTGCTGGCCGACAGCGCCGGTTGGCGCTGGGAAGCGCGTTTCCTCCCCATGAACAGTGATGCCTTGATCGATACGGATTTCGTAAAAATCAGGTCTTGGATGCATCTTGTGGGCAACAATAACATGGATTCGCTTCTCATCTGGCATTAATGGGGTCGTATCGTTCATGATCAAAATGGAACCAACCTATAAAGAGGGGTTTATGCGAATGAAAACAATCATGCATGGAGTGGCAGTGCTGCTGATTGCGGGTTTTTCATTGGGTTACGCGCTTGATGACGACCCAATAAATGCGTTGGGCACGCAGACAAGGAACGCCATCGGAACATCAACCGAGGCGGCGCAGGAGAACCCGGCGATTCTCGGCGTTGATCAGATTCCAACTTGCGGACTCATGGTCTGCCCGTTTACGGATTACGCGGCGGGTCTGTGGAGCGATAAGCTGGCGCTCTCCCCTTTTACCAAAATTCCACAAAATGATACTACCGCGCTTTCCTTGTATCTCACGAACATTATAATGAATAGTTTCAATATCAATGCCTCTGATTCGCCCGCGACGGTTTCAAGCAAGCTGCTTAATGGATTCAAGGATGGAGTTACCATCTATTCCGGGGTGAAGTCCACTCTTCTGAGCTTTGCGATTAATCGTTTCGCTTTCGATGTTACCACGCATGTGGATGCACAACTGTATTTGCCTTCAGGCCCGCTCGATTTAATCATGGGCCTCGGACCCGTGCGCGGTCAATCGCTCGATTTTTCTAATATGCGGTCAGATGCCCTGTGGACGACCGATTTTACCTTCAGTACTGGTCTTCCGGTGACGGTTCCCGCGCTGAACAATTTCTTCGGCCTTCGTTACGGCGC
This sequence comes from Chitinispirillaceae bacterium, assembly GCA_049521335.1. Taxonomy (GTDB): domain Bacteria; phylum Fibrobacterota; class Chitinivibrionia; order Chitinivibrionales; family Chitinispirillaceae; genus BOG-1184. Next base: position 18,540 of record JBEKOX010000006.1, read on the forward strand.
CGGGGGGCTGGACGTCAAATACATCATGGGGCACGCGATGTTTCATTCGGAAACCAGTCCGGGAAGCTCAGTGCGCTATGATACATCAGGAGGTCAGGAGAAATATGTAGGGAACGGCAGCCTGACCGTGCAGACTGCCGGTACGGGACTATCCGGTCCCTGGCTCTACAGCGACCCCTTTACCAACTCTGTATTACCGCCGATCACGGGCCATGGGATTGGTCTCGATATAGGCGGCATTCTCTATGACGAAAAAGGTTCTTTGACCATCAATGTGCGGGACCTCGGCGTCATCTTCTGGCTCAATCAGGTTCACACAGTGACTTATAACCTTCAGAATGCCGGGCTTACCGCTTACAACGCCGGTCAGATCATCAACAAATTCGGGAATAAATCCGCCAAGGGGTTTGACTCCCTGTTCATGGCCAACGGAGGGTCCATGTCCGACTCCACGAACGACTCCTTGGTCAATGGCAACGGCTTTGCCTACATGCTCCCGCTCAAGCTTGACCTCGGCTATGCCCGGACATTCGACCTGTCCAAAACAAGTACCCGTTATCTGGCTCAATATATCAATCTCAGCGCAAATTACGAACAGGGATTCAACCAGGATCCGGGTAACTCGTACATTCCGCGTCTTTCGGTCGGCGGCGAAGCCGGCGTACTGTACGGCTTTCTTCCGGTGCGCGTGGGATTTGTCGTCGGCGGCCCCGAGCTGATAGCTTCGGCACTTGGCATCGGGTTGAATTTCAAATATTTCCAGATGAATGCCGCTTATAAAGCCATTGGAACCTTTGATTTTGTTCCCAAGAATGGTGTGGAAGTCGCAGCCGGGCTCGGCTTCAATTGGGGCATGACCCTTCCGCCAAAGTTTGTCGTGGTGCCTGAATATGACCGCGATCATGACGGCATTCCCGATTCCGTCGATAAGTGCCCGGACATCCCTGAAGATAAGGATGGATTCCAGGACGAGGATGGATGTCCTGATTATGATAATGATAACGACGGCATTCCCGACACTCTCGATCAGTGCCCGAACCTGTCGGGAACCAGAGAAAATGACGGTTGCCCGGTGTTCGATCAGGATAAAGACGGCATACCCGATAGCCTCGACAAGTGCCCACGGGCGCCGGAAAACTACAATGGATATATGGATGAGGATGGTTGTCCCGACACGCTGCCCAAGGTGGACACGGTGAAGCCCAAGGTGGACACGGTGAAGCCGACTGTCAAGGAAATGGAGGTACTCAATACCAAGCTACGCGATATCAACTTTAAAACCGGCAGCGCGGAACTGCTTCCCGTCTCCTTTGCGGCGCTCGATTACGCTGTTGGCTTCTTGAAGCAGTATCCGCTGCTCAGATATGAGGTGCAGGGCCATACGGACAGCAGAGGTGGGGATGATCTGAACCTTCTGCTTTCTGCGGCTCGCGCCGCTTCGGTCCGAACCTACTTGATTGCACGGGGTATTCCGGATTCGTCTCTGATCGCGATCGGCTACGGTAAAACCAAGCCGATTGCAACCAATAATACGGCAACCGGCCGTGCACTTAACCGCCGCGTCGAGTTCAAGTTCATCGAAACGGCCCAGGAGTACTCGACGCTGAAGGTGGAGGAATCGATGTTCCAAGAAAGGATCCGGGAGGCCGAGCTCAAGGGAGCCAAGTATTAATCTCCTTAATGGTTGATTAACACCAATGGCGAAAAGGGTGAAGAGTATCGCTTCTTCACCCTTTTGTATTGAATCGCCATGAAAGAACGGCAGGTGCAATGAAAAATCGATCGATTACGATTTTCGCTATTGTTTTTCTGCGGGCGAATTTTTTCGCGCTATGGGCGATTGCGGCGGTTGCTCTGTGCGGCACGGTAATGGAAGCCGACGCCGCCGGAAAAAATACGCTGGTGTTGAGCAAAGATTATATCGATACCACGATCATGCAGGCGATTTTTCTTCTCAGTGAAGGGGCCTCCGTCGATGGCGCCGGGTTCGCCCGGGCGAAGGCCATTGCCGATGCGAAAATGGTGGCGGAGCGACTGCGGGCAGAGGCCAGGGGGGATCGCAATGCATCGTACGTTATCTGGAAAGTAAACGAGCTTGAAGGGCAGATTGCCCTTGAGGAAGAAGATATGGTCCTCCAGAAGGTGCGGCAAGGACAGGCGACCATCGAGGCCCTCATCAATGATTTTAATCGGGAAGTCGTAAAAGACCGCCCCGATTTTCCCGCACTTCAGCAATTTCAGACCCGGATGAAAGGGCTTGATCCGCAGCGGGCCGGTGCGATGGGAAAATCGATAAACAGTCGTGGAAAAACCATTTCACGAATCGTAGTGGTCGCGCTTGAAGAGGCATTGATCTACGGAAATGAAGAGAAAGCCGATGAGGAGTTCCGTTACTGTTTGCGCAACCAGCAGTTTTTTGAAATTTCCCCGGCCACCTTTCGTCATCTTGAGGAGCGCGTATCGGTTTGCGATCAGTCCGTTGAAGAACTCAAAGCCATCAACGCCGAGGCAGACAGCGCCCAGTCACTTATCACCCTCGCTGGAATCGGACGGGCCCGCTCTCTTATTGCCGATGCCGATTATCGTCTTTCGGCGATAAAAGGGCAGATTCTTCTCGCCGGAGACAGCGCTTGTGCATGGCGCTTGATTCAACTTACCAGCGCACTCAAGCATTGTGAGGATTCACTGGTACAGGTTAACCTCGATATTTTGAGATCAAAGGGTACCGAGGCGGCGAGCGCATATCTGGATGAAGTAGTGCATCCAGCGGGTATTAGCCGGGAAAAGTCGGCGCGTATCGATCAGGCCATCCTTTCCGTCAAATCGCCGGCAGAAAAGAGTAATGCCATGAGCCGGGAAGTCGATTCGGTTGCGGCGGCATCCGAAGCCGATGGCAGTCACGATGTGTTCGAGGAAATACGCCAGAAGGCGATCAAGAAGGCGCGGGAGCGCCAGGACAGTATACGAGCGATCGAAGAAGTACGGCAGCGGCTCGAACTTGCCCGGCTCGACAGCTTGGAGGCCGAAGCGAAAAAAAAAGCCGAACTTGAGTTTCAGGCAAACAGGACGCACGCCATGCAGATATCCTCGGGGATTTACAACATGATTAAAACCGGCAAAGCACGGGTTGCGTACGATATGTTTGACAGTAAAAAACCTCTCCTGCGCCAGTACCTGATACCCGAGGCGTTCGCGCTTCTCGAAGCAACGGTCGGCCAGTTGCTTGATCCGACGTGGGTGACCGCTTCAAACAATATTCAGCTGGTCGCGAATGGCGCTCAGGCGGCTCCCGGCGCGGCGACGCCTGCCTCTCTCGCGGAGAGGAATCGGGAAAAGGCGACGGCCGCCATTGAAACCATCTACGAAATGCTTGGCCGTAACGATATCCACGGTGCGATGCAGCAATTTGACGACAAGAAGGCTTTTTTGCAGGCATATCTTGACAAAGACGCTTTTACGATGCTCAGCGAGGCCGTCGGCAAGGCACGGCAAACCGTCCGCTAACGCAACGGGAGGCATCACTCCCGTATCTGCATCGCATGCATAACGACAAGTATCGTTCACCCGCGTGCGATTCCTCCGTGGGTCTTGACACGGTCAGCAACGGACGCGACATGGAAGGAACTGCTATGAAGCACCATATTGTCGAGCTGCTTTCCACCGCTCTCGGAAAACATCTGGCGGCGGACGAAATCGCCCGACTGATCGAAGTTCCTCCCCTGGAGTCGCTCGGAGATTTTGCCTTCCCCTGTTTTTCGCTTGCTCGATCTTTCCGGAAAAGCCCCGCCGCTATTGCCGTCGAGCTTCGTGCAAAAATGATTAAGCCGCCGTATATCGACCGGATCGAAGCCGTGTCCGGATATCTCAATTTTTTTATTGACATTCGCACAATGGCTCGCGATGTGTTTGTCGCTTCCTCCCGTGAGGATTTCGGCAGGCTCTCTTTGGCGCGCCGTGTCGTGGTGGAATACGCCTCGCCGAATACCAATAAGCCGCTCCATCTCGGCCATCTGCGCAATATCGCCATTGGTGAAAGCGTGGCGCGTCTCCTTTCGTTCTGCGGGAATACGGTAATTCGCTGCTCCATCAATAACGACCGCGGTGTCCATATTTGCAAGTCCATGCTGGCATATGCCATGCTCGGGGCGGGAGAGACCCCCGAAAGCGTTGGAAAGAAATCCGACCATTTCGTAGGCGATTATTACGTTCTGTTCAATAGGAATGCGCGGAATGACGAATCATGGAACGAACGTGCGCAGGAGTTCCTGCGCAGGTGGGAGGCCGGCGATCCTGTGACGGTGGCGCTCTGGAAGAAGATGAACGCCTGGGCGCTTGATGGGTTCGAGGCCACCTACCGACTCTTCGGCGTTGCGTTCGATAAGGAATATTTTGAGAGCCGAATCTATAAGTGTGGGAAGGAAATTGTCGCCGACGGACTGGCGCGCGGAATTTTTTACAAAAGGGAAGACGGCGCGGTATGCGCTGACCTTGGGGAAACAGGGGCGGGCGAAAAAGTGCTCTTACGGCCCGACGGCACCTCGGTATATATCGTGCAGGATCTTCATCTGGCGGTCCTGAAGGAGGAGGAGTATCGGTACGATCTCTCCCTGTATGTCGTCGGAAACGAGCAAGAATACCATTTTACCGTGCTCAAGGAGCTTCTTGCAAAACTCGGCTACCCGATCGCCGGCAGGATCATGCACCTTTCCTACGGCATGGTCGAACTGCCTGAAGGTAAGATGAAATCGCGCGAGGGGACCGTGGTCGATGCGGATGATCTTATTGCGGAGACGCAAGGGCTCGCCAGAGACGAGCTGCGCGTACGCTATACGCTTTCGGAAGATATCATTGACGGGCGAAGCCTAAAAATCGCGCTGGCCGCCATTAAATACCAACTTTTGAAAGTTGACATCGCCAAGACGATGGTGTTCGATCCGAAGAAGGCGATTGCCTTCGAAGGCGATACCGGACCATACCTTTTGTATAGCTATGCGCGGGCGTCATCAATCCTGCGGAAAGCGGCGGGAATAGGGAAAGTGGGGAACGTGACATCGGAGATCGGCAAGCTCGATGCCCATGAAATACGGTTGGTTAAAAAAATCCAGGCATTTCCCGATGCCGTAGAAGGAGCCTATGCCAGAATTTCGCCGACTACCATCGCGGTGTACGCTTTCGAACTTGCCCAGTGCTTCAACGAGTTTTACCACTCCTGCCCGGTGATTGGAAGCGGGGCGGAATGGTTCAGACTTACATTGGTGAAGAGTTTTCGGGTGGTGTTGAAGAAGTGTATCTGGTTGTTGGGATTTGAAGAGATTGAGGAGATGTAAAAACGATTGAGGCCAAGGCAGGGCAAAGAGATGATTAAAGGTCACGTTAAGGGGGATTCCCTCTTAACGTTTCAAAAAGCCGCACGCCACACGAAACTTAGGCTTCACAATCCGGCAGAATCTTCTAATGGATATTAGTTCTCTCGGCTATGCCGAGAGGTGTGCGCCCTAAGCTCTTGCTGTCAGCGTGGTCATAATGTACCTCCCATGGTGCAAAGTTACCATTAACCAAAGGAGGCGTGGGATTGCAAATACCATATAGTGTGGTGGCCGAAATATAGGTTTAGGGTAATACAACATGATGTTCGGTATTTGTTCGCTATGTAGTGTGGGGATTATGCCGACGACACAAGATCGATATACTGGAAGGCAATGTCCAGACCGATGATATACACTTGGTGCTGAGCATACCGCCGAACTATTGTATAAGTCGGGTACGGGGAATTTTGAAGGGCAAGAGTTCGATACAGATATTTCGGAAGTTTGCTGGATTACGCAAAAAATACTATGGTCAGCATTACTGGTCGCGTGGTTATGCAGTAACACGATCGGTCTGGATGAAGAGACGATAAGAAAATATGTCCGCTGGCAGCAGCAAAAAGACTATGAGGAAAACGCTATTCAGTTACGATTACTTTTGGAATAGGGAGGGGCGCCCTATAGGGCGCTCAATTAATGCCCCCCGCTATGCGGGGGATTATTTACTACTGAAACAGATTTTTCAGAGGGGAAGCCTCCCTCTCGCTAGATCCCAGCTGGATGCTCTGAGTTGAGGAAGATTATATAGGCTAACCGTAGGTAGTCTGTTTCTGTGAGATTTTTAATTTTGTGATAGCGTGACAAAATATTCTGTCATTATTCATAAGGGGTTGGGCAATCGGCTCATGAAGTGAGAGTCCGACAGGGGCGCGACGACCTTAACCGACGCGCCCAGAATTTGTAGTTAGTTTATATTTTACCCAATGGCCTCGCCACCCTGTTCACCGGTGCGAATGCGGATGCAATCGGCAAGATCAAGGACGAATATTTTGCCGTCGCCTATTTTTCCGCTCTGTGCGGCGCTACGAATCGCATCAATGGTTTGATCCAGGTAGATGTCGTTTACCGCAATTTCAAGCCGGACTTTTTTAATCAGGTTTCCCGCCTCGCGGACGCCCCGGTATACCTCCGAAATACCCTTCTGCCTTCCGCATCCGAGTACGTTAGTGACGGTTTTCAGGTAGATCTCTTTTTCATCAAGAGCTTTCATGACTGCGTCGAGCTTATGGGGCTGGATAATGGCAATGACAAATTTCATAGGTTTCTCCAGAATGAGGTGTTCTCTTCGCACAATAATAGCGGCTGCCGCTGCATTTATTTAATCAAGCAGCGTATAGGCGCTCTCACGGTGCTGCGTATGGTCGAGGCCCATGACCTCCTCCTCGTCATTGACGCGAAGGCCAAAGAGCATATCGATAATCTTCAAAAGAATGTACGTCAGCGCTACCGAGTAGAGAATTACAGCGCCGACTGCAAGCGCCTGTTCCCGGAAGAAGGCAAAATTGCCGGCAAAGAGGCCGTCGTTGCCTGCAGCATTGATGAATTTCCTGGCAAAGAGCCCGGTTGCCAGCATTCCGACAATTCCCCCGATTCCATGTACGCCGAATGCATCAAGGCTGTCGTCATAGGTAAATTTTTGCTTAACGAAAACAACCGCTATATAGCAGAAAAGGGAAGCGAGAATGCCGATGGCTATCGCCGAATCCACCGAAACATAGCCCGAAGCGGGGGTGATGGTGGCGAGACCGGCTACCGCTCCCGTTGCTCCTCCGAGCACGGTCGGCTTTCCGGCGGAGAGCCATTCGATGACGAGCCAGGTCAGGGCAGCAACCGCAGCTGCAGTATTGGTGACCAGAAACGCACTTACCGCGATTTCATTCGCGCCAAGCGCACTGCCCGCATTGAATCCGAACCAACCGAACCACAGAAGCGAGGCGCCGAGAAGCGTGTAGGTCATATTGTGCGGCGGAAGTTGCTCGGAAGGGAACCCTCGCCGTTTGCCAAGCATGAGGGCGGCAGCAAGAGCCGAAACCCCCGACGTTATGTGCACCACGGAACCACCCGCGAAGTCAAGTACCCCCCGCAGCTTGAGCCACCCCCCCGCTCCCCACACCCAGTGGCAGACCGGGTCATAGACGAACGTTGCCCAGAGCAGGCTGAACAATGCAAAAGAGACAAACTTCATGCGTTCGGCGAAGGCGCCGGTAATGAGCGCCGGCGTAATGACCGCAAACATCATCTGAAAGGTGACAAAGAGCAGGTGCGGAATGGTTGCGGCATAGTCAGGATTCGGGGCCATAGTAACGCCTTTGAGGCCAATCCATGAGAGGCTGCCGATGAAATGGCCGATATCGGGTCCGAAAGCGAGTGAATAGCCGAACAGCACCCATTGTACGCTGAGCAGACAGAGCAGAAAAAAAGACTGCATCATAGTCGAAAGCACGTTTTTCCTTCTGACAAGACCTCCGTAGAAAAAGGCAAGTCCGGGCGTGGTCATCAACATGACAAGCGCGGCAGAAATAAGGACAAACGCGGTATCGGAACCGTTGATCATGAATTATATCCTTTCATTTATAGAGGCGGAGAGTTTGTGGAAAAGAATGGGTTCAGCATCAAAAATAATAAATTGATACATTTTGAGTGTAAAAAAACGACAAAATTGTATTAAACAAGGATAATTTAGGAGATGCGCAGGCAAATTCGCTGAAACGTTACAAAAAAGGCAGCCTCAGGATTTTGGAAAAAGAGGCACAATCACAATATTATTATGTAGCCGATGTTCTATCGTTGAGTCTTTCCCTCTCGTGGAGAGGGGATTAAGAAGTGAGGCCAGAGTAGAGAAAAGGACACGTAGCGACCTTTGGTTTTTTGATGCCGTACATTTTGTTGCGAAGTAGGCTATCAGAAGTGCAAGAGGCAGGAGCGCATGCTTCTACCTCTTGCACTTCGCGAATTTCGCAATAGCCTTATCCGATTGCAACCGACCCTGTTTCTCCGGTGCGGATGCGGATGCACTCTGCGAGATTAAGAACAAAAATTTTCCCATCGCCGATCTTCCCGCTTTTAGCTGCCGACGTGATCGCCTCTAGGGTTGCATCCAGGTAGTTGTCATTGACCGCTATTTCCAGTCTGACCTTCTTAAGCAAATTGCCTGCCTCGCGAACCCCCCGATAGACTTCCGACTCCCCCTTCTGTCTACCGCAGCCGAGTACGTTACTGACGGTTTTCAGGTAGATCTCTTTCTCATCGAGAGCCTTCAAGACTGCATCGAGTTTGTGCGGCTGAATTATTGCGATAACCATTTTCATGATCGTTCTCCTCAGTCTAAGAGTGTGTAAGCGCTTTCTTTATGCTGCGTATGATCCAGGCCTATAGTTTCTTCATCATCGCTAACTCTAAGGCCCATGACCGCTTTAAGAATCGTGAGCAGAATAACGGTCATTATCACGGCATAGGCAATGGTCGCAAGGACCGCTATTGCTTGAATGCCGAATTGCGCCGGATTCCCGAAGAAAAGCCCGTTATTGCCGCCGGCATTGACCGCCTTGGAGGCAAAGAGTCCTGTTGCTAGAGCGCCGATCATTCCGCCTATGCCATGAACGCCGAAGGCATCAAGGCTGTCGTCGTATCCAAGTTTCCCTTTGATAATGGTGACCGCGATAAAGCAGCCGGTACCAACCATAATGCCGATGGCAATAGAAGAAAGAGGGCCGACAAATCCAGAGGCGGGGGTTATGGCCACAAGCCCAGCCACCGCACCGGTTGCAACACCGAGAACGGTTGGTTTGCCCGCAACAAGCCATTCGATGACCATCCACGTGAGAGCAGCCACAGCGGTTGCCGTGTTGGTGGCGGTAAATGCCGAAACCGCAAGCATATTCGCATGTAGCGCACTCCCGGCATTGAAGCCAAACCAGCCGAACCACAGAAGCGCTGCACCCATGACTGTATGGGTCATGTTGTGCGGAGATACCGGCTGGTCAGGGTAATTCTTGCGCCGCCCGAGCATGAGTGCGCAAACGAGCGCGGATACACCCGACGAGATATGCACCACGGTGCCGCCCGCAAAGTCGAGCGCTCCAAGGCGGTTCAGCCATCCGCCCGCTCCCCAGACCCAGTGAGCAATGGGATCGTACACGAGCGTAGCCCACAGAAGACTAAATATGGCGAAGGTGGCGAACTTCATGCGTTCCGCGAAGGCGCCGGTGATGAGCGCCGGAGTGATAACTGCAAACATCATCTGGAACATGCAAAACAGCAGGTGGGGAATTGTATCGGCGTAATCAGCATCTGGCGTCATCCAGACGCCGTGTAACCCGATCCATTGAAGCCCGCCGATAATATGATGGAAATCCGGACCAAAGGCAAGGCTGTACCCGAACAGCACCCATTGAATACTTACCATACACAGCATGAAGAACGACTGCATCATAACCGAGAGGACATTTTTTCTCCTGACGAGCCCCCCGTAGAAGAAAGCCAGACCGGGCGCCGTCATCAGCATGACAAGAGCCGTCGATGTCAGGACCCACGCGGTATCACCACTGTTGATCATAAGTACTCCCTTTGTTAGTTGGTGTTGTTGCTATTACTGTGCTTTAAGGTTGAGATTGAGCCGGGTAAGACTATAAGGAGGTGACTCCCCGACTGGTCTGTTTTCTAGTTGTGTTTTACTTAAATGTATAGAATATCCACCCTCACTACGTCGATAAGTCTCGGAACTGGATTCGTTAAGCTAAATTGATACTAAATTGTAAAAAAAGAAGCAAAAGATGTACCAAAAAGAATTGTTTTTAAACAATAAAAAAGGTTACACCATATACATAATTGTATTGGCGCTGCCTTTTTGATACAATATTGATTTTTTATTTTTAGCTAATATGTCCTGATAATGGGAATAATGCAGAATCCGAAAGATTGCAGGGTTACGCAAGAAATACTGTGGTCAGCACTACTGGAGCCAAAAAGACCGAGAGGAAGATGCCACTCAGCTGCAATCACCTTTTGAATAGGAAGGCGCCCTTATTAGGGCGCTCAATTAATGCCTCGCTATATACGGGGAGATTCTTTACATTGCCGCCCGGTTGTCCGGTTTAAGCAAGAGCCAAGTCGCCTCGCTCGGCGGTGCGAATGCGAATGGCGTCATCCACCGGGTGAATGAAGATCTTGCCGTCGCCGATTTTTCCGGTCTGCGCAGCCTCGCTGATAGCTTTGACGATTTTTTCAACATCTCCGTCTTTCACGATAACTTCCAACCGCGCCTTGGTCATCAATTCCACCTTATACGTCTTGCCGCGAACCTGCTCCTCCAACCCTTTATGTTTTCCATGTCCTTCAATTTCCGAGAGCATCATGCCCGAGTATCCTACCTTATCGAGCGCTGTTCTTACTTCGCGCACCTTACCGGTGCGAATGATAGCTTCTATCCTTTTCATTGGGTTCTCCTGGTTGTTGGTAGGGGCGGATTTTAGACCCGCCCCTCTTTAGAGTGTTATTAAACCGCGTAAACGCCTTTTTCACCGGTGCGGATGCGCATGGCTTCCTTTGCGTCGAGCACGAAAATTTTGCCGTCGCCGAGTTGACCGCTGTTCAAAACCTCACGCATGATTTCCATGACTTTGGGAACCTCCCAGTCATTCACGACGATATCGACGCGGACCTTGGGGATGAAGGAGATCCTGTCGTTGATCGGTTCGACCCCTTCATCGACGTTCCCTTTCTGCCGGCCGATGCCCTTGACTTTGGTAACGGTCATTCCGAGCAGAAGATCTTCGTCTTTGAGCACTTCAGTCAGAATCCCCACCTTTTCCGGACGTATCATGGCCGAGATCATTTTGATTCCGTAGGTTTTCTGCACGGAGGTGATTACCACGTAAACAAAACTCAAGAGCGCCCAGCCGCCCGCGATGTAAAAGCAGATTTTGGCTTCGTTCTTTGAATCGGCATTACCGATGGCGTACAAGTAAATGATCGCTATCAGCATGACCACATTCAAAATCACCCCCAGTCCCGGGATAACGGCGTGCTTTATGACATTGAAATCCGCGCGCTTTTTAAAAGCCACGATGGTCCACACGCAGGTAAGCCCATACAGCACGAAGGTGCCGAAATTGGAAGCAAGGGTAATGCCGGTCAAGCCCACCACGGATTGGACCCCGATGGCGCCAATAAGGCTCGATACGACTACCAAGGCCCAGATGGCGGTATGTGGGGTGGAAAATCCGCTCATGAAGCTCAGAAACTCGGGAACCTCCCGCGCTTCGGCCATGCCGTTACTGACGCGGACGGCCGTGTTCATGCAGCTTAACGTGGTACCGATGATGGCGATCGCAACGGTAAGCGCCATGGTAATCATCAGACCAAAGCCCAATCCGGGGACCAAGCTGTTGCCGATAAGTTTTGTCAAATCACCGATCGGGGCGCTGGAATTCCCCGCAGCCGCCATGGAGGTAACCGTTGCTGCCGTGGCGCCGCTGCCCGTGGTGCCGGTCAACGTACTACCGATCATGGTGCCGGTGGCAAAGTACTCCAGCAGGTAGGCAATCAAGCCCTGAACGATCAGGGCAATGATGATGGCTCTCGGGATGTTTTTCTCGGGGTGCTTGGTTTCCGCGGCCAGGGAAGTGCAGCTTTCGAACCCGACCAGGATGAGGATAGCCACGGTCGATTGAACCAGAACGCCGCTGAAGGAGTGGAACTTGACGATATCCCACGCGCCGCTGAAAGCCCACGTGGCGGCGTGTTGGGGATTGTGGACCCGATACCAGATGGCCAGGCCGCTGAAAATTACCAGCGCGACCCATTGGATGACATTGATCCAGATGTTGGTTAACGTGGAACCGGTTATGCCGCGATAAGCAATGTACCCTGTTACAAAGGCGAACACGGTGCCGATTATTACCAATTCGGGATTGGAAAGTGTTTTGCCGGTGAATTGAGTGTAAATAAAGCCGATTAAAATGGCCATCATCGCCACCATCACGCCGGGATAAACCCAGTAAAACAGGTGCGCGGCCCATCCTGTAAGGAGTTTGGCAACACGCGCCATGGAGGTCGGCGCCGCCCACCGCGTATCTCTGGGATGGTTGTCAAGAAAGGCTTTTTCGGCAAAATAAGTGCAACTGGCAAAACCGGCCAAGGGATAAATTTTTGCCAATTGTCCATAGGAAAGTGCCGTTAAAAATGCCAGTACGAGCGCCACCAGAATACCGGCCCAGATATCGGGAGCCACCGATGCTCCGCTTGGCGCGGTAGCGGCAGCTTGCATTTGATACGTGATCCACAAGAATGCTCCCGGGGCGATGAGCGCCATGGCATTGATGCTTGCGCCCAATAATCCCAGGGTAGGCTTTATGCTGGGAACACTTCGTTCAGCCATGATTGTATCCTCCTCTGTTCATCATAAGTACTCTTTTATTGGATAGTGTTGTTGCTGTTACCAGTCTTTAAAGTTGACGTCGAGCTGGGTTGTTATTTTCCACCTGCCGTTGATAGCCTGGTCGTTGTAAAAGATTGGCCCGACGAGCACACAGACGTTTTCATTGAAATTGTAGGAAACACCGGGACCGCCGCCGCCGTATGCATTATTACCCGTGGCAAGATCTGCGCAAACCGTGATCCGGGTATAGTCAACGCCGCCGGCGGATTTCGTCGGGAGAAAGGAACGGTCCCAGGCAAGAGTAATTCCCTTATTGACCCCATCGTTGCCTGTTATTGTTTTATTCCCTTCGTATCCTCCGACAAACAGCCTGCCGATGATGGGAAGCGTTTTTCCAATATTCAGGTAGCGAATATCCGCATCGGTAACATCGGTTTTTATTCCGACATCGAAAATACCGATGGCAAGGGCGGGTTGGCCTTTGAAAAATGCGTCTTCCGGAATAGCGGCCTTGGTGTTGAACAACAGCGGAAAATTCTGCGCTCCCATCAGGTCAATGCCGATTTCCATCTGCAGTTTGCTGAACGGCAAAATGCCGAGCGTATAGCCGACGTCAGTGGGGAAAGCATCGTAAGCGTCTGAAGACGAGTTCGTTATATGGAAGTAATCGTCGATATCGAGATGTCCGATACCGTACGGCTGAATGTCCGTGGTTCCGGCGGTCCATAACTCCGTCGATGGGGTCGCGAACGCCACGACCGGCAGTCCGATTACAAGAGCGACAAACGGCAGAAAACGAAACTTTTTCATAAAACCTCCTTGTGAGTGATGGGTGTCATATACAATTCATTCAGCTTCTCAATAAAATTTTACGAAGTGTGTATAGTTCAAATTGCGTGCCACCTGAAAGAGGCTAAATTCGCCAGGAAACGTAAGCGTTTGATGCGAAAATGTGAAATAGAGGGGATATGGTACATTTTTGCACTTTTTGAAGGATAATCGAAAACGATTCCTCCGATTGCCCTTATCACCATATTATTTCCTTGGGTGAAAGGTAGCAACAGTTCGTCAGCGAACCCACCGTTTCACTTTTCAAGGTGAATTACTGCATCGCGGTCTCGAGCGCATGAAGCATGATTACGGAAGGAATAGCATTGTGTGCGAGGACTTCGATCGATTGTAATATGTCGGAGAAATAACAGGAGAAAAAAACTAATTGGAGAGAAAAAAAATGGGACTTATATACTTAAGTCCCTTTTACAGCAATAACCGAGTAAAAAAGCATCTCTTATCGAGGTCTTCCCTAAAAAAACTCAAATATTTTCCGCTTTTTAGAGAAGTTTGAGGTTTGATTATGCTTCCAAATTGAGTCGAGGGAATTAAGTATATAATTCCCAAAAAAATCTATTGCAAATCCCATAGGGGTTCAAAATTTGAACCCTTATATGGCACTTCTGCATCTCGACAAAGATCAAAGTTTTGACAATCTATCCAGCATCGGGAACAAAAGCTTTGGCAGTTTCACGAGTGGGTCTTTATTTTTTAAAATTGCATCCGCCGATTGTACGTAGGGACCGTCGCCGGCAAGGTCGTCGTTACAACTTGACACAAGCCGTCTGACGCTGTCTGCGGTAGTTTCCACATGAAACTGCAGCGCCACGGTGCGGTCGCCATAGAGGAACGCCTGGTTGGCGCAGGCTTCACTCTCGGCCAACTTGACCGCGCCTGCGGGAAGATCGAACGCATCGCCGTGCCAGTGGAACGCTTCGAACCTCTTTGGCCATCCATCAAGGAGCGCCGACCGCTCGCCACCGGGAGTGAGGGTCACCGGAAACCAGCCAATCTCCCGGTACCGGTTTCTACGCACCTTTGCGCCGAGTACGCTCGCGATGATCTGCGCGCCCAGGCAGACACCGAGCACTGCTTTGCCCTGCCGTATGGTTTGCTTGACAAACTTCTTCTCGGCGATAAGCCAGGGGTACTGGTCCTCCTCGTATACGCTCATGTACCCGCCCATCATGACGAGCATATCGAACGACTCGAAGGCAGGGAGTGGCTCCCCCTTGAAAATCAGCGAACCGTTGATAGAGTGCTTTCTCTCCCCGGCCCACCGGAGGATGGACCCGGGATCTTCGAACGGTTCGTGCTGAAGAAAGTGTAGTCGCACCTTTTAACCTTTCAAATATTTAGCAATTGCCCCCGCCGCCTCGCGTCCGTGATAGATCGCGCGAACCACGAGCGATGCGCCAACGCCTGCGTCGCCGGCCACAAACACCCCGTTGGTCGAAGTGCTGTAATCGTGTCGGAATTTGATGTTTCCCCGGTCGTCAAAATCGATGCCGAGTTCATCGGTGAGGCGGCTGTGTTCGGCATGCACAAAGCCGAGGGCAAGGAGAACGAGATCCGCCTTGAGAGAAAATTCACTTCTGGCAATCTCGACCATTTTCTGCCTGCCCGTCGGGGCATCCTGCCGCCAATCGACGCGGGCAAAGGTGCCTTCCGCAACGGTGCCTTTGCCGGAAAACTGTTTGGTAAGGACGGACCACTCCCGATCGCACCCCTCCTCGTGGGAACTTGACGAACGAAGAATGTTCGGCCAGTGCGGCCAGCTTGAATTCCACGGTTGTTCCCACACCGCCGGTTTCGGAAGAATCTCGAACTGGTAGACCTTTTTTGCCCCCTGGCGATGCGCGGTACCCACGCAGTCGGAACCGGTGTCGCCACCGCCGATGACGAGAACGCACTTATCTTTTGCTGAAATAGTTTCGCCCGCAAAGCCTTCCCCCGAAACGGTCTTGTTCGACTGTGTCAGGTACTCCATGGCAAAGTGAATGCCGCCGAGCTCCCTGCCAGGTACAACGAGATCACGCGGGAGTCCGGCGCCTACGGTCAGGAGAACTACATCGAAGGTCCGGCGCAAATAGCGCACCGAAATATCTTCTCCCACGTGTACATTCGGCTCAAAGGCTACGCCCTCGCCCGTCATCTGTTTCAGGCGGCGGTCGATCACCCACTTTTCAAGTTTGAAATCGGGAATGCCATAACGCAGGATACCGCCAAGCCGGGCGGCCTTTTCGAACACGGTAACGCTATGACCCGCGCGGCGAAGCTGCTGCGCCGCCGCAAGTCCTGCCGGGCCACTGCCGATGATTGCCACCTTCCTGCCGCTCTCGTGACGTGGCGGGTAGGGGACCACCCATCTTTGCTTGAAGCCGTTTTCAATGATGGCAAGTTCGATCTGCTTGATGGTTACCGGCGCGCTGTTGATCGCGAGCGTACAGGCCGGTTCGCAGGGTGCCGGGCATACTCGGCCGGTGATCTCCGGCAGATTGTTCGTGGCCTCCAGGCGCGTAAGCGCATCCTTGAAATCACCATTGTAAACAGCGTCGTTCCATTCCGGGATCAGGTTGAATACCGGGCACCCTACGGCATGACAATAAGGTATACCGCAATCCATGCACCGTGCCCCCTGCGTCGACAGATCCTCGTGAGAAGGTGCCACGGTAAATTCGTGATAATCGCCCACGCGTTCGGCGATCGGCCGGTAGGTGCCGGTAACGCGGGGAAATTCGAGAAATCCGGTCGTTTTGCCCATTTATCTGAAGACCTCCTCAGTGACAGCCACCACTTCGGTTTCCTTTGATTCTTCCTTTTGAAGCCGTTCGAGCGCTTCGCGGTAGTCGATGGGCATCACCTTGACGAATTGGGGCAGCATCTCGGTCCAGTCGCGGATGATCCGCGCAGCGTACTCGCTGCCGGTGAGCTTGACATGTTCGCTTATCAGCCGATAGAGCCGTCGCTCATCGAGATCGTCCGTGACCGGCTCGATATCGACCATTTCGAGGTTGCATTTGGTATCGAACAGTTGATCTTCCTCAAGCACGTAGGCAATGCCGCCACTCATGCCGGCCGCGAAATTGACTCCGGTTTTGCCGAGCACGACGATGGTGCCGCCGGTCATATACTCGCAGCCGTGGTCGCCTACGCCCTCGACAACGGCGATCGCGCCGCTGTTGCGAACGGCAAACCGCTCCCCGGCCATGCCGTTGATGTACGCCTCGCCGCCGGTAGCGCCAAACAGGTTCACGTTGCCGGTGATGATGTTGTTCTGCGGCCGAAACGAAGAAACCTTCGGCGGGTAGACGATAAGTTTACCGCCAGAGAGTCCCTTGCCGAAATAGTCGTTGGCGTCGCCTTCGAGCTCCAGGGTGATGCCCGGCGCAAGGAACGCGCCGAAGCTCTGGCCTGCCGAGCCGGTGAATTTACACTTAATCGTGTCGGGAGGCAAACCCTTGAGTCCATACCTCTTCGACACTTCCGCCGAGAGCGTGGCACCCACGGTGCGATTGCAGTTCCGGATAGAAGCGAACAGGTTCACGGGCTCCTTCTTTTCGAGCGCTTTCGTCGACTGTGCGATGAGCTCGGGATCGAGCGACAGCGAAAAGTCGTGTACCTGCTGCGTGGTGCAGCGAAGCGACGAGCCGGCAGGGACTTTCGGGGTCTCGAGTAAGCGGGAAAAATCGAGGCCGCGACGCTTCCAGTGGTCGATTGCTTCATTGACGTAGAGTAGATCGACTCGGCCGACTAGTGCATCGAAGGTTCTGACGCCAAGCGTGGCCATGATTTCTCGCGTTTCCTCAGCGACAAACCGCATGAAGTTCATGCAGTATTCGGGCTTGCCCGTGAATCGTTTGCAGAGCTCGGGGTCCTGCGTAGCTACGCCGACCGGACAGGTATTCAGATGACACTTGCGCATCATGATACAGCCCAGAGTGACCAGCACGATGGTGCCGAACCCGAATTCTTCGGCGCCCAGCATGGCGGCGACGACCACATCGCGTCCGGTGCGCAGCTGCCCGTCCACCTGCACACGGATGCGGTCGCGCAGGTGGTTCATGACAAGGGTTTGTTGCGTATCGGCGAGGCCGATCTCCCACGGGATGCCGGCATATTTGATCGATGAGAGGGGGGAGGCGCCGGTACCGCCGTCATGGCCGCTGATAAGCACCATATCAGCCTTTCCTTTTGCGACACCGGCGGCTACCGTGCCAACGCCGACCTCGGCAACAAGCTTTACCGACACGCGGGCAGCCGGATTCGCGCTCTTGAGATCAAAGATGAGCTGGGCCAGATCTTCGATGGAGTAGATGTCGTGGTGCGGAGGCGGTGAGATGAGCATGACACCAGGCATGGAATGACGGACCTTGGCGATGAGCGCATTCACTTTGTGGCCCGGCAACTGGCCGCCTTCGCCGGGTTTCGCGCCCTGCGCCATCTTGATCTGCAGTTCGCGGGAGTTCACGAGGTAATTGCTCGTGACGCCGAAACGGCCCGAGGCCACCTGTTTTACCGCGCTCTTTTTCGAGTCGCCGTTGGCAAGCGGCAGGTAGCGTTCCTCATCCTCGCCGCCTTCGCCGGAGTTCGATGCGGCGCCGAGACGGTTCATGGCGATCGCGATGGTCTCGTGCGCTTCCTTGCTGATAGCGCCGAAGGACATCGCAGAACTGACGAACCGCTTGACTATTGAGTCGGCAGATTCGACTTCGGCAAGGGGAATTCCTCTCGATTCCTTGAAAGTAAACAACCCGCGCAGCGTGCAGAGGTTGCGATCAACATCGTTGCTGATGCCGGAATACTGCTTATACAGGGCATAATTGTTTTCGTGCACCGCCCGCTGCAGGGCGATCACGACGTCGGGCGATAGAAAGTGCTTTTCAGAATGATGGGTGTAGCTAATCTGACCCCCGGAGTCAAGAGCCTCGATCTCCGCGTCATTTTTTGCATAGGCGTTCGCGTGGCGTTCGAGTGTTTCGCGGGCTATTTCGGGCGCGCCGATCCCGCCGATGCGCGAGGAGGTCCCGGGGAAATAATCATTGACAAAAGCTTGATTCAGCCCGACCGCCTCGAAGAGCTGTGCGCCCCGGTAGGAGCGAATCGTGGAGACGCCCATTTTCGACATGATCTTGAGCAGCCCTTTTTTGACGGCGGTGACATAGTTTTCTATGGCGTTTTCGAGCCGTAAACTCCTCGGAAGCCTGCCGTGTTCCTTCATGTCGGCGATGATCTCGAAAGCGAGGTAGGGGTTTACCGCGCTTGCGCCATAACCGATGAGCATCGCGAAATGCATGACGTCGCGCGCTTCACCGGTTTCGATGATGAGCCCTGCCGAGGCGCGCTTCTGCACCTTGACAAGATGGCGATGCACTGCTGCGACCGCCAGAAGAGAGGGGATCGGCGCCTTGGATTCGGAAACTTCCCGATCGGAAAGAATAATGAGGGAGTAACCTTGATCGATTTTTCGTTCTGCGGCAAGGCAGAGCTCGCGGAGCGACGCCTCGAGTTCATTCTCGCCGATGGAGGCGAAAAAGGTGATCGGAAGCACGGCACAGCGGTAGCCGTTGTAATCGAGGTTGCGGAGCATATCGACGTCCTCATTGAGGAGCACCGGGTGTGGCAGCTTGAGCTGGGCGCAATGCTCCGCTGTTTCATCGAGCAGGTTCCGCTCGCGGCCTACGAAACTCATGAGCGACATAACGAGGGTTTCGCGATAGGGGTCGATGGGAGGATTCGTAACCTGGGCGAAAAGCTGCTTGAAATAGTTGTAAAGGAGCTGCGAACGCTCAGACAGCACGGCGAGCGCAGCATCGTTACCCATGGAGAACACCGGTTCCTGCCCGTTTTCTGCCATGAACTGCACCACCATCTTAAGCTCTTCGCGGGAGTAGCCGAACATCCATAGACGGGAAAGAAGCGCCTCCCGGTTGATGCGCAGCACGCTGCTCGGTGCCTGAAAAAGGCCTCTGAGATCGATTTTGTTTTTTTCGAGCCAGCGACGGTATGGCTTGCGGCGCGATACGCCGGCCTTGATTTCGTTATCGAAGATGATGCGGTTCCGGGAGGTGTCGATGAGAAAAAGCTTGCCAGGTGCAAGGCGTCCCTTCTGCAGGACCTCCTCGGGCGAAATATCGAGAACGCCCACTTCGGACGCCATGACCACTTTCCCGCTCTTCGTGATGACGTAACGGGCGGGCCGCAGGCCGTTGCGGTCGAGCGTCGCGCCGATTTTGACGCCGTCGGTAAAGACGATGGCCGCAGGGCCGTCCCATGGCTCCATAATAGAGGCGTGGTATTCGTAAAATGCCCGTTTGTCTTCGCTGATATGGTACTTGTCGCCGAACGCTTCCGGCACCATCATCATGATGGCGTGTTCTGGCGTGCGACCGCCTTGTATGAGCAGTTCGAAAACGTTGTCGAAGATGCCGGAATCGCTCAGGCTCGTATCAATAATGGGGTTCAACTTTGCAATGGCTTCACCGAAAAGCGGGGACGAGAGCGATTTCTCCCGGGCGCTCATTTTATTGATGTTGCCGCGCAGGGTATTGATCTCGCCGTTATGGGCGATATAACGGTACGGATGGGCAAGAGGCCATGACGGAAAGGTATTGGTGCTGTAACGCTGGTGAATCAGGGCAAGCGCACTTTGAAAATCCGGGTCGGCAAGGTCCGGGAAGAAGTGCTCGAACTGTGCAGCGACGAACATTCCCTTGTATACAATGGTGGAAGCGGAGAACGAGGCGAAGTAGAGATCCGTGGTGGTGAAATTTTCAGTTTTCGCAGAGGACTCGATGGATTTACGTGCGATATACAGCCGTCGTTCAAGCTCTGCGCCACGCAGGAAGCCGAAGCTGGTGAATAGCTGTGCCATATACGGCATGGTGAAGCGAGCCATGTCACCCAGTCCGTCCGGTCGCATGGGAACTTCACGCCAGCCGAGCACCCTTCCTCCTTCGGTTGCGATGACGGACTCGATGATCGAAACGGCGGCCTTCCGCCGCACTGCATCGTGTGGGAGAAAAACCATACCAACGCCATACAATCCTTCTTGCGGCAGGGAAATATGCAGGTGCTCGCATTCGCGTGCAAAGAAGATATGCGGAAGCTGCAGGAGCATTCCGGCGCCATCGCCGGTCTTGGAATCGCCGCCTATCGCTCCACGGTGGGCAAGATTTCTGAGAACCGTCATTCCGTCGTGAACGATCTGGTGAGAACGCTGACCATTAACATTAGCAACAAAGCCGACGCCGCACGCATCGTGTTCATACCATGGATCATAGAGCCCTTCTTGTTTCATGCAGATGTGTTCCCGAGGAAGTGTTGAAAAAGTTATTAGGTCAAGCTTATATCGGTGGAAAGCAATGATACAAAAACGTACTGTAATTATTTTCCCCCCCCCACGCTTGAAGCTAAATCGCAAGAGATAGCTTGCGACAGAAATTCCGCAAAATCCACCCTCCCTCTTTGTTCTTCCCTGCCTATGTAATAGTGCAATAAGAAAGAGTTTATAGAAATCGAAAGCAATTGGTATGCCAATTCCTTTCTAAAATTAAGCCTAATGAATTATTTTTACCAATACAGTAAGAAATATTACAAAATTGTTTTCTCTCAAAATATATATCAATTTAAAATCAAGAAATTAGCTTTTATCGGTACACAATTGTCGTAATGCTAACAAATGGCACAAATATGTATCAGTTTAAGGCGAAACGGAACTTAAAATCCTATAAAAATCCTTGCTGATCCACCCTTCTTATAATTTACCGAATCAAAGTACCGGGTTGTGTTAGCATGATTTGTCGATGTCCGAGAAAAGGAGATGAAGTTTCCGTAGTAGTACACAATAATTGAGGGAAGAAATTCGCTCATGGCATGGCAATTGCAGACAATGCTATATTTTACCGGGCAAAAAAATTTGGCTTCAGCCAAAAAATTTCCAAATCCAACCTAACGAGAGGGAGTGTCACTATGTCCAAACCAAGTGATGTTTTTGCGTTTGCGAAGGAGAAAAATGCAACAATGGTCGATGTGAAATTCGTCGACCTTCTGGGAACATGGCAGCATTGCACCTTTCCAGTGTCGTATTTGGACGAAAAGGCCATAGTGGAGGGACTGGGGTTTGACGGTTCATCGATACGGGGTTGGAAGATGATTCACGAGTCCGATATGATGGCGGTTCCTGATTTAGGTACTCTTGCCATTGATCCCTTTTTCGCTAAACCCACGGTGAGCCTTATTGCGAATATCGTCGATCCCATTACACGTAAGGAGTATAATCGCGATCCTCGCTATGTCGCCAGGATGGCGGTCGAGTTCCTGAAGAAGACTGGCCTTGCAGATACCGCTTATTTCGGTCCGGAGCCAGAGTTTTTCATCTTCGACGAAGTCCGGTATGAACAGAACCAGCATACCGGGATGTATTTCATCGACTCCGGGGAAGGAGCGTGGAACAGCGCTCGCTGCGAAGAACCGAACCTCGGCTACAAGCAGGCGTATAAAGGCGGTTATTTTCCGGTAAGCCCGACCGACACGCAGCAGGACATCCGGACGGAAATAGTCGAAGAAATGCAGAAAGTCGGGATTGTTGTCGAGAAGCATCACCATGAAGTCGCCACCGCCGGCCAAGCTGAAATCGACATGCTTTTTTCGCCGCTGGTGATGATGGCGGACCAGCTTATGTGGATGAAATACATCGTAAAAAATGTGGCCAAACGTCATGGCAAAACGGCTACCTTCATGCCCAAGCCGGTCTTTCAGGACAATGGATCCGGCATGCACACCCACTTTTCACTCTGGAAAAACGGGGAACCGTTGTTTGCCGGCGATAAGTATGCGGGAATGAGCCAGCTTGGCCTCAATGCAATCGGCGGCTTAATAAAGCATGCGGCGGCAATCCTTGCCTTTGCAGCGCCGACAACGAACTCCTACCGACGACTGGTACCCGGTTTTGAAGCACCGGTAAACCTTGCCTATTCGGCCCGCAACCGTTCGGCCGCCTGCCGGATTCCCTTGTATTCGCCGAGTCCCAAGGCAAAACGCGTTGAATTTCGATGTCCGGATCCCACCTGTAATGGCTATCTAACTTTTTCGGCCATGCTCATGGCAGCTATCGATGGAATCAAAAATAAAATAGATCCGGGTGCTCCGCTGGACCGGGATATCTATGAAATGACCCCTGAGGAGCTTGCTCATACGCCCACGGCGCCCGGTTCGCTTGAAGAAGCAATTGCGGCGTTGGAAAAGGATCATGCGTTCCTCACGCAAGGTGAGGTATTTACTCAGGATTTGATCGACGCGTGGGTCACGTGGAAAAAAGAAAAGGAAATCGACGAGATGCATTTGCGTCCGCATCCGCATGAATTTCAGTTATACTATGATAACTGAGTAATAAGGACCCCCTGGGCGCCGATGCGCAATTTTGGAGCCGTCGGCGCAAAGGGGGCATGGCATTTTTCAGGCAATCGGACTCTGCGATGCAACGGTAATGTTACAAGCGGACGTCACGGTCATTGCTTTTGCCGCCATTGCCGGACCCGCACACGGAATCGTTTCCGGTGCGTTTCCGGCAACGGCTCTTTCCAAAATGAAGACTTCACAAATGGACATCCGTCCCAGCCGATCATGGTACTTTCCGAATTAAAGATGGATCTCGGGTTCAACGGCCTCTCCGTGTTGTACCACATTGCCCGAGTTCTTGGGCAGGGCGGCGATCTGGAAAAACTCATGGAGGAGATCCTTGAAATTCTTGAAATTCATGCAGGTATGAATCGCGGCATGATTTCAATCCTCTCGCCCGATAATTCCGTGCTTATGGTTGATGCCGCCCGGGGCATTTCCGAAGGCGAGAAGCGAAAAGGGCGTTACCGTCTCGGCGAAGGGGTGACCGGGAAAGTAGTCGCGACCGGGAAATCGATTTTAATCCCTCAGATTCGCAACGAGCCGCAGTTTCTCAACAAAACAGGGGCGCGCAGTTCAATTACGGGAGGCAACCTCGCGTTTCTCTGCGTTCCAATCAAGGTGGGTGAAACGGTGATCGGTGCGCTGTCGGTTGATCGTATTACCGACACCGATACGCAACCTGATATGCTGGAAAACGAACTCCGTTTTCTGGAGGCGATCGCTGACATTATCGCGCAGGGCGTGGATGAACGGCGGCAAAACCAAGCACGATTCGCGGCCCTTGAAAAGGAAAACCTCGAACTACGCGCTACCCTCGAAGAAATGGGAAAACCATCGGCGATGATTGGGAAATCCAGCCTGATGCGCGAAATTTTCCGCCAGATCGGCCAGGTAGCGCCGTCGCCGACCAGCGTCCTCATTCGGGGCGAAACGGGCACGGGCAAGGAGATTATCGCTCGCGCCATTCATAACAAAAGCGGCGTCAGGGAGGGACCGTTTGTGGCGGTTAACTGTGCGGCCCTACCTGAATCGCTTCTCGAATCCGAACTTTTCGGGCATGAAAAAGGATCGTTTACCGGTGCGGTATCCCAGCGGATTGGCCGCTTCGAGGCGGCCAGCGGCGGTACCCTGTTTCTCGACGAAATCGGTGAAATGCCCATGTCTGCGCAGGGACGGCTTCTCCGCGCGATCCAGGAGAAAGAAATCCAACGCGTAGGGGGGACGAACATCGTACCCGTTAATGTACGGCTTATTTGCGCCACCAATCGTGACCTCGAAACTGATGTGAAGGAAGGACGATTCCGCGAAGACCTTTACTACCGTATCAACGTTTTCACGATCGTTCTCCCGCCACTCCGTAATCGGGGAGGCGGGGAAGTGCAGGCGTTGGCCGACCATTTCATCGTGAAGTATTGCAAGGTGCATAACAAGAGCATCAAACGCTTATCAACACCAGCAATTGACATGTTGGTAGCCTATCATTGGCCGGGCAATGTGCGGGAACTTGAAAACGTCGTGGAACGCGCCGTGCTTATTGCCACTGGCGACAGCATCGAAGGCCACGATCTTCCACCTTCGCTTCAGATGAAGGATCTCACCGAGGCGGGCGTACGCAAGGACAGCTTCGAGAGCTTGGTGGCAGCTTACGAGCGTGAACTTATTACCGATGCGCTCAAGGATTCGCGCGGCAATCAGACCGAGGCGGCCACGCTTCTGGGTACTACCAAACGGATCATCCAGTACAAAATTACAAAGCACAATATTGACTATATGAGATTTAAACGCTGAAACAACTCAAATGAACTGCCCCGCAGCAGAGCTGCGAGGCAGTTCATTTTGTTTTGCGGCTAACTCAAGACTCTCTCAATTTCGAGCTCTTCAACAAGGGTTTCACTCTATCTTTGTTTCCGTGCCTGCAATGTCGGCACCATCGAGAACAGGCAAGGGTGATGGCGAAGAGCGCGAGAGCGGCGGTCGCGGCGAGAATGATCTTTTTACGACAGCTCATGCCCCTGCAGCAGGTCGCTGTATCGATCAGGTCGCCGGATTTTTTATTGTCGGACTGGGCGGAATGAGGGATGTTGTCGGCGGCAAGCTCGGTTCCTTCAGATTCCGGGTCATGTTTGTCGGTGGGCATCGAAACTACCTCCTCATAAGGGGTGTCAGCAAATGTCAGGGAATTCAATAAAACTATCGTAATTCGTAATTTTGCTTTTCACGATAAATCATATAATGTAAAATATAATATGAAAGCATGTATGAGAACATATCAGTATCAATATCAATTAGTTACTACTCATTTGTTGGCGCTCCGCGAACTATCGTGCCAAAGAGTGATGAATGATAATCTCTTTAAAACATATATTATCTACAGAAACAACCCGCATGGAGGTAATGCCACTTCATTAATATATTGAGAGTATAAAATGCAATACCGTATTGATAATAAAGAGGTTAAGCGAATGCTTACAGGCCTTTTTGTGGCAGAATTTGTTGATGTGGCGGTTCTTAAATTTTTTAGTTAAAAAAGGTTGCGCAGCGCAAAAATACCAAGTATTTTCTTCTGGCTATTATAAAAGGCTCAATTTGGAGAGGGCAAAAGGTAACAAACTTCTTTTTGAATGAAAAAAATATTTGACTCAATTAAGGGCAAATAGTATATTCTAAAATTGTCGAAAAACAAGTCGACAACGGCTCTTTGAAATTTTCGATGTGTGTGATCGGTTTTCCGTGATTCTTGAGTATGTGAAACTAGGATAATAAACTCTTATGGAGAGTTTGATCCTGGCTCAGAACGAACGCTGGCGGCGTGCCTAATACATGCAAGTCGCGCGAGAAAGAGGGGCAACCCTCAAGTAAAGCGGCAAACGGGTGAGTAACACGTAAGCAATCTACCTTCAAGTTTGGGATAACCTTGCCAACGCGGGGCTAATACCGGATGTGGTCCGATGGTCGCATGATTGTCGGATTAAAGAGGACCTCTACTTGTACGTTTTCGCTTGGAGATGAGCTTGCGGCCCATTAGCTTGTTGGCGGGGTAACGGCCCACCAAGGCTATGATGGGTAGCCGGCCTGAGAGGGTGTACGGCCACATTGGGACTGAGATACGGCCCAGACTCCTTCGGGAGGCAGCAGTAGGGAATTTTGCGCAATGGACGAAAGTCTGACGCAGCAACGCCGCGTGAGTGATGACGGTCTTCGGATTGTAAAGCTCTGTTGAGTGGGAAGAAAAGTTTCGGCATTAATACCGCCGGAGCCTGACGGTACCGCTCGAGGAAGCCCCGGCTAACTACGTGCCAGCAGCCGCGGTAATACGTAGGGGGCGAGCGTTGTTCGGAATTACTGGGCGTAAAGGGAGCGTAGGCGGGATCGTAAGTTAGGAGTCTAATTCTCAGGCTTAACCTGAGGCCGGCTTTTAATACTGCGGTTCTTGAGTAAGGAAGAGGGAGATGGAATTTCAGGTGTAGCGGTGGAATGCGTAGATATCTGAAAGAACACCAGCAGCGAAGGCGGTCTCCTGGTCCTATACTGACGCTGAGGCTCGAAAGTTAGGGGAGCAAACAGGATTAGATACCCTGGTAGTCCTAACCGTAAACTATGGATACTAGATGTTGGGGGAGTCAATCCTTCCAGCGTCGTCGCTAACGCATTAAGTATCCCGCCTGGGAAGTACGCCCGCAAGGGTGAAACTCAAAGGAATTGACGGGGGCCCGCACAAGCGGTGGAGCATGTGCTTTAATTCGATGCAACGCGAAGAACCTTACCTGGGTTTGACATGGGAGTGAAAGTTCCCAGAGATGGGAGCCTTTCCGCAAGGAACACTCTACACAGGTGCTGCATGGTTGTCGTCAGCTCGTGTCGTGAGATGTTTGGTTAAGTCCAGCAACGAGCGCAACCCTCGCCCTTAGTTGCCATCAGGTAACGCTGGGAACTCTAGGGGGACCGCCTAGTTTAACTAGGAGGAAGGTGGGGATGACGTCAAATCATCATGGCCCTTACGTCCAGGGCAAGACACGTGCTACAATGGTCGGTACAACGGGATGCAAGACAGCGATGTCAAGCTAATCCCTTAAAACCGATCTCAGTTCGGATTGAAGTCTGCAATTCGACTTCATGAAGCTGGAATCGCTAGTAATCGCGGATCAGCATGCCGCGGTGAATACGTTCCCGGGCCTTGTACACACCGCCCGTCAAGCCATGAAAGATGGCAGTACCCGACGTCGCTTCTCTAACCCGCAAGGGGTGAGTGCGCCTAAGGTAAGGCCATTGATTGGGGCTAAGTCGTAACAAGGTAGCCGTATCGGAAGGTGCGGCTGGATCACCTCCTTTCTATGGAGTATTACGGACCATGCGGTAGGGGTTCAAAATTGTGAACCCGTACGTAACGTATGCACCCGTAATACATAAAGGTTGACCGGAGTCCGGTCACACACATCAAAATTTTCAAAGGATCATAACTCTTTAAAATCCAATAGGGCCTGTAGCTCAGTTGGTTAGAGCACTTCTCTGATAAGGAAGGGGTCGAAAGTTCAAATCTTTCCAGGCCCACGTGAGTCGGGGAAGTGTTTCGACACGGTTCCCAGATACGGGGTTCCGCTCGGGAGCGGGCGAGGGAGTACTTACAGTCCGCAACAAATTGGGGCTGTAGCTCAGTCGGGAGAGCGCGTGCTTTGCAAGCACGAAGTCGCAGGTTCGATCCCTGTCAGCTCCATAAAAAATTAGTGCCGCCGGTTTCTTCGCTTGGGAACGTGAACGGTTTGTTATCGGCGCTAATGAATTGACATTGAAAAATAAGTATATGTCGGCGGTGACGTCGTCAAATGCTTGTTATATATTTGTTCTTTGACATATTTATGCTGTAAATGAAGCACATATTTCGCCGATAGGCAAGTACTATTGTTTCAAGATACAAAGGGTATACAGGGAATGCCTTGGCATTGGTAGCCGATGAAGGACGTGGTAAGCTGCGATAAGCTCCGGGGAGTGGCAAACACACCGTGATCCGGAGATTTCCGAATGGGACAACCCATCACCTTCGGGTGATATCCTCAACTGAATTCATAGGTTGTGGAAGGTAACGGGGTGAACTGAAACATCTAAGTAGCCCTAGGAAGAGAAAGTAAGCGAACGATTGCCCTAGTAGTGGTGAGCGAACGGGCAACAGCCTAAACTGATTCTGTTGTAAGCCGGTATGCGTTGACAGAACGGGGTAGCGGGACATTGCATGGCCGTTGTACCGAATGGCCGGGAAGTTACAAATCATATCTTTAGCTGAACCATCTGGAAAGTTGGGCCGCAGAAGGTGATAGTCCTGTAAGCGAAAAAGATATGACTTCCTCGTGATGTTCCCAAGTACTACGGAGCACGTGGAATTCCGTAGGAATCCGGGAGGACCATCTCCTAAGGCTAAATACTTACCAATGACCGATAGTGAACCAGTACCGCGAGGGAAAGGTGAAAAGTACCCCGAGAGGGGAGTGAAATAGAACCTGAAACTGTATACCTACAACCAGTCGAAGTCTTGATTAGAGGGGCAACCTTCTGAAAGGGATAACGGCGTACCTTTTGTTTAATGACCCAGCGAGTTACTCGGGTGCAGCCAGGCTAAGTGCCTCAGGCACGGAGCCGTAGCGAAAGCGAGTCTGAATAGGGCGATCGAGTTGCATTCGGTAGACGCGAATCCAAGTGAGCTAGCCATGACCAGGATGAAGTCCGGGTAAAACCGGATGGAGGTCCGAACCAACTCCTGTTGAAAAAGTAGTGGATGAGTTGTGGCTAGGGGTGAAAGGCTTATCAAACTTGGTGATAGCTCGTTCTCCTCGAAATATATTTAGGTATAGCCTCATATTGACAATAACGGAGGTAGAGCACTGAATGGACTAGGGGGCCCACCAGCCTGCCAAACCCAATCAAACTCCTAATGCCGTTATTCAATGTATGGGAGTCAGGGAGTGAGGGATAAGCTTCATTCCCGAGAGGGAAACAACCCTGACCATCAGCTAAGGTCCCTAAATGCATGTCAAGTGACTAAGGATGTATGTTTGCTCTAACAGCTAGGATGTTGGCTTAGAAGCAGCCATCATTTAAAGAAAGCGTAACAGCTCACTAGTTCAGCGAATGTGCGCCGAAAATACACGGGACTAAACATGCTACCGAAGCTGTGGATCTGCCTTCGCAAGAAGGAGATGGTAGAGGAGCATTCTGTAAGCCAGTGAAGGTATCTCGTAAGAGGTGCTGGAGGTATCAGAAATGAGAATGCTGGGATGAGTAGCGATAATGCAGGTGAAAAACCTGCACACCGAAAGTCTAAGGTTTCCTGGGCAAGGTTCGTCCTCCCAGGGTAAGTCGGGATCTAAGCCGAGGCCGAACAGGCGTAGGCGATGGAAAACAGGTTTAAAATTCCTGTACCAGTTGTCAGTGCGATGGGGTGACGCAGGAAGCTATGGCCGGCCCACTATTGGTGTGGGTCTAAGCACAAAGGAGTGGAGTTCTGGCAAATCCGGACTCCTTTAACTCTGAAGTGTGACGGGGAACGGCGTCTTCGGACAAAGGAACCGGTCGATGCTCGGCTGCCGAGAAAAGCCTCTAAGCATTACTCTGACAATTGTCCGTACCGCAATCCGACACAGGTAGACGAGGCGAGTAGCCTCAGGTGCGCGAGAGAACCGTGGTAAAGGAACTCGGCAAATTAGCCCCGTAACTTCGGGATAAGGGGTGCCTGCTTCGGCAGGCCGCAGTGAAGAGGCTCAAGCGACTGTTTAACAAAAACACAGCACTCTGCTAAATCGTAAGATGAAGTATAGGGTGTGACACGTGCCCGGTGCCGGAAGGTTAACAGGAGAGGTCAGCCAGGTTTCCTGGTAAAGCTTTGAATCGAAGCCCCGGTAAACGGCGGCCGTAACTATAACGGTCCTAAGGTAGCGAAATTCCTTGTCGGGTAAGTTCCGACCTGCACGAATCGTGTAACGACTTGAGCACTGTCTCTACCACGGACTCGGCGAAATTGGATTTCTGGTGAAGATACCAGACACCCGCAGCTATACGGAAAGACCCCATGAACCTTTACTGCAACTTGGCACTGGGTTTCGGCTACGTACGTGCAGGATAGGTGGGAGGCTTTGAAGCAAGGGCGCCAGCTCTTGTGGAGCCAACCTTGACATACCACCCTTATTTAGTTGCAATTCTAACCTTGCGCCCTCTATCGGGCGCGGGGACAATGCCAGGGGGCCAGTTTGACTGGGGCGGTCGCCTCCTAAACAGTAACGGAGGCATCCAAAGGTTCCCTCAGCATGGTCGGTAATCATGCGTCGAGTGCAAAGGCATAAGGGAGCTTAACTGCGAGACAAACAAGTCGAGCAGATGCGAAAGCAGGGCTTAGTGATCCGGCGGTTGGAAATGGAACTGCCGTCGCTCAATGGATAAAAGGTACTCTGGGGATAACAGGCTTATCGCGCCCGAGCGTTCATAGCGACGGCGCGGTTTGGCACCTCGATGTCGGCTCATCGCATCCTGGGGCTGAAGAAGGTCCCAAGGGTTTGGCTGTTCGCCAATTAAAGCGGTACGTGAGCTGGGTTCAGAACGTCGTGAGACAGTTCGGTCCCTATATACTGTGGGCGCACGATATTTGAGAGGAGCTATTCCTAGTACGAGAGGACCGGAATGGACGTACCACTGGTGTACCAGTTGTTCCGCCAGGAGCATCGCTGGGTGGCTATGTACGGCACGGATAACCGCTGAATGCATCTAAGTGGGAAGCCGACCTCAAGATTAGATATCGCGTGGGGTATATCCCCCCTGAAGGATCCTTGAAGACTACAAGGTTGATAGGTCACAGATGTAAGCGTGGCGACACGTTAAGTCGAGTGATACTAATAATCCGTGAGGCTTGAAACTTTATCTTCTCTATCAGCGTATGTGCTTCATTTACAGCATAATATGTCGAATTCATCGGGAAAAAATTTCCTGGTGGTTCTAGCGCAGGGGTACCACCCGTTCCCATCTCGAACACGGAAGTTAAGCCCTGCAGCGCCGATGGTACTGCGTGGGAGACTGCGTGGGAGAGTAGGTCACCGCCGGGAATTTTATCTGCCTCCGAGACTAATGTGTCGGAGGCTTTTTTATTGAGGGTAGATGCCTCCTCACGATATACCCCGTGATGTCCTGCTTCTTTCCTTTCGTGAATGTTTCGATCTGCAGGCTCGATAAGATTTGTGTCTGTTCATACGCGGGCATTGGTTCTTGTTATAAGATGAGGACCATTATCAGAGGCACGATGTATACTTTTGTCAGAATTATTGCTGATGAAATTATTGCTTTCCCCCGTATCGTGAAGGGTTGCAGTCATGGCGCCAAGGAAATCTCGAATGCGTGCCGGCGCGATGATTACGACCCATGATGAGTCAATAAATATTTACCTCAAGCAAATCGCGAAAAATGCCCCGCTTACCAGTAAAAAGGAAGCCGAGCTGGCGGCGCGTATTCGTGAGGGCGACACCGATGCGTTCAAGACCCTTGTCCTTGCCAATCTGCGCTTTGTCGTCAGCGTTTCGCTTACCTATATAAATCAGGGACTGCCTCTTAGCGATCTGATAAATGTCGGGAATGTCGGACTCATGCGCGCTGCGAGAAAGTTTGATGAGAAGAAAAACTTCAGATTCATTTCATACGCAGTTTGGTGGATTCGCCAGGCGATCCTTCAGGCTCTTGCAGATCAATCCCGCATTGTCCGCGTGCCGATTAACCGCGTCGGTTCGATTTACAAAATAGAGCAGACGCAAAGGAAACTCCAGCAGCGGCACAAGCGCGCCGCCAGCATGCAGGAAATCGGCGATGAGCTTGGAATGTCCGCGCGGGACGTTCATATGATGACGCAAGTCGCTAGCCGCCATGCATCCCTCGACGCTCCCGCTGAAGACGGGAAGGCCACGCTGCACGACAAGCTTTCCTGCGACGGAGCCGGTGCCGTGGAAGAGATCATGACGCACCTGTCTCTGAGCCAGGAAGTGGGGCGGTCGCTCGCGAAACTTGATGCAAGGGAAAGAGAAATCATCCACCTGTACTTCGGAATCGGCTGCGAAACCTCCTGCACGCTCGATGAGATCGGCTATCGATTCAGTCTCACGCGCGAACGGGTCCGCCAGATCAAGGAAAGTGCGCTGAATAAATTGAAACGTCCTGCAGTCAATTGCGGACTCCGGGAATTCTACCAGTAACTTTTGTCGCGCATTTTAACGAACAGAAGGGCATGCATATGGCGCGTAAATCGCGAGCTTCAATGGAAAAAAACAACCGGGAGCGGGCCAAGAGGGAAAAACATCAGGAAAAACAAGCTCGCCGCCTCGAACGTAAGGCTCAACGTCGGTCTTCAGATGACGGTGTGCAGTGAAGCTTCCCCATCGCGCTCATCATCTCCGCATCGGCGGTCCGCTTAGCGTGGGAATTTCCATCCCCTTGTCATCGTATCAAATAGTATTCCGTAACATCGCGGCAGGTATTGAAACCATCAGTCAATTCTCTTCGTCAATGGAGCGCCAGCCGTGAAAATATTGTTGATTTCACCGGGTATCTCCGCCGATACCAGGACTCCAGGCGGATTGATGATTCCGCAACTGGCGTTGCACCTCCTCGAAGGGCTTACTCCCCCGGAACATCAGACTAAAATAGTTGAGGAAGAAAGTGAGCGATTGAATATCGATGAAGAGTGCGATCTGGTCGGTATCAGCTGCATGACCTCCAATGCACCTCGTGCTTATCATTTGGCCCAGGAATTTAAAAAACGAGGGAAAAAAGTAATTCTCGGAGGAGTGCATCCCACGATTCTTCCGGATGAAGCGCTGCGGTATGCCGATGCGGTGGTGGTGGGAGAGGCGGAAGGAGTCTGGGAACAGGTGCTGCAGGATTTTGAAAACGGCCGGATGAAAGCTCGCTATGAGCATCAGTCCCCCTCATTGGAACGCTACATTCCGATGCGTTTACGGCATGTTACCAGGAAAAGGCTTTTTAATGTTGTCCCGATCATGACGACGCGCGGCTGCCCTTACAGCTGCGATTTCTGTTGCGTTTCCAATTTGTATGGCAAAAAAATCCGCCACGCTTCTATTTTCAATGTGGTTCGTGATATTACTGAATCAGAAAATAAGATTTACATTTTTCTGGACGATAATATTATCGGCGACCGACATTATGCGAAGGAGCTTTTCAAGGCGATACAACCTTTGAAAATAAAATGGGTGGGTCAGGCATCAATTTCTTTTGTCCATGATGCGGAGTTGATGCAGCTTGCCGCCAGAAGCGGATGCGGGGCGCTTTTCTTCGGCCTAGAAAGTGTCTCCGCATCACAACTGCAGAAAATGCGTAAATCCATTAAAGATATTGAAAAAATGGGCGAGGCGGTGAAAATAATAAAAGGAATGGGAATTCATTTTCATGCCTCATTCGTCTTCGGATTCGATGATGATACCCCTGCGATTTTTCCTGAAACCCTTGAGTTTTTGCGGCGATACAAAATCGGCACCGCCTCGTTCAATATCCTGACTCCGTACCCCGGTACCGCAGTGTACCGACGGTTGAAGGATGAAGGACGTCTTCTCACCGAAAACTGGAGGTATTACGACCATTCGACGGTCGTTTTCAGGCCAAAAAACATGACTCCCTATGAATTGCAATCCGGTGAAATATGGGTGAAAAAGGAATTCAGCAAAGTATCTTCAGTGGTTAAAAATCTTCCGTGGAATATGGCGCATCCGCTACTCTATCTGGCAATGAATATCGGCATACGCAAGAATGCAAAATCGGATGCCGCACGGCTTCCTCAATTGGAGTCGGAATTGTTCGGTAAGATGCCCGAACCCTCACTTGCTTTCCAACCAGTGTTGTTCGCATAAACGGTATAGTTTAATTAATCCATATTTTTTAGTGTTACGATCGGAAAACGAAAGAGCAAAAAGTAAATTTCGGAAAAAAATAAAAAGGAAAAGAGCAAAGAAAACATAGCTTACCGGGTGCCGCACACTACCCGGAAACCGTAGAGGTCATACTTGTCGTGCGGGTTGTTGTTGATGCGATACGCCGAGCATAGATCGTTGGCAACGCCGTAGCTGTAAAACGAGCCCCCACGCAGCACACGATAACTGCCGCTCGTTGCTCCCGTCGGGTTAGTCTGGCTGCTTGCGCCGTAATTTCCGTACCAGTCGTTGCACCACTCACACACATTTCCGCTGATGTCATACAACCCCCAGGCATTCGACCTCTTGTCTGCAACCGGTTGTGTAATATAGGGTGAATTATAGTACCACACCGCATTGCTGTCTATTGCCAGGGTGTCGGCCTTTGTGAGCGGAGGATAATTCCTTCCCCAGTAATAGTCGGTCGTCGTCCCCGCGCGACAGGCATACTCATACTCCGCCTCGGTCGGCAACCGGTAGCCATTCTTAGTGTAGTCAATCACCACCAAGGAATCGATTGTCCCGTCACCGGCGTAGTTATAGACGGTGTCCAATCCCGTCTGTTTACTGAGCGCATTGCAGAACAGCGCGGCATCGTACCAAGACACCTGCTCGACCGGTCGCAATGACGCCGAATCGTCATTCTGAAATAAAGCGGGATTCGTATCCATAACCGCCTGGTACTGTGTCTGCGTCACCAAGGTCTGCGAAATGGTGTACGCTTCGAGTGTCACACTGTGCATTGGGCTTGCATTAAAACCATTGTTCACCGAGTCAAAAGTTGTCGGCATGAATTTCGCCAATGCACTTCCACTACCGGTCATGACGGTGAAGCTCCAGACGCCGGACCAGGAACTTTCGCCGTAGACATCGTTCGCGTAGACCCGCCAGTAATAAGTCGAATCGCTTGATAATTGCGGGATTTGTTTCGATGTCCCGTTGATAGTAGTATCGAACACCAGCGCAAATGACGGATTGTTTGATACCTGGACACGATAAGAAAGGGCATAAGCGCTTGTGCTCCAGGATAGGGTGGGTATCACCGCTGCGTTTATCGCACCGTCGGGGGGAGATGAGAGTAACGGAACAGCGGGAACGGTACAACCCATCTGGAATGTTCCTGCCGGTATGCTTATCATGGTCAACAGCCTTGTTGTGATTCCGAACTTCACCGACAACGTGCAGGGAGCGCTCCATAAACCGTTTGCATCGCGCGCTTTCGCAATCACTGGCCGCTCCTGGCCTGCGGCTCCTTGCGGTACGGTGGTCAACCAGGTATATGATAGCATCGATGTGCTGTCGTTCCATGTCCCATTGCTGAAAGCGTCCCACCAGACCATCGAAATTGTCGCGAATCCAAGCCCCAGCGAAGCATTCTCAAGGCTGCATTGCAGGTTGACGCTGCACGAAGCTCCAGGCGTGAGAGCGGCGATTACTCCTAAAGTGACCTGCTTCGGATTGCCCACGATGATTGGCTGCCACTGCAGCGCGATTATTTTGAACGCAACGTTCGGACGATCCTGCCCAAGTACGCGAAGTTTCACCCTGCATTTTACGCCACATTGCACCAGCGTGGCGATGCCGCTATCCAGCACGCTCAGTGAATCTGCGATGCCCAGTGTGTCCGGGACGCCCAGTCCCATCGTGTCTGCGACGGCGCCGCTATCTTGCGCGGTCAGCGAGTCTGCCGGCTCTGCCCAGGTCATTCCGCTATCAACGGACATTGCCACAAAGCACTCTGCCATGCCTTCGCCCATCGGAATGAAGGAAAGATACAGATCCCGTTGTAGGATAGTATCCCTGATAGTGTCCATGCCCTGGATTGAGTATACCAAACTATCACTGTTCCACACTGAATCGACGCTTACCGAATCTACCTGCAACTGCTGGGCGGACAAAAACGTCGTTGCGACAAGAGTCATTATGGAGGAAAGAATTCGAGTTCTCAGGGCTACCTCCCCTTCCAGAACCGGGTAGTCTGAACCAGCCTGTCATTTACCTCAAGCCGGGCGAAATAGACGCCACGGGGAACCGATTTGAGCGTAACGGAGGATTTGCCGTCGATATATGCCGTCTGTATCGTTTTGCCAGCAAGGTTATAAATGGAAACCCGGCCATGCCCCTGAACGCCGAGTATGATTATATGAATACCATTCTGCATGGTCACCAGCATATGCGGCGAAGCCGAAGGTGTCAAATGGCTATTTAAACGCACTGCTGATGTTCCGGGTCCCGCCTTGGCTCCAGCCGTCAAAGTGAATACGCTTGTTTGACCTGACGCCTCATAGTACTGCTGTGCATTGGCAACTGCTGACAAAAGACACAGGAACAGCAGGAATTTTTGCATGAAAGCGCTTCCTCGTTGGGATTTGATGAAAAAATACTACTTGTGTATTTCAGTATGACTGTAAGCAAATGAGTAATATTACGGCCATATTAATCAATACATTACAAAATGTCACCAGACCGATAGAGGAATTTTGCGGAATATAACGTGCGAATTATGTCGAATAAACCCTGTCGCAACGTGATGTAGTCTTGTTTTTTGGCATGGCCATTGCATGTCATATAAGGAAGCCAATAATGCCATAAAGAGGGGAGAGCTATGGTGGAGTCAACAAGTGGTTCCAGTTTCAAAAACGATGTTCTTGAAGCGAGAATACCGGTCCTCGTGGATTTCTGGGCGCCATGGTGCGGTCCGTGCCGGATAACTGGCCCGATTCTCGATCGAGTAAGTGAAAAGGCCATGGGTAAGGCGAAAATATTTAAGGTGAATATCGATGACGATGAGGCTACAGCGACGAAGTTTGGTATTACGGCGATTCCGACGGTCATGGTGTTCCGGGATGGTAAAGTCGATAAAACCCTGATTGGTGTACAGCAGGAGCAGGCCTATTTGAAGGCGCTCGGCCTTTAGTTCAGGCACGGCAGTGCACGTCTTCGCCGTGCCCGTGGCCTGATGGGCGGTTTAACTCGCCGGGTTCCAAGGGGGGGCGGGTTCGCGCACGTCGCGCCAATGAAACTGCTTATTATGCATTGCTTCTTGGCACGGGGTAGCAGTCTAAGGCAAGCCTTCAATCAGCTCCCCCCGGAGACAGTTGTGGGGGCGTCGTAAGTTCCGTACCCCTCCCCCATGTGTCCGTAGCTCAGGGTGCGTCCGCGTTTTGCCGTTACAGGCAGTCTCAGAGGTTTTTAAGCGATTTTGCCCGTGTCCGCCGCGTTTCCACTTACGTTACGCGAAAAAGGAAATCGTTGTGGTTCTTCATGGTTCGACCCAGAACGTCCGCGCTGAAGTCTTTTGACCAGAAGAGGAGGGAGGCCCGGCAGCCTCGAAAGGGTTTTCTTTTAAGAATTTTTTTGCGTTTCCAGGCAGACAGTTTTTCAGGCGTTCATGTTGCATCATATGTTGAGGTTTGAAATCCCCGTACCACTTACCCGGGAAAATTGACTGAGGGTGTGTTACGGTAACACACTGGTTTCACATTTTCAGAGGAATAGGTAGGTTTCAGGGTATTGTATGGGATTTTACAATTAAAGCAGGGGAAATAAAAAACCCCTTAAAAGTGCCTGAATTCGCAATATTTAGGCAATTTTAAGAGGTTTTAAACTGGTAGCGCTATGGGGAATCGAACCCCAGTTTGATGGCTGAGAACCACCCGTCCTGACCCCTAGACGATAGCGCCTTCATGAAAATTGGCTGGGGTGTGAGGACTTGAACCTCAAACGCCCAGATCCAGAGTCTGGTGTTCTGCCAATTGAACTACACCCCAATATTAGCTTGCAAAAATAAGTGGTAACCTCCCGGCGGGGCAAGTTCCGTCGTGAGCATTGCAGGTTATCCGGCGCCCCTGGTTTTTCTCGTTTTCAAGTGCGTTTTTCAACGTCCAAACGTATATTTTAACTTCATGTCCTCCCTGAAAAGCCCGCTGGTTTGCCCACACTCTCCACAGTGCGGCGGTTGTACGCTCATCGCCATGAACTACGAAGAGCAGCTTCGCCAGAAAAAGCAGACACTGCAAAGGCTCTTCGCGCCGCTCGGCATCACCGCAGTGCCGGATCTCATGCCGAGCCCCGTGGTGCGTTACTACCGTCACAAGGTGCAGCTTCCCTTCGGGATAAAAAAGATGGGCAGGCGGACGCAGGTGGTTGTTGGATGCTACAGTCGCGACACTCACGCGATCGTGGACCAGCATAACTGCTCCCTTCAGGACAGTGATTTAACCGCTATTGTAAATGCCGGGCGCGACTGGGCGAACGAGCAGGGCGTGTCGGCCTACAACGAGGCGAAGCATATCGGCTTCCTTCGCCATATTTTATTACGCAAGGGTGCGGGAACGGGCGAAATACTCATCGGGATCGTGACGAACGGGCAGCGCCCCATCGGTTCGCGGCGGCTTGCGGCGACCCTTCTCGAAGCGGTGCATCGTACCGCCCCGAGCGCGAAAATCGTAGGAATCGTCCAGAACGTCAATATGCGGCGCACGAATGTGGTGCTCGGCGATAAAGAGTTGACCTGGTGGGGGAGGCCATTCCTTGTCGAAAAGCTTGGTTCCTATACGTTCAAGGTCGGCATCTCGACCTTTTTTCAAGTCAACCCCTTTCAGATGCCATCACTTTACAATGAGGTACTGCGCTGGATCGAAAGAAGCCCCGCCGTGCTCGATTGCTACTGCGGGGTCGGCTCCATCTCCCTCTGGGTTTCCCGCAATTCGCGCTCTGTTACCGGCATCGACGAGAACGCCGCGTCAATCGCTGCGGCGAAAGGGGCGGCCATGACAAATGGCATGCGGAATGTGCGCTTTATCTGCGAAGCCGTTGAAACGGCGTTACCGGAGGTGCACGAAGGCGAATTCGATACGGTCATTTTCGATCCGCCGCGCAGAGGTCTCGCAGGTCCAGTTCTCGATGCGTTGCGTCATGCGCCGTTCAAGAGGATCATCTATGTTTCCTGCAACCCCGAATCGCTCGGGCACGATATTCGGGCGCTGCAACCGCTCTGGCGGCTCATTTCGCTGCAAGGAATCGATATGTTTCCGCATACTGAGCATATTGAAACCGTCGCGGTACTGGACAGAAAGTAAGTCCGGACCGCACGTGATTGGCATTTTTAAGAAATTTCTATAGTAAAATACGGTTCCTTTCCACTCTGTCCACCGATTGGTGAACGACTATGTATTAAAATGCATTGATTTATCGACACATTTTTCCTGAATTCGCAAAAATCGGTTCATTTCTGTGGGCATGACAATTGCTTCTCTTTTAGAGAGAAATGCAGGTTATCAAACCCATTGCCGGATGCAGGGGTAACGTGGAGGGTGCGAGGGTGACAAAGTAAATCAAGTACTTAAATAATACGGTTCTAATATGAGGGAGAGCGACTCTTTGATGCAAGATAAAAGAGCAGACGAACGGGAAGTTACGAAAGTATGGCCTAAGAGGCTGGGGGAGGGGTGAGGCGGAGAAAGAGAATTATAGTTTCTCCGCCTTATTAATTTCCTCCGACGATTGCAGGAATGGTGCAGCCGGGAAACCAATATTTTTTCTGTTACTTTTCAAAATTCATTTATTATTTGGTCCAGCACCGATTTCCGCCGGCCTCTCCCAGAGAAATATTTCCGCAATAAGCAGGAGGCAAAGTACAATCCACGGAATATACGACGGCAGTCGCCCAGTGTTACGGACAACGTCGAGAATCTGCCGTTCAGATAAAACCGCCATGTTGTCCCTGCCCGCTTCGGGAATTTGAGGAAGGGGGTAATCTAACCTGCTCTCTGCAGGGTCGGCATTGACCGCGATCCAAGAGGCGTTTTCGCCGTTCGGTATAATTTTATAGAGTCCCGGTTCCGGGAAGACCGCGAGGGGCTGCGATTGCCAGCGCGCCAAGACGGTTCCATCGCTCCGGATAACGGCGGCGTCTTTACCGGTGCCGTAACAGGGGTTTCGGCGGGGAGCGCCGGCGATCCAGAGGTCGGTCGCCGGAAACTTGTCGGCTGCGGCATAACGCAGGATGCGGTCGAGGAAGGGAACGAAAAACCCGGTTTCGCAGAGGTTGTTTGCATCGGTAATGCCGATCGGCGTGGCAGCCAGAATCCAGATTCGGCCATTGCGGTCAGTGGAGCAGGTGACGAGAGGCGTGCCGTTGCTCAGACGCAGCAGCACGGTTCCCGGCAGCCCTTCGACGTAACGATAGATCGATGCCTCGGCGGTTTTAAATCTCGGAAATCCACGCCAGACTTCGGAAATAGTGTCGGGGAGCACGATCGTTACGGGCTCGGTAACCGATACTGCTTTAAGCTTGACCGCCGGCGAGAACACGCTGGAAAGGAAAGTAATAGATTGCGCGGACTCCTTTTCGTCGCCCGAGAGCGTCAGAAGAATGATTTTCTGCGCGAAAGCGCGTCCTTGCCGGAGCGCTTCGAGCGGGCTTGATGGTCGGTCAAGGCCGTTGATGACGACAACGTCGGCGGAATCGAGTCCGTCGGAAGTGATCGTTTCGCCCGTTGCCGTCGTTACCGGGTTCCAGCGGGTGGGCGATGCCACGGAAAGCGCCGCCGCAACGGGGTAGTTTTTCTGCGAGTCGCCGACGACGATGACTCGTGAGGAAGCGTGCGCCTGCGAAGTGAACCAGCGGGTGTTATCAAATGACAATGGGTCGGGCGCAACCAGTGTCACGCTTCCCCCCTCGTGTATCGTCGAGGGAACCTCAAGGTCGATCTGAACGGAGTCGTACGCGGCAACGGAGATCCTTTTTGCGCCGCAGCGGATGGAAGACATGGTAACGGTCAGTTCTCCAGAATCGAGCGGCCGCGCCCCGGTCGCGACAACGGCATGGACTGTCGGCGCGCCGGCTCTGTCGCGCAGCTCCGCGGTGCGCACCGTATAATTCCACGGCGAGCGGGGAGAGAGGATCGCACAGAGAAGGCGAGGGAAATTTCTGCCGGAGCGCATCCGGAGAAGCGAATCGAGGCTCGAGGTCGTTGATCGCTGATAGTCGCTGCAGAGCAGGAGCAGCGGCAGCGAATAGTTGCCGTGGTTTTCATCCCATGCATGCAGCACGCTCGCGAGGCTCGCATCCCCGTGACGAACCGAGAGTGGTTGCGGCGCAGCCGGACTGTACGGGATGAAATTATCGCGTCCTTCGTCATAATCGAGGCGCTTGACAGTTGCAGGGCATGCCTTTATCAGCGTATCGAGGAGCGCGGCCGATTTATCCAGGAGCGAAACGCCGTGTTCGGTGTAGCTCATGCTGGGGGTCCGGTCGATCCAGCTGAAAATGGTCAGGTGCGGATCGCGGAGCACGCTGAACCGGTCGTGCTTGTTAAATGGCGCCGCAAACAGCGTGATGATGATCGCCGCCGCCGCGAGGCGCATGAGAAGGTGCAGCCATTTTCGAAGGCGGCGCATGCGGGACGCACGGAGAACGGTCGTCTGAAAGAACCGGAGAGTTGAGAAATCGAGGTTCTTTATGCGCGGCCGCCGGAGGAGATGGATGGCCAGGATGGCGCCCAGAAAAAAAAACGCCCAGAGAAATTCGGGACGATAAAACGCCAGCGCCCTCAAAGCAAGCGCCTCCGCTTTTCAAGAATACGGAAGAGCGCTTTCTGAAAAGGTTCATCGGTCGCGATGATTTCAAAGTCGATGCCGAGTTCCCGTCCGGCGTGTTCAATCATGCTGCGGTGCTTCTCCATACCTTCACGGAAAAAACGGGCGGCGATTTCGCCGTCGAGCGCCATGCTGCCGTGCGTCTCGAGATCGTGAAGCCGGGATCTCTCCAGAGCACGGAAGGAAAGCTCCTGCGGATCGAGGATCTGGAGCACCATGACATCCTGCTGTTTGAACCGCAAATGCCGCAGCCCGTAGATGATCTCCCCCGGGTCGTCGAAGAGATCGGAAAAGATCACGCAAAGGCCCCGTTTCGCAATATGGGCTGCAACGGCATTGATGGCGGCGCCGCACCGTGTCTGCGCGCCCCCGCTCAATGAATCGAGGGCGGCGAGGATCGCCTGGAGCTGGACGTTGGAAGAGCGCGGCGGCAACATCGTCGAAAGGGACTCGTCGAACGCCGCGAGACCGACGCCGTCTCTCTGCCTGATGAGAATCCAGGCGAGCGCCGCGGCGAGGGTTTTTGCATAATCGAGTTTCGACATGCCGTTTTTCATCGAGGAAAAAAGCATGGAAGCACTCTTGTCAATAAGCAGCTGCGCGCGCAGGTTGGTTTCATCCTCGAAGAGCTTTACCACGGCCTTATCGGTACGGGCGAATTTTCGCCAATCGATGGCGCGGGTCGATTCGCCGGGCAGGTAGGGCCGGTATTCGAGAAACTCCACCGAGAATCCGTGAAACGGGCTCTTGTGAAGCCCGGCCATGAAGCCTTCGACGATGAGCCGCGCCCGTAACGACAGGTTGCGGATGCCGGCAAGATGTTCGGGTTTTATGAGGGTGGCGGTTTTCATGCGAAAATCAGGGAGGCGGGGAGTGCGGGAAGCGGCCGCCGTCGGAGTCGGAATGCCGATGCATTTCTCCATCGGCAATGATGCTCCTCGTTTCGCCGACGATGATATCCGCCATTCGCCGCTCCCGATCGAAACCCTGGACCGCTCTTGCGATGCGCTCCTTTACCAGGCGAAGATCATCCCTGCTGAAGGCGGAAACGAGCAGGACATCGGGATAAGCGAGGGCAAGCTTCTTGCGGATAAAAGGATCGGTCACGAGGTCGGCTTTATTGAGGATGAGGATCCGGGGAATCGCATCCGCGCCGAGGGTCGCCAGAACGGTCTTGACGGTTTCATATTGCTCTTCGGTCCACCGGCTCGATGCATCCATCACCACGAGAAGCACGCTCGCTTCGGACACAACGGACATGGTGCTGCGAAACGAAGCGACCAGGTGATGGGGCAGTTTGCGCAGAAAGCCGACGGTATCGGAGATCACGATGGATCCGACGCCGGGGATGAAGGAGCGCCGCGTTGAGGTATCGAGGGTGGCAAACAACTTGTTCTCGACGTTTGCATTGCTGCGACAGAGGCCGTTGAGAAGCGATGATTTACCGACGTTCGTATAGCCCACGAGGGCGGCCTTGAAAATGCTTCTCCGGTTTTTGCGTTGCACCTCGCGGTCGGTTTTGATTTTTTCCAGGCGTTTTTCAAGGTCGGATATTTTCTTCTGCACAAGCCGCCGGTCGACCTCCAGTTGTTTTTCACCGGGACCGACCGTTCCGATGCCGCCGACCTGCTGCGAGAAATGGGTCCATGCATGCGTCAGGCGCGGATAGAGGGTGCGCATCTGCGCGAGCTCCACCTGGACTCGCGCCTCGTTCGTTCGTGCGTGCTTCGCGAAAATATCAAGGATGAG
This sequence comes from Chitinispirillaceae bacterium, assembly GCA_049521335.1. Lineage (GTDB taxonomy): Bacteria > Fibrobacterota > Chitinivibrionia > Chitinivibrionales > Chitinispirillaceae > BOG-1184. Next base: position 61,811 of record JBEKOX010000006.1, read on the forward strand.
CTGCCCCCGGTCGATGACCTTTCCTGCCACGATCTCCTCGATATTCCGTATCTGGCCCGGCGAAAGGGAGGCATCGATGATAAGCGTCGTTGCCCCATTCGCCTGCATCACCGCTTTGATCTCTTCGAGTTTGCCCTGTCCCATGAAGGTTGACGCAATCGGTCGGTCGCGTTTCTGGATCACCACGGCGACCACCGAAGCGCCCGCCGTGGTCGCCAGAAGCCGCATTTCATGCATATCCTCGGCGAAGAGGCGCTCTTCGTTATCTGAAGTCAAAACCCCCGCCAGGATGATTTTTTCATGTGACAATGCACGCGGCATGGTTCCGATGCTCCCGTTAGATGAACGTGACGCCGTTGACCTGGAGTCGCGCCCCCGCGGCGATCTGCGACGGCGTGCGGGTCAGCGTTTCCGCGCCATCCGCCGTGACGAGTACGGTATGCTCGAATTGGGACGACAACGATCCGTCGCTCGTACGCACGGTCCAGCCGTCATTTTCGTCAAGCGTAACCTGCCAGGCGCCGAGGTTGATCATGGGTTCGATGGTAAAGGTCATTCCGGGTCGGAGCGCCACGTTGTCGCATTCCCGGTCGATATGGTGATATACCGAAAAAAAAGTTTCGTGGAATTTGGTCCCGATGCCGTGTCCGGTGTACTGGTGCACCACGGAGCAGCCCTGCGATTGCACATACGGCTCTATCGCCTCGGCGATGGCGGTCAGGGAGCGTCCCGGCTTCACGGCATCGATGCCGCGAATGAGCGCCTCGGCGCTCACCAAGACGAGATGGCGGGCTTTCTCGGAAACGGGCCCGATCATGAAGGTCTCGGACGAGTCGGCATAGTAGCCGTTCACAATGGTCGTGCAATCGATATTCACGATGTCGCCCTCGCGTAGCACTGCATCCGGCGAAGGAATACCATGGCAGACGACATTATTGATGGAGGTGCATACCGACTTCGGATAGCCGTGGTAGCCAAGACAGGCGGGGATGTGGCCATTGTCGATCGTGTACCGATGGACAAGCGTATTGATTTCTTCGGTGGAGATGCCGGCTTTGACAAAGGGACGGATATAATCGATGAGCCGGCCGTTAAAGGCCCCGGCTTTCCGCATTCCCTCAATTTCTTTCATCGTTTTCGGAGGGAACTCCTTCATGCGGGGCGATGGCTCGCCCAGCCTGTCACCGGATGCCGCGTCATCAAAGAAGTGGCACCGCTTATACTTTTTTCCGCTTCCGCACCAGCAGGGATCGTTACGGTTGATCATTCTGAAAAAATCCTTTATTTAGATCCTTCTTTAAGACGGCGCGGTTTTGCATTAAAGTCCGCTTTCAGCTTTTTTTAGCCTTTTTTGATTTCACTTTAACAAGAAAAGCCGGGTTATTCATCTTATCCTTATATAGTAACCCGTTTGCCATGATTACGACCGTCATCATGATTAATATGAAAATATTTATTACGTTATTTATCGAGAAATCGATTGCAGTGGTATCAGTTCGAAATTCACGAAAGTAAAAATAATCCTTTGGAATCAACAAAAGGGAGAGTCCCAGGAGATAAAACAAATTCAGTTTCGATTTATTCTCGTTATTTATAAAGAGATATATGGGAATAAATATATAAAGAAGTTTATATTCCGCCGACATATGGGGCAGAAGCAACATTGCGAAAGTTATCAGAGCGACTTTCTTCCAGAATTCTTTTTCTATGAAATAAATATAGGCGGCGATCAATCCGAAAGCGATTATCGAACCTTTCATATAGACGGATAAAACCGCCGGCATCGAAACCGAATGAATTAAATTATCCTTCATCAACCATATTTTTACCAGCATAAACAGACTTACGCCTCTTTGCAAACAAACAGTATCGTCAAAAAAGTTGTAATTCGCCACGCCGAAACCCGAAAGAATATATTTCAGGTTGTTGAAAAAGCCGCCTTCAAAAAACAGCAAGGGTATGATGGAAATAATCGTCGTAAACAGGATGGTAACAGCCAGATTCTTATACTTTTTATCAACTACCAACAGAATAAGAAATACCGCTGGAAACAGCTTCATTGCAATCGCTATGGAAAGGAAAATACAGGATGGAAGGCTTCCGTTCTTCTGAAAAAAATAAACAAAAAAGGCCGTGCTTAAAAAGACCAAGCTCTCGATATTTCCCCTGTCAATAGAGAACAGAAACGGCAGGGTTAATAGGGTGAAAATTGGAATAGTTACCATATCATGCTTTAAATCGGTACTCAGATAATGCTTATTCAGCAGGAAAAAGGGAATCACAAATATCAGGAAAAAAAGCAACAGCGAAACCTGTTTATTGGCAAGGGATAAAAGGAAAAATATGAAATTGGCGAAAGGATAATAATTGCTGTTAATAAAATATTTACAAAAATAGGGATTTAAATCCTTATTAATATTAAGCAAATTGAACAAATCATCAAATGCCCCGGTTTGAATGAAAAGAAACGTGTTGTAGGGATATGCCTTATTTAAATAAGCGCCCATAATGTACCGGAAGAATACGGCCGTGATAAATCCGATGAGGATAATGGCGCTCACAAGGGTAATCTTTGCTTCTCGGGTAAGAATTTCCGGGGTTTGATTAAAAGTATAAAAAAGCAGGCAGAAAAAGAAAAGCATTGATACTAACAATAAGAATCGGAGAGCGGGATAATATCCCGGCTCCACCAAATTATAGAGTGAATATTCAAGGGAAAAATCCGAAATAACGCCGTCGAACGGTCTCGATTTGCTTAATCCGGTTCCGATGGCTATATCGGATATTTCAAACTGTAAATTGTTATCGGTTCCCTCGGCGCTCCCCGAACCGATCATAACCTTGATCTTGTTGTTTCTATCGACGGATAGGGCAATTAGATACTTTGTATTGGGTTGAACGTTGTTGATAAAAGGAATATATCTCGGAATACCGGATTTGGTATTAATAATCAGATTCAACACCCCGTTATTCAATTCCATGCGGATGCCGCTATCCAATGGAGCGGTTTGAAAAACATCGCCGACCGAGGAGGTGCTTCTTGCCTTTAACGTGAAATGGATTGAAATATCGTTTACCGCGGCTTTTACCTGTTCCGAATAGCTTCTGATGGATTTAATTTGAGGGTCGTTTGATCGATTGTCATAGGTGATATCTTTTAGGCTGTTTTTCTTCGTTTCTTCCAGATGATAACCTAATGAAAAATTAAAGAAAAGAATAAGTAAAACCGCATTGATGAACAACGCAAAAAGCAGCGACCAGATATTTATTTTTTTCATTTCATTTTCCCGATATCACGTGTTTACTTGTCATATTCTGGACCTGTAAGGTTGTATCCCCTCGTTCTTTTCCCCCCCCCGGGGCTCCATCCGATGGTGCATCGCAACTTTAATTTTTACCTTTTTTTGATTTCACCGCAGCCATGAGGATCGGCTTATTCCCCTTATCCTTATATAGTAAGCCGCTTGCGATGATGACGACCGTCATCATGATTAATATAAAAATATTTATAACGTTATTTATCGAGAAATCGATTGAATCGGTATCGGTTCTGATTTCACTAAAGTAAAAATAATCCTTGGGAACCAATAGAAGGGCGAACGAAAGAAGATAAAATAAATTCAATTTCGACACGTTCTTGGTATTTACGAATAAGTACATAGGAATAAATATGTAAAGAAGCTTGTAATCACTCGACATATGCGGCAGCAATAATATCGCGAACGTTATAAGGGAGACTTTCTTCCAGAAATCCTTTTCTATAAAATAAATGTAAGCGGCGACCAAGCCAAAAACAACGAATGATGCTTTAACATACATGGATAAAAAAGACGACATTTCGACCGCATGAATCAAATTAGATTTTATCAATATTAATTTTACCAGCGTAAACAAGCTGACGCCTCTTTGCAGATAAGGAGTATCTTTAAAAAAGTTATTATCAGCCACGCCGAAGCCCGAAAGAATAAATTGCAGGTTATGGAAAAAACCATTCTTGAAAAATGACAGGGATATTACGGAAATAAGTGCGGTCAGCGCCAGTGTAATCGCCATATCTTTGGATTTTTTTTCTGCAAACAACAGAATAAGAAAAGCGGCCGGAAACAATTTCATCGCAATCGCCATGGAAAAGAAAATGCAGGCTGGAACGCTTTTGTTTTTCTGTGAGTAATAGATAAAAAGAGCTGTAAAAATAAAGACCATGCCCTCTATGTTACCTCTATCAATGGTGAACAAAAGCGGCATCGTTAATAAAGTAAAAATGGGCAGATTTACCATATTCTGCCTTGTATCGATACTAAGATAATGCTTATTCAGCAGGAATAAGGGAATCACCAGTACAAGGGAAAAGAGCACCAATGAAGTCTCTTTATCAATAAGGGAAAAAAGAAAGAAAATAATATTGGCGAAAGGATAATAATTACTGCCGGAGTGATAGGGGTTTAAATCATTGATACATGTCAACATGGTAAAAAAATCATCAAACGACGCTGAATGAACTCCCGTGGGAATGAAAAGGAAAGTATTATAGGGATATGCCTTATTTAAATAGGCGCCCATGATATACCTGAAGAATACCGCAGTGATGAATCCTATGAGAATAATGGCGCTCGCAAGGGTAATTTTTGTTTCTCTATTAAGAACCTCCGGAGTTCGGCTGAAAGTATAAAACAGCAGGCAGAAAAGAGTAAGCATTGATACTAACAATGAGAATCGGAGAGCGGAATAATATCCCGGCTCCACCGGATTATAGAGTGAGTATTCAAGGGAAAAATCCGAAATAACGCCGTCGAACGGTCTCGATTTGCTGAATCCCGTTCCGATAGCTATATCGGATATTTCAAAACGCAAATTATTATCGGTTCCCTCGGCGCTTCCCGAACCGATCATCACTTTGAGTTTGTTGCTTCTATCGATGGAAACGGTAATGGGATACTCTGCATTAGGTTGAACGTTCTGTATTAAAGGGATAATTCTCGGAATGCCGGATTTGGTATCAATAATCAGATTCATTACTCCATTGTTCAATTCAAAGCGTATGCCCCTGTCCTGCGGAGCGGTTTGAAAAACGTCTCCGACCGAAGAGGTACTTCGTGTCTTCATCGTGAAATGGATAGTAATATCGTTAACGACGGCTTTTAATGGTTCCGAATAGGTTTTGATGGATTTAATTTGAGGATCGTTTGATCGACTGTCATAGGTGATATCTTTCAGGGTGTTTTTCTTTGCCTCTTCCAGATGATAGCCTAAAGTGAAGTTATAGGCGAGAATCAGCAAAACTGCATTAACGAATAACGCAAACAGCAGCGACCAGATGCTTAGTTTTTTCATTTCATTCTCCTGATTTCACCTTACTATCCATTAAATTTTGCGATCCGAACATAGTATTCCTTCCTTTCATCAATGGCTCCCAGTGTTTCCCCGTACATACCGATCCATTCAGACTCGACTATTTACTGGCATCTCGAACGTTCGGATGATAATCCTGACCGGCTATTTCCTCACACTGAAGCCGACAAGACGATTCCACCACTATCCCAACCATTTCCACGGCCGGTTGTGTCCTATAGTATTTCGGTCTCAACTAATACTGGTACCCTTCCCCCATATTCAAAGATCCCCTGTAATTGCCCATCATGCCCGCTTGTATGAAATTGTGAATTCATCCATAGGTGAACTGACATTTTTATGGCGATTATCTGGTTTAAAATCAATAATCTACTTCTGGAGCATTCTCTTTTTCAAAAAATTTCCACTAACTCCAGGATATTACCACCATTGGGAATAGCGAAACAGACCAAAACTTGATTATTTTTGAAAGATATCTTTATAAATCATGGCGAAGAGAGACCACCTCAAATGAGTCCATTTTGCTCGGAAATATATGAGAATTTATCGTAGGGATAGATTCGGTCGTTCGAGGCTTGAAAATCTATGAGTGTACGAGGGGAGATGTCATGAAAGTAGTCATTTTATGCGGCGGCAAAGGAACGCGGCTTGCCGAAGAGACCCAGGTTATTCCCAAACCGATGGTGGAAATAGGCGGACACCCCATGTTGTGGCATATTATGAAAATCTATTCTCATTTCGGTTTCAATGAGTTTATACTATGCCTGGGTTATCGAGGATATGTCATCAAAGAATATTTTTCGCACTATTTCCTGCATTCGAGCAATGTGACTATTGACATGACCAACAATCAGACGAAGATACATTCTACCTTTTCTGAACCCTGGAAAGTAACGCTGGTCGATACCGGTTTTGAAACCCTCACGGGTTCCCGCCTGAAAAGAGTTGAAGAGTATATAGGTAACGAGACCTTCATGATGACTTATGGCGACGGATTAGCGGATATTAATATTAATGACCTTATTAAATCGCATAAAAAGAACAAAAAATATGCTACCTTGACCGCCATTCAAACGGCGGGCAGGTTCGGAGTATTGGATATCGGGGACCGCAATCTGGTTAAGTCATTTCTGGAAAAACCCAAGGGCGAGGGCAGTTGGATTAATGCGGGTTTTTTCGTGCTGGAACCGCAGGTGTTCAATGTGATCGGCAGCGGCGACTCGATCGCTTTCGAGAAAGAACCGTTGGAACGCATTGCAGCAGAAAAACAATTGCATGCCTATAAACATGAGGGGTTTTGGGAAGGCATGGATACCTTACGGGACAAAAATGAACTCGAGAGATTATGGAACAGCAACCGGGGGGCTCCCTGGAAGGTTTGGTAGGCATGGATAAATATTTTTGGAAAAATAAGAAAGTATTGATCACCGGCAATGAGGGATTTTTAGGCTCTAACCTCACTCGATACTTGTTGCACAATACCACGGCGCATATCGTCGGTCTTGATATAAAAGTAAAAAGGAACGAGACGATCTTTACCAATGATGATTATGCAAAAATAGCCGTCTTTAAGGGAAACGTTTCCAACCAGGCATTGGTGAAAGAAATCATCGAACGGAACAATATTGAGGTTATTTTTCATCTTGCCGCTGAAGCGATAGTCGCTTCCTGCATGGAAAACCCGGTGCGCGGCTTTACATCGAATATTAAAGGCACATGGACTATTCTTGAAGCGGGACGTCATTCCAGGACCATACAGGCAATCATCATAGCTTCCAGCGATAAAGCTTACGGGAACCATGAAAAACTTCCTTATACCGAAGAGACGCCGCTTATCGGTATCCACCCTTACGATGTTTCAAAAAGCTGCGCTGATCTTCTGGCCATGGCCTATTACCACACGTATGGATTGCCGGTAGTCGTAACACGATGCGGTAATATCTTCGGTCCCGGAGATTTTAATTTTTCACGCATCGTTCCGGATACCTTCCGGTGCGCTCTGGAGAATAAGACATTGTCGATACGCAGCAACGGAAAATTTACCCGTGATTATGTGTATGTCGATGACATCGTCAACGGGTACGTTACCCTGGCGGAAAAGCTGGAAAAAAATAAATTGGCAGGCCAGGCATTCAACTTCAGTGATGAGAATCCGATCTCCGTCCTGAAACTGGTAACAATGATTTACAGCATAACCGGTAAAAAGCCATCCTTCAAAATTCTGAATCAGGCACAGAAGGAAATTCCCGATCAATATTTATCTTCAAGCAAGGCGCGCGACCTACTGGGTTGGAAGCCCCGTTGTTCGTTACACGATGGATTGGTGAAAACACACTCATGGTATAATGAGTATTATCAGTGTTAATCAAAGGCGATATATGAAAAAAATCAGCATTGTTACGGCGTGTTACAATGAAGAGGAAAATGTTCAGGATCTGTATTATGCCGTAAAGGAAGTTTTTTCGCAGCTTGAACAATACACGTATGAGCATATTTTCATCGATAACGCCTCAAAAGACAATACTGTCGGCATTTTAAAAAAAATCGCGGGAAATGACAAAAACGTTAAAATAATTGTCAATTCGAGAAATTTCGGCCATATACGTTCTCCATTTCACGGCATAATCCAGGCAAGCGGGGACGCGGTTATTTCGCTGGTCGCCGATTTTCAGGACCCGCCGGCCATGATTAAAGATTTTATCAGGAAATGGGAAGAGGGGTATAAAATCGTTGTCGGGGTCAAAACGGAGAGCAAAGAATCGAAGGCCATGTTTTTTATCCGGAACCGTTTTTACAGCCTGATATCGAGGCTTTCGGAAATTGACCAGATAAAAAGTTTTACCGGATTCGGTCTCTATGATAAAAAAATAATTGAAATCCTGCGGACAATAGACGACCCCTATCCCTATTTCAGAGGGCTGATCGCCGATATCGGCTATGATATAGGGAGGATCGAATACACCCAGCCTGCAAGGAAAAAAGGGTTTACTAAAAATAATTTATATACGCTCTATGATATGGCCATGCTCGGCATTACGAATCATTCAAAGGTGCCATTGCGACTTGCAACCATGCTCGGGTTCCTTGTTTCCCTTGGAAGCATACTGTGCGCCGGGGTATTTTTCATGCTTAAATTGGTTTTTTGGAATTCATTCGATATGGGGATTGCGCCTTTGATCATAGGGCTCTTTTTCTTTTCCGCGGTTCAGCTTTTTTTCATCGGGATAATCGGGGAGTATGTTGGGTCAATACACACTCAGGTTTTAAAAAGGCCACGGGTAATTGAAAAAGAACGGATCAACTTCTAGAAGTATAATCGAATTTATGCAGCGAAATACGGAATTCATCCGGTTCCTTATTGCAGGTGCATGGAATACGGCTTTTGGATACGGAGTCTTTATCCTTCTGTTCTATATGCCCTGGAAACTTCATTATATCGTCGTTTTGATACTGAGCAACATTATCACGATTACCAATGCTTACTTCTGCTATAAAATATTCATTTTTAAAACGCGCGGGAACTATGCACGCGAATATCTCAGGTTTTACGGCGTTTATGGAATAACCTTTGGCATAAACCTTTTATTGCTGCCGGTATTTGTCGAGATCCT
>JBEKOX010000007.1:0-53450 GCA_049521335.1 Chitinispirillaceae bacterium
CGAAGTCCCGCTTATTCCGGACTGTGTGAATGCCATGGTCGAGAAGGCCGGCGAGGTGGATACCTGCAGGGAATACGACGTCGCGCCGGAAATGCCGTTCCAGGTCAGGGGCGGCGAGGTCGATTGCCCGGTCGCTCCATTGGCAGGCGAAAGAAGGGTAACGGGGCTGATGGTGGTAAAACTCCATACCGCCGACCAGCTGGAAGTCTGAGAGACGCCGTCGTAAGCATTGACTCTCCAGTAGTAAGTGGTCGCATTTGCAATACCGCTCATGGTCTGGGATGTCGCCACGATTCCATGCTGGCTTAAAACCGTGGTTGTAAACCCGTTGTTGGTTGCTACCTGGAGCGTGTACGATTGCGCACCGGCAACTCCTGCCCAGCTGAGCGTCGGTGCGATAGATTGATTGGTCGCCCCATTGACCGGCAATTCAAGCACGGGAGCCGAGAAAGTAGTAAAGCTCCATACGCCCGACCAGTTGGAAGTCTGAATACTGCCGGCAATGACACGCCAATAGTAGGTGACCTGACTTGCAAGGCCCGTTGCCACTTGCGAAGTCCCCGTTATTCCGAACTGTGCAAAAGCCACGGTCGAGAAGGCTGTTGAGGTAGATACCTGCAGGGAATATGACATCGCACCGGCAAGGCTGTTCCAGGTCAGGGTCGGCGAGATCGACTGGCCGGTCGCGCCATTAGCAGGCGAGAGGAGGGTAACAGGGGTGATGGTGGTAAAGCTCCATGCACTCGACCATGGGCCAGCTATAATTGCGGTAGCATTTACCCGCCAGTAATAGAGAGTGCCGGCGGTGAGCCCTGCGATGGACTGAAAAGTGGCCGACAAACCCGACTGCTGTAAAACCGTGCTGCCGAAGTTCACATCAGTCGAGACTTGAACCCCGTAGGAGGTCGAACCTGAAACCGAACCCCAGACAAGCGAAAGCGCTACCGGCTGATTAACTGCGCCGTTCGTCGGCGAGGACAACACCGGCGCCGATGGTTCCGGCAGGATAAACGTCTGGTTGGCATTTTGGTTTGCGAAGCATAACCTGATCCAGTCCGCGCTGCGACCGACATTCGCAACTTCAACCTCATCAAGCTTACCGCTCCAAAAATATGATCCTCCTTCCGGACGATTCCCGATGGCAACCGGATGGGTGGTGGCAAGAGTCTGAGTGTCAATCGTATCTACAAATTGATATACCGTATCGTTCTGTAAAACGCCGTCGACGTAGAGGGACTCCGCATAAATCGGGGATGATCCTTGTTGAGTTCGCACAAAGAAGACATGATGCCAGTTTCCTAGTATTGGAGGCAACGAAGTCCGGCAAAATAAAAATTCGCCGGGTAATGAGACCTGCAGGAACTGAAGCCCGCCAATTACGCCGGACGTATTCATTTCCTTCAGCTCCCAATTGGTATTACCTTTGTCAACAATTGCGCGCTCCGCATAGGTATTTCCGGGCGGTAGATACTCCCATGCAGACAAGGTAAACGGTCCTCCGTTCGCAAAGTTCAGCGTGTCGGCATTTACGGAAGTTGAATCCGCCGTAAAAAGATACTGATTCGTACCGTTGAAGGAATCCGCTACGCCGATGATCCCGGCTGCGGTTGGCGTCGGCTTTGATGCGCCGGTCAAAGGCAGATTACCGCAGGCATCATTGGTGTCCTGCAGGTGCCATACCGCTCTAAAGCCATTGCCTGCATTAAAAACGGCGGGTCCGCTCGACAAGAACTGGGCGGTGTCGTTACCCCAATACATTCGAATACCTTGTGCCGTGGATCCTGAAAAAACGGTGTCTATAAGCACCCATATTTCCGCAAGTTTATCAGTCGTATCCCATCGCTCGACCTGGTAGCGGTAACCCATATTGAGATTATTGCCTTTGGCGAACCGAATGTCATTGGGAATTCCACCGATACCAGGCGTGACCCCGTTGAAAACCGCCGAATTAGCACTTGTCAATCGCAACAGCACCGGAAAGTTTATCTGGTTGGTCGTAATCCCCGTAGCACGAGGATTCATTATATAATCCTGGTAGTGGCTCCAGCCGGAATAAAGCTGGCCAAATGCCGCCGAGCCGACTGCGGCCATCATCATTCCGCCGATCATCGTTGACTTGGCAAGGATTTTCACCCCATATTTCATAAGCGGCGCCTTATGAACTCGCGGCAACATATCTACTGGCGATTTACTGCATGGCTGAGAGTAATGACCCTATGATAAAACTATGCACACTTTCTGACGAAGTATCAGCGGCTCCTAACCTTTATTAGGCTAAAACCGTTATTCAAGTGTCACAAGCGTTATGAGATATTTTCCATACCCCGACAAACATGTATTGGATTACGGGAACCACGTAGCACTCCCTTTACAAGAAAATACTTCATGGGGATTTTTAAAAACGAAATTATACCTTTCACAGAGCAGGCCAAATTTAAAGCTAAAGATCTCGGCGAATTTCTCACCGAAGGGGCCCCACTTGTTTTGATGATCTTGTAAAAATACGGCTTATGAGCTATAGATACTGTACGAAGACGAAGAAATGTGTAATTGCTTTGGCAAGGGTACAATTCCGAATAAATATAACCATTATGTCAATTTTTAGAGGTCCCTTTATGAAGCACCTGATATAATAGAGTATGGGGAATTTCAATGGGTCAATCGAAAGGTCGGATCTTAAAAAAGGCCTTAAGGAGGGTGATAATATAGGCGTTCTGTTTATATTTCTATGCGTTGTAAACAGCTATCGCTTTATTCATAAGCTCTTTATCCACCAAAATATATTAGTGCACCCATTACAACTGTCGATACGGCCCACCATAATACAATGGCCTTGCGGAGGCGTCACGGAAGCGGTTCACTCTTTACCACCGAAGTTGGATCGCTGCCGCAATGAGCTTAATGAAGCCGAGTAAAGCGGCCAGGCCCATCATCCCGAATCGGGGAATAAAGACGGTCGAAGCGAGCGTCATCCCGAATACGCCGCCGGCAAGGTCCGCCGCGTACAGGCCGCTCCACGACGGCGTGCGACGGGTGACAAATTGAGCGCCTGCAAGAAATCCTATGCCCGAATGGAACATAAGAAATAACGGCAGCGGCGGCGAGACAATCCAGATGAGCAGGCAAAGTGTCACAGCGGCATAGCACCCGATTACCAGGTCGGAAAACTGAAATTTGGTCATGCGGCTGCCGAGCATGAAACCAATGGCCAGAGCGACCATGAACATCGCGATCTTTGAATACAGCACTCCATAGGTACATTGATACACAAGAAGCAAAGCTATGGAATAGGCTCCTGCTGTAAATCCGCTGGTACCGACCGAAAATGCCGCCCTGGTACGCGGAGAAACGACCATCGCGCCGATCAGGAGAATAAAAAGCACTCCGGCGGGGAATAGAAACGGTATTCCGAAAAGATGGAGCCACTGCCGCTGCGTTTTCAGCAAAATAACCGGCTTGTTAATGGTATTGATCGATACGGGATCGATGACCTCCTGCGCCTTCTCCATTCGTTCCGGTGTCAGCGAGGCAAGTATGTATGAAGCAAGATACTCGGTAGGAACCGAGGGTGCGGCGGGCCATGGGAGCAGCTGATTTGATGCTATGAAGGTGTACCCCTCTCCAGGCATGATGCTGCAATGGAGGAATTCCCTGCAAAGCGTGACTTGCAGAAGATCTTTCAGGCTTTGTTCCTGAGGAGAAAGGAAATTTTCGCTGAGGGGCAGCGTAAAAGAAAATATGCCGGAATCACCTGCCAATTGACGCATTTTTCTGAAAAAAGAGGTCGTGTAAAATCGGCTTGTTCCTGCTGTCATCGGCATACCGGCGCCCAAAAGGATCAGGTCAAATGTTCTTTGCGGCTTAAGAGTCTCGATGGCGCCACAGGCGCAACCGTTATTCGCCAGAGAAGGTTCGGTTTCAAGACAGGTTACCCGCATGTTTCCGTATTTCCGAAGCTCTCGCACAAATCCGGGGTTGCCAATCACCAGCGCACGATGCGGCAATCCCATGTGCATGGAGGCGGGTACATGGACCGCCTGTTCAATGGACGGGAGCGGCATATCGGCGCGATAGACAGTATTGTTGAGGAAGGTTATTGGTCCGCCCGCTTCCCTGCTCAGGGCCATTTCACCTTCATACCCATCGATAATGCTTTCGATGGTGAGGGCATATTTCCAGCGGACGGACAGTTGATCCATTGCCGCGAGTCCGGCAATGACAACCAGTGATGCAATAAAATACCACATTGACCCGCGACAATTTCGTGAAGGAAACGCGATTTTCAAGCTATAAGCCGCCATCGCAAAAAGAGCCAGCATTCCCGCCAGAATATCCCCGTTTGGTAGCTGGCGGATACTGCAAAGGGACACGCCGATAAATCCGGCCGCCGTTCCAGCGCTCTCGACGAAATAGAGTTTGACACCGTCAATGATCCGGGATAATTTTCCAAAAACCAATCCTCCTGATAATGCCGCCGCCGATTGCGTCAGCAGAACGATAAGTGGAATATGCAAGGGCGGAATTATTTCGCCCGGATGGTAGAACAGGCGCACTGCGCGCAGCATGAGAAAGCCTGCGGCGATCGAGATGATATAGAGGAAAGTAAAACGTTCGATGCTGGCAAAATCATCCCGACTTCCGATCCGGCTTCCCGCAGCGGTCGATAGAAGCCAAAATCCGAAAATCATGCCGATAACGAGTTCGTTACCGGAAAATATAGAAAGAAATTCGCGGAGAAAAAGGATCTGCACGGCTGCCGCGACAAACCCTGTCGCGAACATGAACCAAAGATGCCTATTCGCTGAAATGTTCCGCACGGTAGCGTTTGACCTGCGCGGTTTTCCAGCCGTCTCGCGGCATGCCGCCCTTAAGCGAAAGTTGTTCGAGGAATTGCACCTTGTCGGGGAGCTGCCCCCAGACTTGCGGCAGGAAAGTCGATTGATAGGGACCCTGTTCCAGAATCACCCCGTCCACATTGGGGACAAGCTTTTGAAGAAGATCCTCCGGACTCGTATACTCAAGAGGGATCGGCTGAGTAAGCACCGATACCTCCACCTTGATGGATGGAAGCTCCCCGGGAGAAACCTGAGGGAAGCGGGGGTCGGAGAGCGCGGCATTTCTTGAATTTTCCATGACCGCCATATAGAGGGGCTTGATCGGTTCGATGTAGCCGATGCAACCGCGCAGCGCCCCGTTTATCGTCAGGGTGACGAAGCACCCTCGGTTCTCTTGTGCGAATTCCGGAATGTTCTGCGGGTCTGGAAGTTTTTCCCCCTTTACCGAGGCTTCGAGACTTTGCCGTGCAAGCGTGAGTAGAAAACCTTTCGTTTCGGCTGAAACGCCGTTTGACTTTTCATTGTGGGGCGCTGCCGATGCGGAATTTCCCCGTGATTTTGCCGCGGCTTGAGAAACGAAAACAATCGATGCATAGCCGACCACCCGATCCGCTCCATATTCCGGCGAGGTGTCGTAAGATGTCCTTGCGTCAAGAAGCAACGGTTTCAATTCCATTTTTTTTGCAAGTATCATGGCGACCCGGATCGGCATCTCGCCGCAGGCATCGATCATTCCATCCGTATTCCCTGCAAGAATGGACGCGATACTTTTATCAAAAACGACGCTGAAGACCACGGGCGTAAGCCCGTGGATGAAAGCGTTTCGTATTTTTAATGCATGGAGACACGATATAGCGCCCATGGTTGTTACCGACATGAAAATCACATTGTTTGGATTCCGAAATATCGTAAATCAGTTTTAATTCGTGGTATAAAAACATATGTTGAAAGAAATTTTAAAGTTTACCCTAAATACCGACCGGAAATATCAATAGTCCAATATAACATACAACCGGATCATGTACATTTAATCATAATTATTCCGCCAAAATATGCTGTTTCAAAAATTGTTGGAGAATTGAAAGCGAATACAAGTTGTTCAATAAGGCATAGATTTCCATGGATAAAGCAAACGTATCGAGAAAATGTTTTTTGGTCTCCTGGCTTTTTTTCTTCAACCATTGGTTTGAATGAAGAAGAAATCCAGCGGTATATAAACTATCAAGAAAAGCTCGACAAGGAAACCATCCAGCTCAAGCTGGATCTTTTTTAAAAAGTGCCACGGGCGTAAGCCCGTGGGTATCTACGACTCAGGGGAAAATATTCCGGTATTCGACCCGAGGGACAATTCATAAATTTAACTATTTACATAGGAGAATTTCTATGAAGGTACAATGCCTGTTGCTGATTGGAGCGGTTGCCGCCAGCATCTTTGCCGAGACGGTCGTGAAAAACAGCGCGCCGTTTTCATTCCCCTCCACGGTGGGAATCCTGGGCGGGCATTTATTGCAAAACAAAGATGCGATTTTTGTCAGCAGCGCTAACCTTGCCGGCAAGAAAATAATTACGCTGTCCTGGTCGCTTCCCGTGCAAGCAGTCAGCGGATCCATCTCTATTATTGCTCTGTCTGGGGCGAAAATTAGAACTTTTCAGATCTCTTCGCCGCAGGGGTACGTTAATTGGGATATTTCCGGCGCGGCAAAGGTCTCAAATGGGATCTACTTCGCGACCCTATCCTATGGATCGATCAAAAAAAACCTGAAACTGATGTTGTGCCGATAGGGGGACTCCATGACTAAAAAAATATTCTTTCTGATAATACTGTTTTCGGTCGGCGCAACGATTGCGGCAAGTACGGCTACGACTGTATTGGATACGGCTTCGACCGTGGTGGATACGGTCATGGTACCGGTAAATATCCTGCAGTTGACCAGCTCTACGGGATCCGGCGCCAGCATGGTATCTAATTACTCAGGCCAGGTAACCTACAATGTGCATCTGGGAGCCTGCGATTCTCTGAATGTCGCTCTCGCCTTTGTTCCGGTAGGCGGCGGAACCACCATTACCCCTTCCTGGGATTCCGGCAGTGTGGGGATCATTGGATTTGCCAATGCCATGAACGGTAAGAATTACATTAATTTCCGATGCTCGATTACCGGACAGCCGGCGGCTTCCTATATAGCCCGCATCACGATGATCGACACCTTCAGCCATATTACCGAAGCTACCGACAGCCTGCTTGCCATGATGACGACCCAGAATAAGGTCGACCAACTGCACGGGACCGGGAGCGCACGGGTGACGCCCGATATTGCGTCTCTCGGCATTCCTGGTTCTTATATGTCCAACGGCCCGTCGAGCCCCTGCGACGGCGTCTCCGGGACTTCCACGGCAATGCCGGCGGGATGCGCGATGACCTGCACCTTTGACACGGCGCTCATCGACAGCATGGCTGCCGATATCGCCCAGGAATTTTATGCGAAGGGTATTTATGTCCTCGAAGGTCCTATGCTGAATACCGTGCGTGATCCCCGTGGGGGAAGAGACTGGGAGACCTTCGGCGAAGACCCCTTTCTGGCCGGGCAGACAGCCGCCGCCTATATCAGAGGAGTCCAGAGCGTAAAATGCCTGGCCATGGCAAAGCATTGGGTCTGCAATGACAGAGAACAAAATCGGCAATATTACAGCTCCAACGTCAGCGAGCGAACTCTGCGGGAGATCTATGCCATGCCCTTTGAATACGCCGTCAAAGAGGGCAAGGCAATGTCGGTCATGAGCTCTTATAATGAGGTAAACAACACCTATAGCTCCCAGAATTCGCACACGTTAACTGACATCCTCAAGACGGACTGGGGATTCCGGGGCTTTGTCTGCTCGGACCTTGGGGCGATGCATTCGACTGTCGCGGCGGCCAATGCCGGACAGGATATGGAATTGTACAACGAGGACTATTACAACTCCGCTCTTGTCACCGCCGTAAGCGAGAACGAGGTCTCGATGTACCGGCTTAACGATATGGCTCGCAGGGTACTGCGGTCGAAGGTGTGGGCGGGCGTCATTGGGAAAATAGGCGAATCGGAGGTGACCCAATTTGCGTCTACGCTGAATAGCGCAGCTCATCAGGCGATGTCGCTGGAGGTCGCACAGAAGTCGATCGTTCTCGTTAAAAATGCGCCTTTTGGCACCTCAACGACACCCCTCCTTCCTCTCAGTAAATCCCAGACGGTCGCTGTCGTGGGGCCTTATGCGGACATAGAGAGTGACGATCCGAGCACCCACGGCGGTTCAAGCGGTGAAAGTGGCGCCAATTGTCCATACATAACGAACCTGTCGCCGCTTCAGGGAATTACCGCGGAAATAGGCGCAGCCAATGTGGTCAATTCAGCAAATTGGCAAAGCGCCGACGTCGTGATCGCCGTCCTCGGGGTATCCGGAGAAGGTGAGGGCCAGGATCGGACATCGGTAACACTCCAACCGCCGGCGGGCCAGCTTGCGGAGGTAGATTCCATCCTGGCTGCAGGCAAGAAGTGCGTCGTTATACTGACCGGCGGCAGTGCCGCGGTGGAGGATGTCTGGAGTACCGTTCCGGCGGTGCTGGTCGCTTGGTATCCCGGCGAAATACAGGGCACGGCGCTTGCCCAGATTCTCTTCGGCGATGTGAATCCCTCCGGCAGGTTGTCGGCCTCCTGGCCGGCCTCTGCGGGCCAATTGGCTCCGTTTCCTGCGATTCCTGCGACGACAGGTACCCCTATCCCCTATGAGCGCGCAGATACCGGAATGGGATACCGTTGGTATGACCGTAACGGTCTGACGCCGCTTTACCCTTTCGGCTACGGCCTCAGCTACACAACCTATCAATACAGTAACCTGACCATCACTCCTAATCCGGCTTTTGTGGGCCAGGATGTAATCGTTACCGCAACCATTCAAAATACCGGGACTATGGCAGGGGACGAAGTCCCGCAGCTCTACATTCACGAAAACGCACCCAAGCTTCCGCGCCCTGTCAAGGAGTTGCGCGGGTTTGCGCGGGTAACGTTGACGCCGGGCCAGCAAAAGACCGTCTCCTTTACCTTGCACGAAAGAGAATTCGCCTATTTCGACACAACCGCATCCGCCGTTACCACCTGGGCCCCCTACGGCCAATTCGTGGCGCAACCGGACAATTACACCATCATGGTAGGGCCGTCCTCAGCGACCCTGCCTCTTACCGGAACGTTGACTTTGC
This sequence comes from Chitinispirillaceae bacterium, assembly GCA_049521335.1. GTDB lineage: Bacteria > Fibrobacterota > Chitinivibrionia > Chitinivibrionales > Chitinispirillaceae > BOG-1184. The sequence goes on from JBEKOX010000007.1 coordinate 9,064, forward strand.
AGTAGAACAGTCATTACCATTTATGACCATATTGATGCAGGGGCGACCGGTCCGGTCGCCCTCTTACGTTTGATCTTAATGCAACCGTTATAAGTACCTTAACGAAAGAAGGGAAGGATATGGAAAAGACGTGGATCGCTGGTCCGGCAATGGTACTCCTGCTTTCCATCGGGTTCTCCTTTGCCGCCGATAGCACAGGGGTTCAACAGGAAAAAGTAACGCAATCCGGTTTCATAGGACTTGAGGGTGGCGAAATAGTGCATGGGGTCAAAGAGAATGATGCACAAACAACCAATGACTATATCGTCGATGCTCCTTTGGAGCGTCTGCTGTTTCAATATATCGTTGATTATAACGTCAACAGCCACATCCGAGCGGTCATCGGAATGGAATGTCAGCTGGGCTTTTCGTATCCCTATGACGACTTTAACAGCCTCAATACGCAAACAGCCCAGATCTCGGTATATCCGGATCGGGCCGAAGGCATGTACACGCTCGACGATCTTCCAATGCCGCTCAAATTGCAGTTCGGATTCGGCTACTTCCCATTTCGGACCGACCCTGATGTCAAGAATCTTGGTGAATACCTCTTTCGGACCGGCACCTATCCGACCTATGTGATCAACAACTTCAACCGCCCCTATGCTCGCCTTCTCGGCATGCGGGCCAGCGCAACAGCCTGGGACTGCCTGCATGGGGATGTTCTCTTCACCAGCGCAACCCAATATATGCCGCTGGAGGATTATTCCCTTACCTTTCTCGGGAGTTTCAATCTGAAAAAAGTTTTTGAGATCGGCGCGGGGGTCAGTTTCACCAACATTCTCCCGGCGGACAGTAATATAACCACCCCGCCACTGAACTCTGGAAACACTTATTACTATATCGAGAAAAATGGCGATACGGGCACGTATACCTTTAAAGCCACCAAGCCAATGGCGAGGTTCGCCCTTGACCCGAAGCCACTCTTTTCCGACGATCTGTCCCGCCTGCTGGGCAGGGACGAGAGCCGTTTATATGGCGAGATATGCGTTACGGGGTGGAAAAATTATGAAAATTATGATACTTCTGCATTTGGGCGTTCGACGAACTTTTATGCAAACCGGTGGGACCGGACTCTGTTCATGTTTGGATACAATGTACCGACGTTCAAGATTCTGGATGTGCTGTCGGTGGAAGTGGAGCATAAGTCGAACAAATATCCCAATAGTTTGGAACCTGTAGAGAACGTGCAAAAAAACCCGCCTCTTCCCATCCCCGAGACGATCTCGGATCTGGCTTTGGCCGGTTCGACTCAACCAATTTCCCCCTGGTACTGGACGGTCTATGTAAAGAAAACCTTTCTTGGCAATTTCGCTCTCATTGCGCAAGCTGCACACGATCACATGCGGCCGGTTGAGGGAGATGCATCGATTCCGCCTTACGAAGATGTACTTGAGGCTAAAGGCGATTGGTGGTGGAACGTTCGGTTGAATATTCTTTTTTAATCATCGGGCGGGGATATGGGCATGCGCCGGGCGCCACGTGACAGGGCTGACTGTCCCTATGCGATTCTTCGCATTTTAAAATGCGGGCGTGTTAAACGCTTTACCATTTTCTTTCCACAGTTCATTCGATAGTTAATCTTCCGCTCTCCTTATCATCTCAAACATCTTCGCTAGTCTGGGCGCCGCTCTTTCAAAGACGTCCAATCGCAGGCTGTTCGGTCCGTCGCAGAGGGCTCGGTCGGGGTCGGGATGGACTTCGAAGAAGAGGCCATCAACCTCCATGGCGAGGGCGGCGCGGGCGAGCGGGAGGGCGAGGTCGCGGTTGCCTGAGGAGACTCCCTTGCCGCCGCCCGGAAGCTGTACACTGTGGGTGGCGTCGAAGATGACGGGCGCGCCGAAGCGCTTCATGATCGGGATGCCCGCAAAATCAACGACGAGCCGTTTATAGCCGAAGAATGTTCCCCGCTCGGTGAGCCAGACTTTTTCGCCGGCTTTTTGCATGGCGAACACCATATCCTCGGGCGCCATGCACTGGCCCTTTTTGATGTTGACCCATTTGCCCGTTTTCCCGGCGGCAGCGAGGAGATCGGTCTGTCGGCTTAAGAGCGCCGGGATCTGGATGACATCGACGATCTCGGCGACCTCTGCCGCCTGCGAGGTCTCGTGGATATCGGTCAAGACCGGGAGGCCAAATTGTTTTCGTACCTTTTCGAGGATCTTCAGCCCGCTCTCCCTGCCCGGTCCGCGAAACGATGAAGCCGAGAGCCGGTTAGCCTTATCGTAGGAGGCTTTGAAGACGATGTCGAGATCGTATTTCGTCCTGAGGTCGGCCAGGCGCTGCGCGACCTCGCAACAGAGGGTCTCTGATTCGATGACGCATGGACCGGCGATGAAAAACAGGCGTTCCGGGTACTCTCCAATATGTTGGTTCTGCTTGAAGAAGGATAATGGCATGATAGAAGGTAAAATAAATTTCCGGATACTCGATAGCGTTGGATTATTGAAATTTGATATTCAGTTGAAAGGGGTCTCCAAAAACTCCGCTGCCCGATTTACCGGCGAGGAGGCTTTTGCCAGGGGAAGTCGTGACGCGGCGTCTTTGCCAAACGAAATCGATAGTAACGCGGATAGTCGTGTAAAATCTAAGGAGCTGGCATGCATGCGGATGAGGCGTCCCACCTTGATGCGCCTGTTGCTGCGCGTATTGAACAGCTCCATCCCCTTATAACTATCTTCCCTTTTATTGCGTAATATTAATGAAGAATGGTATATTTTACCGTTTCTACGACTTTTAAATACCACCAATCGTAAAAAATTACAACCTTTTCTATAAACATTAAAATCAGGAGGATGTCATGGGAGTAAAAATAGGGATTAATGGTTTTGGACGCATCGGACGTCTCGTTTTTCAGGCGATTGCCGACCAAGGGCTTCTGGGAAAGGAGATTCAAGTGGTTGCGGTCGTCGATATCTCCACCGATGCCGATTATTTCGCCTATCAGCTGAAATACGATTCGGTCCATGGCAGGTTCAAGCATACCGTCGCCACCGAGAAAAGCAATCCGACACTCGAAGATAATGATACGCTCGTCGTCAATGGCTTCAAGACGAAATGCATCATGGCCACAAAGAATCCGTCCGAACTTCCCTGGAAGGCGCTCGGCGTTGACTATGTAATTGAATCCACCGGTCTCTTCACCAGTTCCGATAAGGCCGTCGGCCACCTGGCCGCCGGTGCAAAGAAGGTTATCATTTCTGCTCCCGGCAAAGGCGAGGTAAAAACCCTGCTCATGGGGGTGAACGAGAACGAGTACGATCCCGCGAAGCATAATATCGTCTCCAACGCTTCTTGCACGACCAATTGTCTTGCACCACTCGTGCATGTGATAATCAAGGAAGGCATCGGCATCGAAACCGGTCTCATGACCACGATCCATGCCACCACCGCAACGCAGAAAACGGTCGACGGTCCGTCCAAGAAGGATTGGCGCGGTGGCCGCGCGGCGTCGATCAATATCATCCCTTCCACCACCGGCGCTGCAAAAGCGGTCGGTGAAGTCCTTCCGTCAACCAAGGGCAAGCTCACGGGCATGTCGTTCCGCGTTCCGACGGTGGATGTTTCGGTTGTTGACCTTACCTTCCGCACGGCTCGCGACTCCTCGATCGAAGAGATCGATGCAGCGCTCAAGAAGGCGTCGCAGACCTACCTCAAGGGGATCCTCGGCGTGACGGACGAAGAGCTCGTCTCTACGGATTTCATCAACGATCAGCGTTCTTCGATCTACGACTCTCTCGCAACCCTGCAGAACAATCTGAAGGGCGAAAAGCGTTTCTTCAAGGTCGTCTCCTGGTACGATAACGAGTGGGGATATTCCAACCGCGTCGTTGATCTCGTGAGATTCATGGCATCGAAGTAGGTACTGCCGGAATCGGCCATCGTCCTCGCCCCGGTCATCGGAGCGCGGGCGGTTGAAGTGTTCATCCGTGAGTCCATGCAGGATCGATAGCTCTCGAAGCAGATGAGGAGGGAAGAGTCACCCTCCTCATTGTTCTTGTAAAAGGTGTCACAAGGAGGTAGTTATGGGAATTGTCAAAAAGACCGTTCGCGATATTCCGCTTGCCGGCAAAAGGGTGATCATGCGGGTCGATTTCAATGTTCCTCTCAAGGACGGGGTTATTCAGGACGATACGCGCATCACCGCCGCGCTTCCGACCATCAACTACGTTCTGAAGCAGGGAGCCCGGAGCTTGGTGCTTATGTCCCACCTCGGCGATCCCCAAAAGGACGCTAAAAAGGCGAAGGAAAAAGCGGAGAAGGACGGCAAGCCTTTTGACGAAAAGAAATACATCGAAGGTAAACACCGGATGGCGCCGGTCGCCGCGCACCTCGCAAAGCTCCTCGGCAGATCGGTCTCGCTCGCGCCCGACTGCCTGAGCGACGATACGAAAAAAATGGTCGCAGGGCTTCCCGACGGTGGCGTGCTGCTTTTAGAAAACACCCGTTTTCATAAGGAAGAGACCTCCAAGGAGGCCCCTGAACGCGAAGCAATGGCTAAAACGCTCGCCGGATACGGTGACGTGTATGTCAATGATGCCTTCGGCACGGCGCACCGGCCCCATGCCTCCACCGAAACGATTGCGCACTTTCTCCCGGCGGTCGCAGGCTTTCTCATGGAGAAGGAAATCGAGTTCCTCGATGAAAAAGTACTGAAGAATCCGGCAAAGCCGTTCGTGGCGATCATCGGGGGCGCAAAGGTGTCCTCAAAAATCGCGGTGCTCGAAAGTCTGCTGAACAAGGTTGACAAACTGATCATCGGCGGCGGCATGGCATATACTTTTTTCAAAGCGCGGGGGATCGCGGTCGGCAAATCGCTTGTCGAGGACGACCAGATCGAAACCGCGAAGAAAGTTCTGGATGCGGCGGCGGCAAGGAAGGTGACGCTGCTCTTGCCGATAGACCATGTCGTTGCAAAGGAGTTCTCTGCCGATGCGGAATCGAAGAATTCAATCGGCGTTGCCATTGAAGAGGGCTGGCTCGGTCTCGACATCGGCTCGGAAACGGTTAAAAAATTCAAAGAGGCGCTCGCGGGTGCAAAGACGGTCTTCTGGAACGGCCCCATGGGGGTGTTCGAGTTCCCTAAATTCGCGAAGGGGACGACCGCCATCGCCTCGACGCTTGCCGATCTGCCCGGCGCCGTGACGGTCATCGGCGGCGGCGACTCGGTATCGGCGGTTAAAAAGGCCGGGGTATCGGCGAAGATGTCGCATATTTCAACCGGCGGCGGCGCGTCGCTCGAACTCATCGAAGGCAAGGAGTTGCCCGGGATCAAGGCGTTGAACGACAAATAGAATCGGCTTAGGGCACGGGACTGTTTAATCGAGGTGACCCCGTGGACCGGGCAATGGACGAATAGCCAGATATGACAGCGGATTCGTGGGAAACAGTTGAATTAACGAGAGTCCGCAGACTATTTTTATTGCGCTTTCTTGCGCGGAAACGGTAAGGAAAACAAATGGCTCGCAGGAAATTTATTGCCGGCAACTGGAAGATGAATACAACGCTTGATGAGGCCCGCGTTCTTGCCAGGAGTCTCGTTGACATGGCAGGAAAGATCACCGATGTTGATATCGCCGTGTGCCCGCCTTATACCAACCTGTTTGCGGTCGGCGAGATTATCAAAGGATCAAACGTTCATCTCGGAGCCCAGGACGTTCACTGGGAAGCCAAAGGCGCTTATACGGGCAAGGTTTCAACCGCCATGCTCAAGAGCGTCGGCGTCAAATATGTGATTATCGGTCACTCCGAGCAACGCAGTTTTTTCAACGAGACCGATGAAACAGTCAATAAGAAAGTCAAGGCGACCCTCGCGGCCGGGCTTCTGCCGATCATCTGTGTCGGCGAAACCCTCGATGAACGAAAAAAAGGTTTGTTGAAGATCGTTATCGAGCGTCAGGTCAAGGGTGCTTATAGCGGTATCGGCGAAACCGATGCCGTGAAAACCACCATCGCCTACGAGCCGGTGTGGGCAATCGGCACGGGAGAAGTGGCGAGTCCGGCGCAGGCTAATGAAGCGCACATTTTTATTCGCAGCGTCATTGCAGGTATCTATAGCAAGTCGATTGCCGAGTCCGTCCGCATTCAATACGGCGGCAGCATGAAGCCGGACAACGCGAAAGACCTTCTGGCTCTCAGCGATGTCGACGGCGGGCTCATCGGCGGTGCGGCACTCAAGGCACAGGATTTTCTGGGCATCATTAAGCCGGCATAAGCTTTTTTTAAAGGTGGTCTGATTATGATGATTGCGTTCTGGATTTTTCTCTTTTTATTCGTGATAGTAAGCATCTGCATCTGCTTTCTGGTCCTCATTCAATCGGACAAGGGAGGCGGCATATCCGGCGCGATCGGCGGCGGACTGGGTGGAGCCAACAGTCTCCTTGGTACGCAGGATACGGCGAACATCCTCACTCGCGGCACCGTTATATTCGGCGTCGGTTTCTTTGCACTCTGCATAATCATGTCTTTTCTCATGACAAAGCAGACCTATACGGCCGAAAAATCGATGCTGCAGAAGCGCGCGGAGAAACAGCAGAGTTTTTCACCTTCATCGGTTCTCGACCGTGGCTCTCTGCCGATACGTTCGGCAACGGAGCAAGGTGCATTGCCAACGGGACAGCCGGAAGCGGGGCACGGCGTCGCCCCGGCACAGCAGAGTGCTGTCCCGAACGGTCAGCCGCTTCCAACGAGATCGCTGCCAATTGGTAACTCCGATCAAGGGCCAAGGAAGTAATCAAAATGTTGCGGATGTGGTGGAATTGGTAGACACGCTACTTTGAGGGGGTAGTGGGCGTCAGCCTGTGCTGGTTCAAGTCCAGTCATCCGCATTTATCTCAGGTACCTATAACAGCTTAATTGTTAGGCTTTTACTTTAATTGAGGCTCTTGTCGTTCTAATGCGACGAGGGCTTTTTTATATCGATTTATGTGATTAATCTCACGTTGAACTCATACAAAGTTGAAAAAAACAATTCAGCATTGCGATAATCGAGACCCGCCAAGCCGCTTTGAAAAAACCTGTCGAAAAAAACTGACAACTCTTTTCCGAATATAAAAGAGTCAGGGGAATAGTAAGTCTTTGCATGAAAGTAGTTCAATGCCGTTATCCCCTTCTTTAAAAATTTTCAAAAGATAGGTGAATTCCTCTGGTTACAGCTTTTTTTATGGCACATTGTTTGCTTTTTTTAGAGTCACCTGATCGTCAGGGGAAGGGGGAAAATACCCCGCCGTTTCGTTATTCTGAATTGCGGCAGCGAAAGCGGTTCTCAATTCTTGATCTTTCAATGAAGGGTGTTTATGACTGACAAACAGTGTTCACGACGAACCTTCCTTTCCCGGATGGGAACAGGCGCCGTTGCATCCGTCTTTTTTCTTCCTGCAATCGGGTGCGGCGATCGAGGCGGAAATAAAATGGCGATGGCCATGAAGCCTATCACTCTTGATGTGCAGAAACCCGAGTACAAAGCTCTGACCGTCGCGGGCGGCTCGCTGAAGGTGCCAAATCCGGTTGATAAGAGAAAGCCAATCATCGTAATCAGGATTTCTGATACGGAAGTCGCGGCTTTCTCCTCAAAATGTCCGCACTTGGGCTGTGAACTTCCCCTGCCTGACGAAGGGGTCATCACGTGTCCCTGCCATGGCTCCACCTTTGACGAATCGGGCAAAGTCACGCACGGTCCGTCAATAAAGGATCTCTATAGGTTTACCGCAAGTGTCAGCGGTAACACCATTACCATTTCTAACCTGGGAGCGGCCTAGTCGACAGCACCGGCAGGGAAAAAAAACGCGCGGATGCGGGGAAGATCCTCTAATATAGATCCAATTTCAGGCCCAAAAGCCGCAGACTATAATCACTACAATCGGTAATTATCTTCATAAACCCAGAGCACGAGGCAGATTTTTTCCTCGTGCTCTATATCTAACCGAGAATCCTACTCCACGAGTCGGGTTAATTCCACAATGTGCTCCTGCTCGTCGACGATCACGTGGCGAAGCTCATGCTCGATGGTCTCGAACTCATACTGCAACTCCGTTTTATTGTCGACAACCTTTTTGTAAATCTGTTTGTAGAAATCCTGCGCATCCCGTTCGTTTTTAAGGTTGACTTTAAGAATCTGTGGTATCCCCTTCGCACCAACGGTAGGGCCCAGACTCATGACCGGTTCACCGCCCAGATAATCGGCGATTATGGTACGGAATTTCTGCTCATGCTTCTCCTCATCGGCAGCAATTTCCTTTAGTCGAGCGATTATCGGTTCCGCATTCGGCCCGGAAATAAGCTCGGCATGGGAAAGGTACTGGATTCGTGCGGCATGCTCCAATTCCAACGCCTTGTTCAGCATTGAAATCAATTCGGTTTTTATTGCGGCCATACTGCCTCCTTAAGGGTGATAGGTGAAATATTTCCACAAACCCCGCAAAATACATGCCAATAGGGCGGCTGCTTCGCGAGGTAAGCCGTCTTATGAGTAACAAGCTCGATACTCCACATATAACCTATGTACGGGCGCCGGATCGCTAAGTGATTGATAGCCTAATGACAATGGGACTATCACGAAATTTTGCTGAGTTATTGGTTGAGCTTTCGCATGGAATCAGTAAGGGAGTGATTACCATCACTATGCTGAACCCCAGTAAGCGCGAATCCGCCGACCTGATACCATGAATTCATCGATGAGGTACTCGCAATGGTCTGGGAAAAAGTCGCGTGAATTGACAGAAAAATGCTGAAACCAGGGGGAATCTCAACCTTCTGCCGCGCTATTTTCATTATTAAAAAGCGATTCCGTCATCTCAAAAAAAATCCTGCCTGCTTATCAAGTATATTTTTTCAACCCGCCTGCTGTTCGACCGGTGCGCACAAGCACTCTGCCGTAAGCCTGAAAAAACTGTGCAAAAGGGGAATTGGTCGATTCGCCATGATTACCGATATCATCCTGCTTCTTCTGAGCCTGGGAATTATTCTGATAAGTTGCTTTATTTTTGTCAATGCCATCGAGCTGTTCGGGAAGACATTCGATCTGCATCAGGGTATTATCGGGAGCATTCTGGCCGCAATCGGTACGGCCCTGCCCGAAACCATCATTCCAATTCTTGCAATTCTTTTTGCCAAAGGCAGCCGCGCTCATGCCATAGGAATCGGGGCCATTGCCGGAGCCCCTTTCATGCTTGCGACACTCGGTTTTTTTGTAACCGGCGCTGCCGTACTCATCAATACGTCACTCAAAAAACGATCGTTCGCCATGTACATCGATCGGACGATTATTTCCCGGGACCTGACTTTTTTCTTTATTTACTATGGTATTGCGATCAGCGCCACCCTGTATCGTGATATTCACCCGTTAAAATTGCTCGTTGCAATTGCCCTGGTCTTCTCGTATGCCATCTATCTTAAAATAACCATACATGGCTCCGGCGAGGATATGGAAGCAGTCGAACCGCTCTATCTAACCCGTTTCTTTAAACTGTCGACCTCGTTTTTTTCCATCACCCTTCAACTTGCGGGAAGCCTCGTGCTCATCGTTGCCGGTGCGCATGTCTTTATAAATTATTTGGACCTTCTTGCCCGTACCCTTGGCGCCTCACCGCTTCTGCTCTCTCTCATCATTACCCCGATTGCTACGGAATTGCCGGAAAAAATGAATTCGGTAATCTGGATCGGGAAAAAAAAAGATACGCTTGCGCTCGGCAATATCACCGGCGGCATGGTCTTCCAGAGTTGTTTCCCGGTAGCATTTGGCATGGTTTTCACCGAATGGAATCTACGGGGACTTACTTTGGTTTCTGCGTTATGCGCTTTGTTAATGACGCTTTTCGTTCTGTTCTGGATAAAAATACGGAAAAGTCTGCATCCCGGTGCGCTGCTTGCAGGAGGTGCGCTCTATGGGGTTTTTCTCCTGGGCATTATTTTAAAAATGCGCTGACCGGCAACCCGCCAGGATGGATGCCGGTAGTACCGTACTGGCCCGAGATGTTCGACACCCTCAGATTCGGGTGCAAGCATTCGCCGCTTATTTATTTTTTCTACTGGCAGGTCAGTATGCACAACATGAAGTATCATCAGGGAGAGCTACAATGTTGCTTCGATTGACAGACCTATGGAAGGCAATGATCATCGCCGGGATTGGAGCTATTTTCTCCGCTGTTGAAACTCCTGCTGCCGACTCGATGCAGATTGCGCAGTACCTCCGGGACATCCAGGCAGGTCCTTCAACTTTTTACACGCCAGAGGCGTACGCTTATTTTGTCTCGAGAAGCAGTATTTCTCTCAACAGCGCTTCAACGGACCGGGATGCCGCGGCTCGATGTTTTTCCGCTATCAACAAAGTTTCACGCCTGCCCGCCGCCGATGTCACCAGCGCGATTCCGATCATTGCCATGCTGTTCCCCCGGTTGGTGCATGTGGTACAGGTCCACGGAGCGGTCTTCGCCGGAAACGAAGGTAATTTTGACGATTGCGTCGGTACTTATGTGACAAATGCAAAGAACCAGTTTATAGTCTCTCCGCCGATTCTCGATTATAATTTCTTGTCGCAATATGAAAATTTCATCGATGAGTCGCATGAAATCGAATTCATTTCAAAACAGTCAAGTGCATCCGGAGAGATTATCCAAGCGACCTTTAATCTGACAATATTTCTCTACGTATATATCGGAGAGGGCGCTCTCTCCCGCTTGACCGGACAGATGCTTGGGCACGATCCAAACGTCTGGCGACAGTGGACGACGGGTTTTGTTCCATCGGCAACCCGTCCCGCTGCACCCTATGCCATACCGGCAGCGTCCGCCGCTCCCCCGGCTGTCGCTCCGTCCACGCAAACCGTACCGGTTTCCCCGGGCGCTTCTCAACAGTTCGTGCCGGGTAAAAGCTATCGGATTTCGCTTACAAATGGCAATACCTTTGATGGGAAGGTGCTTTCGGGCGATGATGCATCGGTGACGCTTCTTGCCGCAGAGGGGAAAGAGTATGTGGTAGCATTCACCCTTATCAAGAGCTGCGAGCCGGTCGACTCCCCCGTACAGTTCGTGCCAGGCAGAAGCTATCGGCTTTCACTTACAACAGGTAACAACCTCGAAGGCAAGGTGCTGTCACGAGATGATGCATCGATAACGATCCTTACCGCAGAGGGAAAACCGTATGTGATAGGCCTTACTCTTATCAAAAGCTGCGAACCGGTCGAACCACCCGCATCAGGCGTTAAAAACCCATAGGATGACCGTCGCATACCCATGGCCTTTGCCCGTGAGGTTCACTCAAAACAATCGAGTGCATTGTCGTGAAAAGCATTGAGTTTAGAGCCCATGGCGGCGGGCAGCCCACAAGTTTTTCTACCCTCTATCTTCACATTCCCTTCTGCGCGGCGAAGTGTCGCTACTGCGACTTTTATTCGGTTCGGTATGATGCCGAAGCCGCGGTTTCGTACCTCGGCGCAATAGAAAAGGAGATAGATCTCTGCAGGGAAAACGGCTCAATCGATGATCGTGTTGAACTTGAAACCGTATTTTTCGGGGGCGGTACGCCATCCACGTTTTCGGCCGCCGAATTGACCGCGCTCTGTCGGATCATTCGGGACTCGTTCACCCTTGCGCCGGGTTATGAATGGACCGTGGAGTGTAATCCCGAATCATTTACTCCTGATAAAGCGGCGGTGCTGCGGGAGGGAGGCGTGACCCGCCTCACCTTCGGCTTTCAGTCGCTTAACGACCAGGAACTCCGAATACTGGGCCGCATCCATTCCGCCGACCGATGTCGCATTCTTCTCGTCGAGGAGTCGCTTACACCGTTCACTTCGATTGGCGTGGACCTCATGTACGGCCTGCCCGGACAATCGTTCGAAGCGCTCGCAGAAACGCTCGATGTCATTTTCACATCATCTCGCGTCATGCATCTCTCGGCCTATGAACTGACCATTGCCGAAGAAACGCCGTTTGGACGGCACCATCGGTTTTTGCCGCTTCCGGTGGAGAAGGAGATGTCGCGTATGACCGAGGGATTATGGCGCCTTCTCAAAACTAACGGCTTTGAACAGTACGAAGTATCGAACTTCGCGAAAGAGGGGCATCGTTGCCGTCATAACGAGGCGTACTGGGATCATCGGCCCTGGCTTGGCCTGGGCTGTGCCGCGCACTCCTACCTTGGCGAGCAGCGATTCGCAAACATTGCCGATTTGGACAGCTACCTCGCCATGGTAGCAGACGGCCGGCTGCCGCGCGATTTTATCGAAGAGATCGACGTACCGAAGCGGGTGACTGAAATGGTGCTCTTAGGCTTGCGCAGAGTAAAAGGAATCGACACAACGACATTTCTTGAAAAATGCGGTCTATCATTCGAAGAATTCGTAAATACCAAGAAAATGGCTGAATTCATCGAAGAGGAATTGCTCACCTTCGAACCGCCCTTCCTTCGACCGACCGCGCGAGGGCTTCTTGTAGCCGATGCAATGGCAGCGGCGCTGATCTGATTTAGCGCTGAGCCCGGGGCGGTTCTTTTATAGCATTCTCATTACTTGTAAAATGATGTAACTTTGCGGGCACCCTCAATCCAGGTGGGTTCCCTTAAAATTAGCTCCATCGATGTTGGCTTCCTGAAGGTCGGCCCCCTTAAGGTAAGCGCCTTCAAAGTTGGCGTTCTCAAGGTTGGCGTTCCAAAGGTTGGCGCCCTTAAGGCGGGCTCCCGCAAGGTCGGCTCCCGCAAGGTTGGCTTCCCGCAGGTTGGCGCTATCCAGATAGGCTCCCTCCAGATTGGCTCCCCGAAGATCGGCGCAATCAAGACGGGCTTTCTCAAGGCGGGCTCCTCGAAGGTCAGCTCCCCGAAGGTTAACCCTTCGAAGGTTGGCCCTTCGAAGGTTAGCGCTATCAAGGCGGGGTTTAACGCTTGTGTTTGCTCCTCGCCATCTATTCCAGTTTTCTACTCCGGACTTAAGTACATCAATTTGCGGAAAATTACCAATTGTTTGAGAGTAACCCATATCCATCGCAAGCAACAACAGAACGGCAATGACGCTTTTGAAGCCAATCATTTTCAAGCCAATCATAATGACCTCTTTGTGCTTTTGTGAGTGTTTCTGGCCATAAAAGTCATGTATCATGATCATTTTCCCGCCGGCCACCCATGCCAGTCGGGTTTCTTGACCTGCTCAAGAAGGGTATCGTTGACAACCCAATCTTTTTTTGTATCATCCCAGATGGTGACGAGTTTTTCAGGCCATTCGCCCTTTATCTGGATAAGAATTTTCGGGTCAAGTTTTGCCTTGTAAAATGATTTGACTTTGTCGATATCGGCTCCCCCGAGGTCGGTTCCCGCAAGGTCGGCTCCACGAAGGTCGACTTCCAAAAGGTCGGCTCCATGTAAGTTGGCTCCATGCAGGTCGGCTCCCCCAAGGTTGGCTCCCTCAAGGGTGTCTCCCGCAAGGTTGGCTCCCGCAAGGTTGGCCCCACGAAGGTCAGCTTCCAAAAGGCGGGCACCCTGAAGGTCGGCGCCCAAAAGGTGGGCTCCCTCAAGATCAGATTCCCCGAGGTCGGCTCCACGAAGGTCGGCGCTATCAAGGTGAACTCCCCGAAGATCGGCTCCCAAAAGGTGGGCTCCTTCTAGGTCGGCTCCCTCAAGGTGGGCGCTATCAAGGTCGGTTTCCAAAAGATCAGCTCCATGAAGGTCGGTTCCACGAAGGTCGGCTGCACGAAGATCGGCTGTCTCAAGGTGGGCTCCCCAGAGGGTGTCTCCGCGAAGGTCGGCTCTCTCAAGGTTGGCTTCTACAAGGTAGGCTTCCATAAGGTTGTCTCCCTTCAGGTTGTCTCCCGCAAGGTTGGCTCCCTCAAGGTCGGCGCCCTCGAAATCGGCTTTTCCAAGATGGGCTTCCCCAAGGTTAGTGCCTCGAAGGTCGGCTTTTTGAAGGTCGGCGCCCTCAAAATCAGCTCCCCAAAGGTCGGTTCCACGAAGGTCGGCTGCACGAAGATCGGCTGTCTCAAGGTGGGCTCCCCAGAGGGTGTCTCCGCGAAGGTCAGCTCTCTCAAGGTTGGCTCCACGAAGGTCAACTTCCCAAAGGCGGGCCCCACGAAGGTAAGCGCCCTCAAAATTGGCTCTCCGAAGATCGGCTCCACGAAGGTCGGCTCTCTCAAGGTGAGCTCCCCAGAGGGTATCTCCACGTAGGTCGGCACCCGCAAGGTTAGGTTCAATACTGGCGTTTACTTTTCTCCATTTATTCCAATTTTCTACTCCGGATTTCAGTATATGAATATGATTTCGTTGAGTACATCCTATATTTATCGCAAGCAACAAGGGAACAACCATTACGCTTTTAAAGTTGACCATAATAACCTCCCGGTGTTCGTGTGAGTATTTATTGTCAAAGAACTCATTTCCCTTGCTCCGTCCTTTTGGCCACTCCTGACAATAGAGTAACCCATATCCATCGCAAGCAACAACAGAACGCAATGACGCTTTTGAAGTTGGTCATAATGATTTCCATATGTTTTTGTTAGTCTTTGAGGCCATAGGCGTTTTATCTTCAGAATGGGCGAAACGAAAAGGTAAATCCGATAATACGATCTTTTCCTTCCTCAAAATAAATTCCTTCAGGCATTAGGGTAAAGCCCGCATTCCGATCACCCGTGTTCTTGTGGGTCGGGCCGCTGCCGTTTCCGGCTCCTGAGCGCCGTTAATCGCCATCTTCGATGATAGTTGGCAATAACACGAGCACTAGTATCTATCGCGGTTTCTTAAGTTTTTTTCGGCAAAGGTCTTACGGCTTTTAGCGGTACGCCATTTGGGGCCCGAACCAAGGACTTACCGACTATGGCAAGGGGAAAGAAATCTCGACAGCGCCAACGCCCTTACCGTTTTTCAATAGGCAGGTAGTGCGCGGCATCGACCACGCTCTTGTAGGCCGGGCGGATGATTCTGCCGCCGGACACGATCTCCTCGATCCGGTGCGCCGACCAGCCCGCGATCCGGGAGATCGCGAAGATCGGCGTGTACAGTTCGCGCGGGATATTGAGCATGCTGTAAATAAAGCCGGAGTAAAAATCGACGTTCGTCGCGATCGGTTTCGTCTGCTGCTTGACTTCGGCTATTACGCGCGGCGCGCACTGCTCTACGGCTCGGTAAAGTTTGTACTCATCGATCCGGGATTTTTCGCAGGCGAGCTCCTCGGCTTTTTCGCGCAGGATCACGGCGCGCGGGTCCGAGAGGGTGTAGACCGCATGGCCCATGCCGTAGATAAGCCCGGACCGGTCGAACGCCTCCTTGCGAAGTATCTTCGTCAGATACGCGGAGATCTCCTCCTCGTCCTGCCAGTCCTTGACATTCTCCTTGATATCCTCGAACATCTTCGCCACCTTGATGTTCGCCCCGCCATGCTTGGTGCCCTTGAGCGAGCCGACCGCGGCAGCCACGGCGGAATAGGTGTCGGTATCCGAGGAGGTCACGACGTGGATCGAGAACGCGGAGTTGTTCCCGCCGCCATGCTCGGCATGGAGCACGAGCGCAAGGTCAAGAATTTCCGCTTCGAGCGGCGTGTACGAAGAGTCGGGCCGCACCATATACAGAAAATTCTCGGCGGTGCTCAAACCCGCCTGCGGCTTATGCAGATAGAGGCTCTTGTTGTCGTAGTAGTGCCGCTTTGCCTGGTAGCCGTAGGCAACCATGGTCGGGAAACGCGCGATGAGTTCGATGCACTGGCGCAACACGTTGCGGATGCCGGTATTGTCCGGGTTGACATCGTACGAGTACGAAGCAAGGATGGCCCTCGCCAGCTTGTTCATGATATCCGGACTCGGCGCCTTGAGAATCATGTTCTCGGTAAACCCTTCGGGCAGGTCGCGGCAGGTATCAAGCATGTCGTTGAAATGGCCGAGCTGGACCCGCGAGGGAAGCTGGCCGAACAGAAGCAGGTAGACCACCTCATGGAAACCGTGCCGTTTTTCGGCCTGGAATCCCCGCACGATCTCTTCGATATCGATTCCGCGATACCGCAGCCGGCCCTCGACCGACACCTTTTCATTCTCATCCACGATGTAGCCATGAACGTCGCCGATGTTGGTCAGGCCGACCAGCACGCCGGTGCCGTCGGCATTTCGCAGTCCGCGTTTGACATTGAACTTATGATAGAGCTCCGTTTCGATGGTATCCGACGCGATGGATATGCTCGTCAGGTTATCAAGATACTGACGTTCAAATTCGGAAACTTGTCTCCGGTCGAAATTCACTAACGCCTCTTCTCTCCCGCCACGCCCGTTCAAGCGTCGAGTCCCAAAGTTGTGGCGCACGGTAAAACGACACGCGGCATTATGCGCCCACGTATAGCCTGTCATTGAAAAAATACATGGTATCATGATGCAGGGCCTACCAAGTATTGAATCGTCCGGCTGCGTTTGCTATTTTTCAAAAGGGAGTGCGGTTCCGCGCGGTCCGCGACGACGCGGCGGGTGCAAAAAATCATGCCCGGCAAAGCGGGAAGGGTTTTATGTTCACTACTAATGTTTCGCTCGATGAGGCGGTGAAAAACGGCTCCCTGCCCGCCCTTTCAACCTTTCCCTGCCCGTTCCATGAACAAAGTTCCGGAAGCGGCGTCATACGAATCGTATTTCCGGAATTCACCTGCGTCTGCCCGCGCACCGGCTATCCCGATTTCGCGAGCATCACCGTCTGCTACCTTCCCGGCGGCGTCTGCATGGAACTCAAATCCTGGAAGCTCTACCTTAATTCGTTCAGGATGCTGGGCGCCTTTCACGAAGCGGTGACCGCCTTTCTGTTTGAAACGCTTGACAAACTGCTTGCCCCGCGATGGCTCGTCGTCATCGGCGATTTTTTCCCCCGTGGCAATGTCGATACCACGATCGTTTTTGAAACGAAGACCGCAAGGCCCGGCGGCGCGGACCTGTTGATCGGGCGGTTGCCGCCGCGATGCCGCGACTTCAGCGGATAACGTAGAAATGAGGCCTCGGATGCCCCGCTTTTCTCAAAGCGCTCGGGGAATGCGTTCATCGGAAATCAGACGGCTCATGGCGCTTGCCGCCGATCCGTCGATCATCTCTTTTTCTGGCGGAATGCCCGCGGCAAGCCTCCTGCCCACCGCGGTCATCGATGATATTTACGACGCGCTCTCTCTGGAAGTAAAACAGGCGGCATTGCAGTACGGCCCCACGGCAGGCTATCCTCCGCTGCTCGCCTCACTCACGGAGTACCTGCGAACAAAGGGATTGCCCTTCGATGGCCAGAGCCTCATCATCACGACCGGCGCTCAACAGGCGATCAATCTCCTCAGTAAAGTCATGCTCGATCCCGGCGACATGGTCGTGACCGAAAATCCGAGCTTCATCGGCGCGCTGGCGGCGTTTCTTTCCTATGGCGCTTCCATGGGGGCCGCGCCGCTCGACGATGGAGGGATCGTCATCGCCGACCTGAAAAAGGTCCTCGACGCGAAGGGGGCGCGGGTGAAAATGGTCTACCTCAACCCGTCGTTCCAGAATCCCGCCGGAATCATTTACCGTGAGGAACGCAGGCGCGAGGTCCTGGAGGTCCTGGCAGGCCGCGATCTCTGCCTTCTGGAAGACGATCCCTACGGCGAACTCTATTTCGACGAACGCGACAGGCAGCTGACCATCCCCCTGAAAACCCTGGCAGGAGCGAAGGCGCCCGTCTGCTACGTGGGATCCTTCGCTAAAATCTTCGGTCCCGGCCTCCGGCTCGGCTGGCTTCTCGGACCGCGCGAGATCGTGGAAAAGTGCGAGCTGGCAAAACAGTCGATGGACGCATGTTCCTCAACCTTTACGCAGGTCCTGGCGCACGAGTACCTCAGGAGCGGCAGGCTCCCGCGCTACCTTTCGACGGTCCGGGCGGCCTATGCCCGCCGGGCGACGATCATGCTCGATGCCCTGAAGGCCGAGATGCCATCACCGGTAACCTGGACAACCCCCAAAGGCGGCTTCTACGTCTGGGTGACCATGCCGGAGTCAATTGATGCTTCGCAGGTTTTCGCCAAAGCGATAAAGGGCGGCGCCGCATTCGTGATCGGGAGCGCCTTCGATCCGTACGGCGAGCGGAACAATTGCTTCCGGATGGCATTTTCTCATACGCCGGAAGAGAAAATCACCGAGGGCGTCCAGATTATCGCTTCCGCCGTGCGGTCGTTTCAGTGAACCCGACGTCGTCCGGCCGGTTTGGCAATAAGCCGGTTTTGAAGTATTTTGTAGTATATTTTATAAGTTTTTCCATCTTTAACGGCAGGTAGTCAACCATTACGGCATGAGGAGTTCCCTATGCGCCAGAAGGTTCGGTCTGTCGGCAAACGCGGTGAACGAGAGCGCGTCGGTTCCCGCCTCTCCCTGCGATTGATTGTATGCGCCATTCTCGGCGCCGGTTGCGCATTCACGTTGTTCGCGAGAAACGCCCGCAACGAACTCTCTCTCGACTCCATCGACGCCCGCATTGCGGTCATGCAACAGCGGGTCGATTCATTGACAACAGCAGTGAAAACATTGCGCGATGACAGCGCAAACGCGGTTTCCGCTCCGGCTTCCGAGGTTTCGCCGGACGCGAAACAGCTCGCCGAGATCGATACGGAGCTTGCAAAAAGCAAGAACGACGCCGTCGATCTGAAGACCAGCTACGACAAGGCGCGCCAGGACAGCATGACGCTTGCCGCGCAATTCCATGACCAGCTTTCGGTCCTGCGTAAAACCGGCGACAGTCTTGACAAAGCGATCAAAGCCGTGCGCGAGGCCGCGTCGCACGCCGGGCGCCCCGCCCCGAGGGATTCCGCCGCCGATGAACGGGCCGTCGCCAGGTTGCAAAGCGAAACGGCGCGCGACGATTCGCTTCTTCATGCCCGCGAGAGCGGGCTTGCCGCGATAACCGCCGATATCGATAAACTCCGCCAGGATTCGATAGCGGCGGAAAAACAACGGACCGACGATCGCGACCGGTTCAGCGGCCAGCTGCACGCCCTCGACAGCCAGATCATGGTTTCCGATTCGGATGTAAACAAGGCCCTTGTCCAGCATGCGGCCGCAAAGGCGGAAAATGACCGTAAGATAGCCCATATCCAGGATATCATCAAGCAGATGGAGAGCCAGAAGCAGCAGCACGCGGACCGCATAGCCGCCGTGAACAAAGAGATCGGCGCGCTTGGCGCCGAGCGAACTCATCTGACAAAATCCACCGGTGAAGAGCAGAACCGGTATGCCGCGCTTCGCGCGCCCTACGCTGCCGCCCTTGCCAAAGCGGAGACGAACCTGCAGAATCTTTCGGAGGATCAGCCCCTCCTCGACGCCTTGAGAATAAAACTCAACCTCGACCACGACATATCGATCGCACGCGAGCTTCTGGACAAGGCGATTCAGGTGCAGACCAAGAAAAAAAGCAGCCAGCGCCTCGTCGATTCGCGCGAGGCGAAGCTCGACACCCTGCTCGCCCAGCGTGATTCCATCGTCGGCGCGAACCCGGGCATCAAGCAGCGGGAGGCGGCGTTTGCCGCGTCCCTACCCGACGGCGGCGATATCCTGCCGATCGTCGACAGCGCCTTTACGGCGGTCAACGTGTCGCTCGCGACGGCGACGGCGAATCGCGACGCCGCCCGCAAAAACCTGGAGCAGTTCGATCAGACGAATCCTTCGACCAAGAATCCCTCATCGAACCGCGTGGCGGTCATCGATAGTATAACGACCGTGAAGAAAAACGAGGGAATCAAGTTGACCGATTTGAACGATTCCCTGAACATCCAGATCGAAGCGTCGCAGAAAACGCTGAACGAACTCACGGCCGCGGCGCAGGCGGAGGAAGCAGCGGCGAACAACCTCATGCATACGAAAAACGACGCGAAAGCGACGATCGCCAAGAACCGGACCAAATTGCTTCACGACAAGGTTACCGCCGATTTAACCGATGCGACGCCGATCCTCGTCATAAAAACCCACTACAACGCCCTGGCGAGGCAAAAAACCGAGGCGCAGGCGGATATCGATAAAATGAGCTCCTTGCTCGCGAAGGCCAGGCAGGATCTTACCTCGCTGCAGGAAAAAATCAAGCAGGCGGCCGCCAGCTTCGTCGCGGATAAGATACGGGCCGACAGCCTTGCCGCGGCGCAGCAGAAACAGCTGGCCGATCTGACGGACGAACAGGCGAAAAACGCGCAGGCCATCGCTTCCCTGCAGGCGCTACAGGACCAGCAGATCAAGGCCGTCGCCGATCCCATTGCCCAATACGCCGCGGCAATCGCCGAAAACAACAAAACTACCGCGTCCCTTCTGGCAAGCAAGGGGGCGATCAGAAACGCCTCCCTCTCCGGAAAGCAATCGGCCCAGGACAGGGTCCGGAAGATCGCCATTGAACTGTATGCCACGAATAAGCTCATCGACAACGCGCAGAGGAGGATCGCCTCCCTCAAGATAGAGCGGGAATACGCGGTAGCGCAGGAGGGGAAAAAGACGGCCGAGGCGGAGCAGAAGGCGGCGGCAGCCGAGCAGAAGGCAGCGGCAGCGGAGCAGAAAGCGGCGGCGGCCGAGCAGAAGGCGGCAGAGCAGAAGGCAGCGGCCGAGCAGAAGGCGGCGGGGCAGAAGGCGGCGGCCGAGCAGAAGGCTAAGGATCATGACCAGGCCATGAAGGTGTTCAACGACATCTTCGCGCTCCTTTCCCAGCAAAAAAACGACGATGCGAAAAAACTCTACAGGGAGAATTATCAGTTCCTGAAAAGAAATCTGGATAGCGACAACTTCAAGGCGATCAAGGCCACGATAGATCGCATGTGACGGGAGAAGAATACGCTTGATCAAGTGGAGAGCGTACCACTGAAAAAGCCTCGAAACCCCTTATTTGATGCGGGTTTCGGGGCTTTTTTGCAATCCGGTTGCGCCCGGTAACTAAGCCTTTTTTCCATCCCCTTTTTCTCTCTGGTTGGGGTGACCTCTACCGCTAGTAATCAAACTCCGTAAACTATCGTTGATATAAGAGCCCCATGCGTTTGAACAGATATTGAAACATTCATATTCTGGAACCAAACC
This sequence comes from Chitinispirillaceae bacterium, assembly GCA_049521335.1. Taxonomy (GTDB): domain Bacteria; phylum Fibrobacterota; class Chitinivibrionia; order Chitinivibrionales; family Chitinispirillaceae; genus BOG-1184. Next base: position 30,096 of record JBEKOX010000007.1, read on the forward strand.
CACGTGCGTGAAGCGGATTTCAGATTTACCTCCTTTTTTAGAGATTTCAAAGATGATTTTTGTGCCCTTCCACTCGTTTTTGTCTTTAGTAAAGTTGAAATAGTTGTCCACGACAGACCAAACGACTTTCTTGTGAGGAGTGACTTCCATTAGTTTCATTTTGCAATTGTGGACGTCTTTGTAATGGTAGGTAAACTCATCACCGAGTTTGTCGGTGCTGCCGTCAATCTCTTCCGACCACCATCCACGAACGTTGTTGATGGCGTCAAAGACTACTTCGGGTGACTGGTCTACCGTAAAAGAAGTGGTGTAATCTTTCGTCTTCATCGTTTCTCTCCATCTTGTCGTTACAACAGTTTCAGGCGACCTCGGTCGCCCGCGAACCAACTCGCTTTGGTCGGTGCGGCTTTAGTTCCCGGTATCGATCTTGATATCGTTTTCCCCTTCCCCCCTTTTCCTTCGGGTTGGGCTGCCCTTTACCTGTCGTAATCAGGCTGCGCAAACTATCGTTGATATAGAAGCTCCATCCGCCTGAACAGTCACCGTAGCATTCAAGGGCGGGAACCAGGCCGACGTGCGTAAAGCGGAGTTCGGTCTTGTCGTCCTTCCTGGTGATCTCAAAGACAATATCTGTACCTTTCCACTCGGTCTTGTCTTTAACAAAGTTAAGGTGGCTGTCCACGACATGCCATGCGACTTTCTTACCCGGCGCCAATGCAGTGATCTTCTGCGTGCTGCGGTGAAAGTCTTTGTGGTGGAACTTAAACTCAGCGCCGAGTTTGTCGGTACTGCCGTCAATTTCTTCCGCCCACCATCCACGAACGTTGTTGACGGCGCCAAAGACTTCTCCGGGAGACTGGTCTACCGTAAAAGAAGTGGTGAAATCTTTCGTCTTCATCCTCTGTCCTCCTTTCGCTTCCGTCACTACATTCGCTGCGGACTCGGGCAAGGCTTTCGGTATTTCATAACTATGGTTCATACTTCTGCAAATCTCGTACCAAGTTCGGTAACCGTATTCAAGCAGGATTTTGACCGCCCGGTAGCTACCCTCTCCTGAGTGCCTTCCTAAAATTCGCTATTTAACCTTAACCGAGAGCAGGTACGCACACAATTTTTTTACAGATTTTAAGCAACTGAGGTAGTACAACTATAACCCTAAGTACCTGCGACTGGAAGCAACCGGCTTTATGGACTATCCGCATAAATTTAATGTCTATGTCCGGCGAAGACTGCTTGATAAATCCCTTCAGCATGTACAAACGTAGAAAAACGTTCTTCCAGAGGTGGATGAGGTCGGGTAAGCGTTCGGCGGCGCAAGACTGGCACACCGACTAATAAGCGGTTGCATTGACGCGAAGGTGCGCGAGAACGGATTTCACGTTGTTCATTGGCAGTAAATATCCTTTAAGGTTAAAGCCGTTACCCAATTGCCACGATGTAGCATTACGCCCCTCATGCCGCCTTCATTATCTCCTCATAAATCCTCTTCGCCAGCAGCGGATAAACGACCTCCTGAAAAGAGGCGTCGTCGATATACCGGGTGACGATTTCATCGTTCTGCGACATCAGCTGCATCATCAACCCTTCGATGAATTTCCGTATGCCTAATTCAAACTTATCAAGCGAATTGGCGCGGGCGGTCTGGATTATCCGTTCATCCTTGCTGGCCTTCTCCTTTATCTGCTCGAAAAACAGGCGGTGTTCCTCGGTAAAATCGGTCCCGAGTCGTTCGTTCAGCATCTCGATGATCTCCGAGAGCGGCTTATTTTCATCCTTAGACTTGCCGGTCCCGACCGCCGTCGGGCTCTTGACGCCATAACCCGGAGCGCCATCCGCCATGACAATTGAGCCGGACATTGATTTCTCTATCCGGTAATACTGAAGCTCGACCTCTTTTTCCGGATGCGGGTTTACCGTCTCGTCGCCGAATTTAAGGCAGGGAATCAGGAAGCGCCCGAAGCTGTAGAGCATTTCGAGTTCCGCGTCGGAATAGGGAATTATCTGGCTTACGAAGGAATAAAACCGCACATAGGCGGTCAGCTTCTCATAAAAGGCTTCCTTGATATCTTCGTCCAGCGCATTGAACCGGTCGACCGCGGGCTCTACCTGCTTCTGCATACGGGCATGGTCCGACGGATTCTGCCGGTTCGGGGGAAGATAGAAAATCTGCGCGAACGCCTGGACTTCGGACCAATGATACACCTGGAAGGCATTCAGTTCATGCTTGAGCGTTTCCAGATGCCCCGGATCTGAGGGCGCTTCGAGCTGTGTTGCATCATAATACGGCTTGAAGGCTTCGTAAATCCCCACCGCGTCGTTGACGAAATCAAGCACAAAGGGAGGCTCTTTCCCATCGGAATTACGATTGAGGCGCGAAAGCGTCTGCACCGCCTGCACGCCGTCAAGCCGCTTATCCACGTACATGGCGCACAAAAGCGGCTGATCGTAGCCGGTCTGGTATTTGTTCGCCACAAGCAATATCTGGTAATCCGAGCTGTCGAATCGGTCGGGCAATTGGCTTTCGGATATGGATTTTCCGGTTACCACGTCGATGTTCATGCCCGGTTCGGTGAACTCTTCGCCGGAATCCGGGTCAATGACCGTTCCGCTGAACGCGACCAGCGGGCGGATGTCCGTGTACAGGTTATCCGCGAGATATTTCGTGAACGACTGCATGTACCGCACGGCATGGAGCCGCGAGCCGGCCACCACCATTCCCTTGGCGCGTCCGCCGAGTTTATTTCTGACGGCGTTCCTGAAATGTTCGACGATGATCTCGGTCCGCTGCGCGATATTGACCGGATGCAATACAAGGTACTTCGCCAGTTTCTTCGCCGCTTTTTTCTTCGGCATTGACGGATCGTCTTCGAATTTCTTAACCAGCTTGAAATAGGTCTTGTAGGTCGTATATCGTTGAAGAACATCCAGAATGAAATGCTCCTCGATCGCCTGACGCATGGAATAAAGGTGGAACGCCTCCGGTTTTCCCGAATCTCCCACCCGGCCGAACAGTTCGAGCGTCTTGCCTTTGGGGGTGGCGGTGAAGGCGAAAAAACTCAGATTGCTCTGCCTGCCTCGCGACTCCATGACCCGGTTAAGCCCGTCTTCCCAGTCGTTCTCGGTTTCGTCCGCGCCCTGCACTGTTCCCGCCCCGAGCAACTGCTTGAGCTCCCGCGCCGATTCGCCGGTCTGGCTCGAGTGCGCCTCATCGACAATGACCGCATACGTCCGTTCGGCAATTTTCCGCTCCCATTCCTTCGCCCGTTCAAATGGAACCCGGTCGGGATCGCCGGGATTTTTTTCTTCGGCGATATGCAGCAGCCCCCGAAGGACAAAGGGGAATTTCTGCAAGGTCGTGATCACGATCTTGGTGCCATCGACCAATGCCTCGGCAAGCTGGCGGGAGTTGTCTTCAATGGGCTTTACGACGCCCTGGGCGTGCTCTATCTGATATATGGCGTCCTGAAGCTGCTTGTCGAGAACACGGCGATCGGTTATCACGATCACGCAGTCGAAAACCTTCTCGTCGGCAGCGGTATGCAGGCTTGAAAGCCGGTGCGAAAGCCAGGAGATGCTGTTCGTTTTTCCGCTGCCGGCGGAGTGTTGAATCAAATAATTGCCGCCGACTTTCTCCAACCGAGCCGTATTGACCAGCTTACGGACGGCATCCAACTGGTGAAAGCGCGGAAAAATCATCGCTTCCGAAGTTCTTCTTATTCTTTTGCCCGCGCCGTCCTCTACCGTTTCTTCCCGCGTTTCGATAAACATGAAATTGCCGATGATATCGATGAAGCTGTCGCGATCGAGTATCTCTTCCCAGAAATAGCCGGTGCGATGCCCGGAGGCATGCTGCGGATTTCCGGCGCCGCACTGCACTTCGCCCGGATGGCTGCCCCGGTTGAACGGAAGGAAGAACGTCCTTTCCCCGCACAGCCGCGTGGTCATATGAACTTGATCGGGATCGACGGCGAAGAACACGATCGCCCCTTTTTTAAACTGAAAGAGCGGCGCGCGCGGGTCCCGGTCGGCCTTGTACTGATTAATGGCATTTTTCCAGGTCTGCCCGGAAACCGGGTTCTTGAGTTCGATCACCGTCAGCGGCATTCCGTTAACCGAAAGCACCATATCGACCGTGCTGTTGTCGCCAGGATGGCAGGGAACCTGCCGGGTTATGCCGAGATGGTTCTTTCTATATAGATATATCGCCTCTTCATTCAAGCCGTGGGCAGGTTTGAAATACGCCAGAGAGAATATCTTGCCGTAACATTTGAAGCCGTGGCGAACCACATGCAGGGAGCCCTTGATCTCCCGCTCTTTTATGAGCGCTTCGATCAACTTGGCATCCAGTTCGCCGCCCAGAAGTTTGGCCATTTGATCGTACAGACCCGTCTGGGTAGCCCGGATGAAGTCGATTACCTGCGAAGGAAAAAGCGCATGCTTCTTATCCCATAAGGTAGTGGAGAGCGAAACCCACCCATGCTTAAGAAGCGTTTCTTCGGCATAGGCTTCGAAGGCTTGTTCGGTGGTGGCTCGCATTAATCCTCTTCTCTCGCGATCTTTAACTTAATAATGAAATAAGTTAAAGATAATCGGTTATCTTTAACTTAAAACCCGCCGTTGTGTCTCACCGGTTCAACATAACTCCTTTTGCGTCTCAAAAAACGGCAAATTTGAGACACAAAAAAATTAGCTACTATTTTGTGAGACACAAGCCGTTTTATGGATTCATGATCTATCGACTGAACTGCCGTAGCACCATTTTTACCTACAGTTATATGACGCTACATATATAACTTGTTGGTTTTTATATAATTATGAATATTTCATCCTAATGATAAGCGACGAATTACATATCTTCAAGCCCAAAAGGGGACATAACTTGCATTTCGTAGCGACTCATTTCCTTCAGAATGCCGCTTGATTAAATCTGAATTTATCGTATCGCTGATAATGCGAGAAGCTAACGGATAACTTTCATCTTTTATACCGAGCCGCTTTCTTAAAGACTCATTTTTCATTCGTTTCCCCGAGACATACATCATAACTGTATGCTGGTAGCAGGCGCGAATGCGTTCCTCCCGATCCATTCTTGAAAAATTTCTCGGACCCAGGAGAACAGCCACCATGCTTCCGCCCGCCACACGAAAATCAGGTGCAGGCAATTGAAATTCTTCTATGGCGGTTATAACCTTATCGATACCGCTTCCGCGTTCTTCGCAAATGTGCATTCTGCGCATGAGAGAAGCGAGATCTTCGTTCCTCGACCGTGGCGGTTCATCGATAAAACGCAATGGATCGATAAGCGGGGTTCCGGGGTTACTTATTTCGACCCTGTCGGAAAATATTTCGACCATCGGTCCGGAACCTGAGATGTTGAAATCCTGGTGAATAAGAGCATTCGCGACCAATTCCCTGATAGCAATCTGAGGGAACATCCTTACTTCGGTCCGCAATGCCTGCCCGATATGCTCATTTTGCGGCAGTTGATCATTTATCCATGAAACAGCTCCTTCAAAACCAATAGCATAACCTCGCCCGCCGGGCTGCTCCTTGACAGCTTCTATGCGGTTCGATCCTTTATATATAACGACACGAAGCGCTTTCCGCGAAAGCCGGTCGAATGAGCTCAAACGCACCGCGAAAAGGATCGCCCCGAGATTCGTAACATCAAAGCGTTCATGTCCATGATTGACAATCAGTTTGTCAGATTCAAGTTTTGAAATTATCCCCGAGCGGTTTTCCGGCAGCGGCTGCGAGGTCAAACGGAAATAACCGGGATAATCCAATAATTCCAGCACTCGGTCTTCAGTGATACCATGTGCGGCAATCCCTGTTTCAAAACGCGATTCATTGAAAATCGCCCAAATTGCCCGTTCTTTTTCCGGATGATCGCTTAATTTTTTCTTATAGGAGCCAATCCGGATATACTCGAAACCCCGAAACCGCACCGGTATAAGGTTTGCCGGTTGAACCTGGAATACGACGAGTGCTTTCCCTTCAATGGAAAATTCAAATATTTTAAAATCAATCCTTGGTTCCAATTGAACCGCAAGCCAATTTTCCAGTTCCTCATTGCCAATCTTGCTATGCCGAGGCTTGAAATCAGTCCCAATGATTTTGTGCGACCCATCTTCAATGCCCCAAACAATATATCCCCATGGTTGACGATGCAAAGCCGCAGAATTTGCAAGTGCCGAAAGATACTCGCCAATATCCTGGCTCTCATGATTATTATGCTTAAATTCAATCCATTCAGTTTCTTTTGGCAATGATACTAAAAGGTGAATTAAATGTTCGAATTCTTTTTGATTCATGCAGCCTCCCGCACGTCTATTTTTCCCGTCACCGCAGCGCTGATGAGCGCGGTGCGGTGTTCCTTGAGAATGTCAATCGCCTTTTCAACCTTTTCGATGAGGGAATCGATGCGCCCGGTTTCGCGGTCAAGATAGGTGGCGATGGAACGCTGCTCGGGAAGAGGGGGCCAAGAAAATATGAATTCTCTCACAAAATCATCCGGCACACGTTTTTGACCACCAGCGCCATACATCCAGGCTTCGCCATTTTTCCTGAACTCCGGCGAAATTGTTAGATAGTAAAGATATTTATTATTAATGGTTTTGCCAGGACGCAAGACAGTTAATTCCGTTGTACCAAAGCCGAATTTTGTAGATAAATTCTGCATTATGGCGCCCTTACCATTTTCAAAACAAGGCGTTATTTTTGCAAAAGAGACATCGCCTTCAGAAAAAAAAGTATACCCTGTAGTTACCTCAGCTATTGGGCGCGTCAATTCCAAGGTTAAAGAACCATTATCTCCAACCGCTTCCATCGGAAGAAATGGTACTTCTGTTTCTAATGGGAGGCCGGATATTTCACGTTTTGATGGGTTCATTAAAACCTTATATCGGGTTCGCTTTATCTCCCAATGTTCCGGCACCTCTCCCAGCCATTCCACCCCGCTCAGTTTCATCTTTACATTTGGATCAAGGCCCTTGGTCACGGCGTGAGAAATGAGCGCAATGCGCTGTTCCTTGAGCAGCTTCACGATGCGCTGTTTCTTGTCGATGAGCGAATCGATGCGCCCGGTTTCGCGGTCGAGATAGGCGGCGATGGAGAGCTGTTCGGGGAGAGGGGGTGTTATTACTGCGCATTTTAAAACATCCCCCATGTAAATCCCACCTTGCGCTGAAACTTTCGAATAAGTAATCAATTGTTCTTGGAAATATTTCGATATGATAAAATATTTATAAAACGATTGACTAATATCCCTTGCCAAACGTATGAAACATACGCTTCTCTGAAAAGCTAATGGATCATCTTTATCATAAACGAGAACTCTACCAATTGTGCCAACAATTGTAAGAAGCAAATCGCCTTTTCTCGGAAATCCATTTCCAACAATGGCATGATAATCATCTTCAGAAATAAGGCTTTCATTGTCAGAAATTATTATATGATTATTGCTGACGTTTTTAGCACTTAATAATGGATGGCCCTCACTTGTCCTCTCAAAAGTACCATGAGTGCCATCTTTTATTTGAGCAATAATTCGCCGGAAAGGCCATGCAACCCAATGTTCCGGCACCTCCCCCAGCCATTCCACCCCGCTTTTTTTGTATTTCGGATATGCCTTCATTTTCATCGCGCAACCCCGTCGCTGCCGGTCACTTCGGCCAAAAGGCGCACGATTTCGGATTCCAGCCCCTTGATGTCAGCCGCGATGGCCTCAAGCGGTCGCGGGGGCTCGTATTTATAAAAATGGCGGTTGAGCGGGATGTCGTAACCCACCTTGGTTTTATCATGGTCGATCCACGCATCGGGCACATGCGGCAGGACTTCACGCTTGAAATACGTTTCGATCTTCTCCTTGAGCGGCACGTTTTCGGTATCCCGCAGGTCGGCGTCGGGTTCCCGGTTACCTTTTGCGTCGGTGCACATCTCGGCGGTTTCGTCTTTTTCGCCGAGAGCGTCGAGGATCGCCCGCAACTCGGGCGTGGAAAGCCGGGCTTCGAGCTTATGATCCAGGGCCCGGACCTCTTTCAGGAACTCCGGCCGGTTCTTGAAAAGTTTCTCTTTTGTTCCGGCCTTAAGCGCTTTCAGCAATGAGAGTATTTTCTCCTGCCTTTTCCTGCCTTCGGCAATCGCCCGCTGCCGGATGGTCTCGTTTTTCGTGTCGCTTTTTGCCAAGTCGGCAAAGCCCTTCTGGACGTGGATGCGGTCGATCCGCTCGTCATTGGCGATGAAATTCAGGCGCAAGGGCCGTTCAACCGTGATTTTGTTATAGCCGAAGTCTTCGTTGTCGAAAATCTTTGAAACGACGAGGGTTTTCTTTACGCCGTCAATTTCCAGCGTCCGTTTCTCATTGTTTTTAAAATTGTCGTATAGCTGCGATAGGTCGGCGATCTGGTCCGGGCGTCCGTCTTCGCCGTCGCCGATCTGGTGCCGCTTGTTACCGAGGCTCTTCCGCATTTGAACATAGAAGTGCCGGGCGTCGATGAGCTGCACCTTGCCTTTGCGAGGTTTTTCTTTTCGATTGGTGAGTATCCATATATACGTTGAAATGCCGGTGTTATAGAACAACTGGTCGGGCATGGCGACAATCGCTTCGAGCCAGTCGTTTTCGATGATCCAGCGCCGGATTTCCGATTCGCCGCTGCCGGCGTCCCCGGTAAAGAGCGGCGATCCATTGAATACAATGGCTATGCGGCTTCCGCCGTCTGCGGGCTGTCGCATTTTGGATATCATGTGTTGCAGGAAGAGCAGCGAACCGTCGTTGATACGGGGCAGGCCCGCGCCGAAACGCCCGTCGTAGCCGAGAGTATCATGTTCGTCATTTATGACCTTCGCCTGCTGTTTCCATTCCACGCCGAACGGCGGATTTGCCAGCATGTAGTCGAATTTTTCTTTTTTGAAACCGTCCTTTGAAAAGGTGTCGCCCTGCTTGATGTTGTCGGCCTCTTCCCCTTTGATGAGCATATCGGAACGGCAGACCGCCCAGGCTTCGTCGTTCCAATCCTGCCCGTAGAGCATCGGCTGGGCGTCCTTATTCAATTTCATGATATAATTCTCGGAGACGGACAGCATTCCGCCGGTGCCGCAGGCCGGGTCGTAGATAGTTTTGACGACATGGCTCTTGCCGAGATCATGTTCGGGCGTCAAAAGCAGATACACCATGAGCTTGATTACTTCGCGCGGGGTAAAGTGCTCCCCGGCTTCCTCGTTCGATTGCTCCGCGCCGATCCGGATGAGTTCCTCGAAGATGTACCCCATCTGCATATTGTCGATTTTTTCCGGGGAAAGATCGAGGTCGGGCGACGCGAATTTCTTTATCACCTCAAACAGGAGATTTTTTTCATTCATCTTCCGGACCTCATCGCCGAACTCAAACTTTTCGAATATCTCCCGGACGTTTGGCGAAAAGGCGTTTATGTAACTGTTCAGGTTCGGCGCGAGATGGTTGGGATCATTGAGGAGCAGTTCAAAGGTGAGCTTGGATAAGTTGTGAAAGGGAACGCCGGTCAATTCACCAAGGCGCTTCTGGACGATCGCTTCGGATTTTCCCTTGAGCTTCGAGAACTCGGCGAGCGTCTTCTCTTTTGTGGGCAGCAGGATGCAATCAAAGCGGCGCAGCACGGTGAGAGGGAGAATGACCCTCCGGTATTCATTCCTTTTATACGGTCCGCGAAGAAGGTTGCAGATGCTCCAGATAAAAGCCGCCATTTGATTATGCGTTTGGACGGTCATTGAGACTCCATAGGGTATCCGGTGGGGGGGGGCTATAAGGGTTAAGCTTTATAAAATAGCCTCCGATTGCGCCGGGAGCAAGGTTCTTTCGTCCCGGAGTCGTGGTTTCATTTTCTCAAACCATCTGCATTGACGAAAAGCTTCTCCCCGCTACGGTGCTACCGATAAAGAGAATTTTTCCTGGTTCTTTTCAATTCAAATCTTCAAATACTTTGCAGGGGGCAGACGTCCCAAAGAGCTGTTCGGCCTGACCGCGTAACTACTCCCACGATTTCGGAAAATATGCTATATCAATCAGTAGCTGGTTGGTCCCAGCCCTTCATGGTATACTAAAAATCCTCGAAATTTTCCCAATTCTGGCATTTTCGGGGATCTTCATTTTTGCCCCCTCCCTGCCCACGATCCTGAAATATCCCTTAAAATAGCCAAAACATGGGGAGTCCCGGAGACGCCTCCAGAACCCTTCATGACCCCATATCTGGTATGGTTATTGCTTTAATAATCAGCTCTTAAATTCGATCTTCAAGGGCGTTTTTTTCGCTGGCAAAAAAATCAACGGGTTGCCGGAGAGCATGTTATTATTACCGTTTTAAAGCAAAACAACGGCGTACTAAAATGGGAAATTTATTTGGGAACGATTAAAATATGTGCACTTCCAGCGTCATTCTATAGTGATACTACCTTATAACTCACCATGTTCTTCATGGAGAAAGAGAGGAATCTCATGCTCGCGAAGGAATATGCCTTGAGCACGAGGGAACGGTTCGACGTAGCGGTACGGAGCGTCCTGATGGCCGCGGTATTCAAAGCGTATCGGTTTATCCCGGAACGGATGATTCGTTTTTCGGTGTTGAAATTATTAGCCATGAAGGGGTCGCTTCTCCATCTGCGGTTCATCGAGAACCTGGCGGTGACCTTCAACCATGCACTGAATGATTTCAACGCGAAAAGTCGCGGGAAAATAGGCCGGAATTTATTTATCAACGAGTGCGTAAAAGGCGACGCCCAGCGGCGGAAAATCGCCCGGACGATAGGAAGGGAGATGCCGGACTTACTGGTCATCAGTCCCACCATGAAGTGCCCGCTGCGGTGTTACGGCTGCTATTCGGCGAACTATGCCAAGGACGCCGACCTGGATTTCAAGGTTTTCGACAACCTGATTACCGAAGCGAAGTCGCTGGGGATCCATTTTTTCGTTATTTCCGGCGGCGAACCCTTGATCTATCCGGGAATCTACGATATCTTCGCGAAACACAGCGATGCCTGGTTCCAGGTGTATACTTCCGGCGTTACGCTCAACGAAGAGAACGCCCGGAGGCTGGCGGAATGCGGGAACGTCAATCCCTGCATCAGCGTGGAGGGCTTCGAAAAGGAGACGGACCTGCGCCGGGGAAGCGGGCATTTCAAAAAGGTCATGGCCGCTTTCGAGAATCTGCGGCGCTTCAAGATACCCTTTGGATTTTCCGCCACGGCGACGAGGAACAACAACCATCTCATCATGAGCGATGCGTTCGTGGATTTCTACCGGCGGCAGGGCGCCCGTATCGGATGGTATTTCCAGTACATGCCCATCGGCCGGGAACCCGATCTCAGCCTCGTGCCGACGCCCGAGCAGCGGATCTACCGGCTTTACCGGATGGTGAAGTTGCGGGAAAAATTCGACATGATGCTCGCCGACTTCTGGAATGACGGGTGGTTGTCGCACGGCTGCATCGCCGGCGCCCGGGGATACCTTCACGTCAATCACCGGGGCGACATCGAACCGTGCGCCTTTTGCCAGATATCAATCGATAACATCTATAAAAAGTCCCTTTTTGAAACCGTGCGGACCTCTCCGATGTTCGGCGCCATCCAGAAACACCAGCCGTACGGCAAGAATTATCTCCGGCCGTGCATGATCATCGATCACCCTTCGGTGCTCAAGGAGGTAATCGAGGAGGTGTCGCCCACGGCGACCTGCAACGGCGGGGCGAAACGGCTCGTGTCCGATCTGTATCCGGAGTTGGAGAAAGTCTCCAGCGCCTATCAGCCGCTGGCCGACGAAGCATGGGACCGTCTCCATGCCGATCCGGAGGTCACCGTGGAAAAAGCCCTTGCCATTGCGGACGAAGCCCTGCAAAAATATCACCCGACGGACGACACGGGAAACGAGGAGGGACGGGACCGCAAAAAGGCGATCCACAGCCCGTATCCGGAGCAACGCGCGACGATCTCCTCCCCCGCGCAATAAGCGCGGGGAGTTCACTTAACGAATCGCGAGACGCGTGAATGAACGTTTTACTTGTCTCCCCGTATCGAGGAGCCATCTTCGAGCTGTCAGGCGTGAATATGCAGCCGCTCGGCATCTCCTATATAGGAGCGGCGCTGAAGGCGAACGGGCATGAGGTACAGATAGAACTGCTGGAAAACCAGGATACCCTGCCCGATTTCAACGGCGCGGACGTCGTAGGAATTTCTTGCAATACCGTTCAGTTTAATTCCGGCCTGAAGGTCGCGCAGGCCGCCAGGGCGCACGGCAAAACGGTGATCATGGGCGGCCCGCATCCGACAAGCAGTCCCGAAGAGGCCCTGCGCAGCGGGTTCGTCGATTATGCCGTGTGCGGAGAGGGAGAAGCGACGGCCGTCGAATTGCTGGAGGGGTTGAAAACCGGGAAAATGTTCGATCCGGGCGCGATCCGGGGGATTTCGTGGATCGACAGGGGATCCGGAAGAATCGTTCATAATCCCGGCCGGCCCTTTACACAGAACCTGGACGCGCTTCCCTTTCCAATCAGGGAGGCAAACTGGCGATACGGCAAAAACGGCAAAGCCCGTCCGAACGGAACAATCGACTTTCCTCTCATAACGACGCGCGGCTGTCCCTACGGCTGCAAGTTCTGCGATGTTCATCTTCTGGCGGGAAGGGGCTTCCGGACCCGTTCCGTCGAAAATACCGTGAAGGAAATCGAGCATATACTCAAGAATTACCATGCGGAACGAATTCTGATCATGGACGACATAATTAATTTCGACAATGAACGCCTGGTAACGTTATTCGAGACCCTCATCGACCGGGGCCTGCCGGTGGTCCGCTGGGTAATGGGACGGGGCGATCATCTTGTCAAAAATCCCATGACCGCGGAGGTAATGGCCAGAGCGGGAGTGCGTCAGATGTTTCTTGGAATTGAAAATCCGAGCGAAAGCATCCTCAAGGCATACAAAAAGGGGGGCAAGGCCTCTTCGGAAGTTTCTCTCGAGGCCGTAAAAATACTCAGGCGGAACGGCATCGAAACGTGGGGAGCTTTCCTCCTGGGAGAGCCTTCGGAAACGACGGAAGACATCGAAAGGACCATCGAATTCGCGAAGTTCATAAACCCCGGCATCGCGCAGTTTTCAATCCTGACGCCGTTTCCCGGGACGGAGTTGTGGAAGGAAGTGGAATCGAAAGTGACGACCCGCAATTGGGACAGGTACGACGGCATGCACTCCGTCTTCACGACCGACCATCTTGATTCCAGGGAGTTGGAGAAAACGTTGCTGAAGGCCTACATGGGTTTCTACCGGCAGCCCAGGCGAATCCTTCAGGCGCTATTCAGCAAAAACCATTATGGAATCCCGGACTTGAAAAGCATTCTGGAAATTCTGAAGGCATTGAAAGTCGTCTTCACGCATCAGTAAGCCGGCGCGGCGCGCCCGCATGATTTTTTTGACCGTCTATTTCCGTTTCTTCGTGCGAATCGGCGCGGCGGCCGCGCTCCGGGGGCATTCGGCCAGGGTGGGGCCGGCGTGGAAATAGACCACGTCGATCGACTGTTTTCCCCAGCAGAACATGCCAGCGCCGATAATGGGGAAATGAACCCGCGACACGGGAAGCGAGTCGAAAACCACTCCATTGACATACATCAGGTAGTAGTCCGACGCCGCCGGTTTCCGGACATCGACCGTATCCTTGAAATAAACCGTATCGTAGCCGGGCTGCCAGAAGGCCTTGCCTTTCATGAAGGGGCTGTATTTGAGCTGGATGGCGGAGTCGGCGGCGCTCAGGAACGCGCGTCCCGCCTTCATGCCGCAGATGCCGAATTGCGCCATGGGAGTCCTGCCCTGCGAATCGGCGGGACCGAACAGGTAGCTGCCGTACAGCGGCGTCGAATCGCCGCTCCGCCAGGAGACCACCAGGCGCGTCGCGAATGCATCGAGCGCCATCCTGACATCGCCGAAAGCGCCGGTCGACGCGGGCGCCGTAATGCCGAGAACCCCGTCGCGTCGGTCGAAATACCGGGCGGGTTCGAGCATCCACCGCTTGTCGATGGCGCTTCCCCGGAAGCTGTCGGTCATGCAGGCGGTGAAATTGCCCGGCGTGAACCGGTCGGAGAAGGCGACGTCGCCGAACATCGCGGAGGCGTTACCCTGTATGAAAAGCCCCAGATCTCCGGACGGCATCGGCGACAGCGAGTCCGAAAAACTTCCGAGGAACACCCCGTTGCAGAACACGGAAAAGGCGTTCCCCTGCTTGCTCGCCATGATCGTATCAGTCAATCCCTCCGGGCGGTAGCGGGCCGAAAAAATCAGCGAAGCGCCGGTGGTTTTATTTTTATGCGCCGTGAATAAACCGCCCCTGCCCACTTCGAAACTGTACCCGGTTACCGCCCCTCCCGCGAGGGGAACCGTCAGGCAGACCCACATGCCGGCGATGACGCTGTCGGCGGGACGCTTGACGACGCAGGAAGCGGTGAAGGTCGGGACTCTTGTCGTAAAAGAGTGGTAGACGAGGCCCGCGATCGCCGGATTCCGGTGCTGGTTGATCAGGAGATAGGCGCCGTTCGCGAAGTACCGGGTGAATGAATCCGGGAAGATCTGGCTCCAGCGCAGCGAGGTCTGCGCCGGGTTGGTGAAATTATCGGTAAACGGGTAATCCTGGGCCCGGACCGTCGCAACGGCCCCGATCAGGAACAGGCAGGAAATCCATCGAAAACTCCGGTGCATGAAGAGATCCTCCCTCGCGTCCGGCGATGAAACGACGCTAAGTAAGAAAATATAGAATTTTTCACCCGCGATTATCGTATTTCAGTGAAAGTACGCGCGGTGCGGAAGCGCGATAATACGGATCTTTTCCACCCGCGCCGCGCCCGTGAGGCCACGTGTCGATAGCAAACAGGATATATTATATTAATTGTGTATTCGGGAGGGAGCGATGAAAGGCAGTCATTTAATAACGGGTCTGCTGGTTTTCTCTGCCGCAGCCTTCGGCCAGAGTGCCCAGGATCAGAATACCCAGAATCAGAGCCTCCAGAACCAGGGTTCCCAGAATCAGATCGCTCAGGACCAGAGCTCGCAGGATCAGGGCGTCCCGTACCAGAGCGGCTCAACGAATCTCAAGGGCGTCGAAACCCCCTCGCCATTGACCGTTCGCCATAGCCTGAGTTTCGGCATGGCAAGTGGCCTGGGGTCTTCCAGCCTGCAATCCCAGAGCTTCTACTCGACGATGTTGCAGTACCAGTTTGCGGCGCCGGTGACGCTCAACCTCAATTTCAGCCTTCCGATCTACTCTTCATTTTCGCCCTATCAGAACTTGTCGGCCCAGAATGTCCAGTCAATGAACTACTTCAAGAACATCCCGTTCGACGTCTCGCTCGCCTGGAAGCCCTCCGATCGGTTGCTGTTCAATTTTGCCATCATCAACTATCCCGGCGCAAATATGGGATATGGCATGTATAATGCCAACCTCATGCCCTAGAGCAGTTGGGCCGGTCCGCGTTAGCGGACGGACGGCGGGGGCAGCGTTTTCGCGACAGTCGTACGGCACGAAACGCTCGCGCACACCTTGTCCGCGTGGCGCTCATCACGGGTGATCCCGATAACGGTTGACCCTGACCCGGTGAGGAGCGCCGCGTCGCAGCCGGAAGCGAGCAGCTCATTCTTAATCGCGGCAAGCCCGGGGTAACGGGAAAAAACGCTCGATTCAAAATCGTTATGCATGCAGGGACCAATCGCCCGCGCATCCCCGGCTTCCAGCGCCGCGCGAAGGGCAGCGGTGCGGGCGCGGTTGCGGCCGATCGTGTCGTAATCGAGCCCCCGGTAGGCCTCGGCAGTTGACACGCCGAACTCCGGACAGGCAAGCACGAAGACAAACGAACATTTCGAATCGATCGGTTCAAGCCGCAGCCCGGCCTCGGAATCGAAGGCGCTGCGGCCGATGAAATAATAGGGCACATCCATCCCGATGAGCCGCCCGAGGTCGATGCACTCCGCAATCGAAAGCCCGAGCCCCCACAGCCGGTTGAGGATGGAAAGCGTTGTCGCGGCGTTCGCGCTGCCGCCGGCAAGGCCTCCCCGCACCGGAATTCTCTTTTCTATGGTGATGCGGACTTTTCGGTCGATGCCGAATTTTTTCCGTACGCGCGCGGCGACCGCGAGGCAGCTGTTCCGCCCGTCGCGCGGGACCAGCGGATCGTCGCACTCGATCCGGTCGGCGTCCGCCTCTTCGATGCCCACGATATCGCATAGATCAATCTGGTGCTTGATCGATCCGAGTTCGTGGTAGCCTTTGTACGGGCCGTCGGGAACCCGGCGCACGATATCGAGGGCGAGGGTCACCCGGGTGTACGAGGGTTCGATTATCATTTTATCCTTTTATAGCCGATGATGAAAAATCTCTTGAACGGGAAGATTATCCTGCCGTCGTTCTGAACGGGATACGCATCGCCGATTTCATCCAGGACTTCCCTCCGAAATTCGGCCCGTTCCGCGTCAGTGTTCAAGCTGTCAAGATACGGTCTCATCGCGGCGCTTTCGGTCCATTGTATGATGGCTTCACGGGATTCCAGAACATGCAGATAGAAGGTTTCCCACATTTCAACGGCAGGAAATTTTCTGGAAAACAAATCATAGTAGAACCCATAATCATGATAGGTAAAGAGGCCGGCGCAATGCCCGGTTTGTTTTTTCCATCGATTCCTCTCCGCAACCCGTCCGACCGCTTTTCCTACGGGCATATCCCTGAATTTCGGCAGTTGCAACGCCAGCGCCCCTTTATCGGAGAGCAGTCCGGACAGTTTTTCGAGAAGGTTTGCATGATCGGGAATCCATTGAATAACGGCGTTGGAGAAAACGATGTCGTATGTGGTCGTTGATTCGAATTGGACGGCGTCGGCAATCATCCAGTTTTGTTCCGGGTAATCCTTTTTAGCTTTTTCGATCATTGTTGCCGAGCTGTCGATGCCGAGAAAATCAGCCTCGGGCCACCGTGCCGTTAAAATCCGCCCGCTGTTACCGGGACCGCAGCCTATATCGATGATATTTTTCGGTTGATAATCAAGATGAATACGGTTTACCAGGTCAATCGCGGGTTGGGTTCTTTCATTGCCGAACTTCAAATACAATTCGGGGTCCCAGTCCTTGGAAGATTTCATATGTTAATCTCTTTCTCAATATGCTTTTTAACTATCATGAAGGAGAATTCCTCATTTCCCGCCTTCCACGATCGTTATTTCTTCTTCAGTCAAGCCGTACAGCTCGTATACCAGTTCATCGATACGCCGGTCGGTCGCTTCGATCTGCCGGGAAAGGACGGTCTTTTCTTGATCGGTGCGAGCGGTGGAAAGATGTTGGTTCAAGTTGAGCATAGAGGAGACAAGGGAAACAAGTTTATCGTGTTGGGCTTTATCAACAGGGTTAATTGGAATTTTTACAACGTCCTGGTTGAACCAACGAAGCCTGCCGCCTTTTTCTGCATCACCCAAGATAGAGGAATTTCTTTTGAAGTAAAAGAAAATCAATTTTGAATTCAATATACCGAGAAGATTCCTGTCATCGGTAGGAATAAAATACACGGTGTTCCCCGCAGAAATTCTTGAAGCATCAAGGGTCATATGCATAAAATATATATTCCCTTAGCGAGAGTTCGATTTAGCTATTTCATCCTTAAGAAGATTCGCTATATGAATGAACATTCATGTTACCTTTTGCTAAATACTATTATTCCTTCAAGAATAATGCCGCCGCCTTCGGTAAAGAATCTTGAGGGAATCATATCTGCTCAGCAATCCGGAAAAATACTGGGAATTGAAATAAGGCCAATACGCCTTATCTCATCCGATCAACGGGGATATTTTAGATATATTTTCTTTTACCCAAGGTATAATAGGAATGATAGAGACGCACAATATATTGGTGATTGTTTCCTGAATGCATTTAGTGTTCTGAATGGCCCCATAAATTCACAAGATGAAACTCAATCTGTATTTCGCTTTCCAGCGAATCTGATTTATAAAAAACAGTCTATTCTAATTGAAAAGCTTTTGGAGATTGAACGTTTAAGACCCTTCAAAGAAAGAGACCTAATATCGCTTTATATGTCCATAATGTCAATACCTGTGATGCCAATTGGGAACTTATTTGATAAAGCATGGAGAATGACACCAATTCTTAAGGAAAACAAGAAGCTATTTGAAGCAACCCGTTTTTTTTCAATAAGTCAGACAGATTTCTACGTTGCACCAGGACAAATCCCTGAAATTCTTAGCGATCCATCAATGGTCCCAATAACAAGTGGTGCCCAAAGCAAATTTGAAAACTCGTTACAAAATGCTTTTAAAGCAATTGAAGCTCTCATTGGTGATCCACCAAAAGATGACAGGAAATTATTTCACAAATTAAAAGAAATCGGGGTAAATCCTTCTTTAGAATTTGATACCTTAGAAAGAAAACCTATTCATACGATTATTCGAAAGATGAATGACGCTCGTGACAAAAAATCTGCTCATGGAAGCACGCCAAGGAAGAAACCCGAAGACTTAATTGCGGCGAAGGAATTAATGGAATATCAATTCTGTGCTCGTTTCATTATTCTCACTGCTATTGAACTGGAAATGAAAAAAATGAAATAGCGCCATAGGAAACTCTTATGGTTTTTCCAAAGTTTCCGGCTGTTTTCAGCCTCGCAACCTTTCCAGCATTCTTTTCATATTGAAGAAAAGTACCACGCTCATGGGGTTTAAGTGTCCGGTCCAAGTGTCCGGTTTTTGAACGTATTTCAGTATACTTGAGAGGTCGCGAAGGCTTAAGTATTCAGAAAAAGAAAACCTCTGGGAGCATGTATTTATGCGGGTTATATTGTGGTGCCGTAGCTCGGAATTGAACCGAGATGGTGTTGCCACCGCTGGATTTTGAGTCCAGTGTAAAATCTTCCATTGTTTCATACTGTTCCCTTGCCCTTATTTCTATCTCCTGTAAGTAATCTTTATTGCCATAGAAGCTATTTCCCTTGCTCTTTCCCCTCTCACCATCCCTGCCAGTCGGGTTTCTTGACTTGCTCAAGAAGTGCGGAATCGATATCCCAATCTTTTTTTGCATCATCCCAGATAGTTGCAAGTTTTTCCGGCCAGTTGGTTTTGATTTCGGATAGGATGTTTGTATCAAGTTTTGCCTTGTAAAATGATTTCACTTTGCTGAGGTCGGCTTCCTCAAACTTGGCTCCCAGAAGGTCGGCTCTCAAAAAGCTGGTTCCCCCAAGGTCGGCTTTCCAGAGGTCGGCAAATTGAAGGTTGGTTCCCTCAAAGTGGGCTTCCAGAAGGTCGGCTCCACGAAGGGAGGCTCTTAAAAGGTTGGCTCCCTCAAGGTTGGCTCCCTCAAGGTTGGTTCCCCGAAAGTCGACGCCCCGAAGGTCGGCAAATTGGAGGTTGGCTCCCGCAAGGTGAGCTTCCAGAAGGTCGGCTCCTCGAAGGTAAGCTCTCAAAAGGTTGGCTCCCGCGAGGTTGGCTCCCTCAAGGTTGGTTCCACGAAGGTTGGCATTCTTAAGGTTGGCTTTCGGAAGGTTGGCCCCTCCAAGGTTGGCCCCTCCAAGGTCGGCGCTATCAAGGTGAGGTATAATAGCAATGTGTTCTTTTCTCCACTTATTCCAATTTTCTACTCCGGATTTTAACAGATTAACTTGCTGTGAGACACCAATAGTTTGAGAGTAACCATTATTTATCGCAAGCGACAACAGAACGGCAATTATGCTTTTGTAGCCAATCATAATGGTCTCCGTGTGTTCACTTCTCAAAATTAATGCCTTCAAACTTGGGTGCAAGGCCTGTCTTCGTAAAAAAGGCCGGAAAGCATCGATCTCCCCGGCCCGATTCCCCCCATCCCCGCTGGTCGGCCACATCCCCAGAAAATGCCCTGCGATCTGCAATTGGAGTCAATTTCTCCTTTGCAACTCCTTCGCCTTCGCCTCGGCCGGATCAAAAATCGCCTTTTTTATTACCGGAATCAAATGTTCCGGACTGCCGTACACGAATGTTTTCATCAAGGATACATGTCCTTTTCTTAAACTTGACAAGGTAACAGGCTCTCTCCCGCCGCCTTCAAGCAGCAATGGAGCGACGGGGACGTCAATAGTTCGAACGATATGCAGAACTTCCTCCAGAACTATTTTGGCATCCGTCACATCCGCGATCACAAATCTTGCCAGGCGGGCAAGGATCGATACCGCCTCGATACAATGGGGGGTTTTAGGCTTTTCAAAATCGAATAATACCGGCACATAATCATTCTCCCGCAGTTTTTTACGCAGGGCGTCCAAAACCGGTTTTCTTTCTTCGTTGAATCGCCCGAGAATAAGGACAACGGTGCGGGAGATGGTATCGATTGCATCCCGGATTTCCTTGCTGTTCAATAAGAGATAAATAAACTGGGCAATTTTAATATTGTCAACGGTAATTATCGGTCGATTATGCTGGGTGATGATTAATTCGTTTTGTTTGGCGTCATCAAGTTTTACATCCCAGGCTGATATCCCGTAAATGTTACAGTGCGTCAGTGTCGCTCCCGAGAGATCGGTTTTTATGAGTAGAGCCCTTGTAAGGTCAGCTCCGGTGAGGTTAGCTCTTGTAAGGTTTGTTTCGCTGAGGTCGGCGCCATGAAGGGTGGCTTCTCGCAAGTCGGCGCCGGTCATGTCGGCGCCCATAAGTTTGGCTCCTCCCAGGTCGGCGCCCATAAGTCTGGCTCCCCCGAGGTCGGCGCCCTCAAGGTAGGTGCGCACAAGGTTGGCCCTCGAAAGGTCGGCGCCGGTCATGTCGGCGCCCGGAAGGATGGCTCCCGAAAGGTTGGCTCCCGAAAGGTTGGCTTTCCGAAGAGTGGCTTTCAACAAGGTGACTTTTTCAAGGTGGGCGCCCGAAAGGTCGGCTTGCGCGAGGTCGGCTTGCGTGAGTTCGGCCATGCGAAAGTCGGCTTCCACAAGTTTGGCCCTCTTAAGGTTGGCTTTCCAAAGGATGGCTCTCTCAAGGTTGGCCCCGGAAAGGTCAGCTCCCCCGAGGTCGGCGCCCTCAAGGTAGGCGCTCACAAGGTTAGCCCCGGAAAGGTCAGCTTTCGGAAGAGTGGCGCCCACACAATTCGCTCCCGAAAGATTGGCGCCATGAAGATCGGCGCCCGAAAGGTCGGCGCCATGAAGGTCGGCACCCGAAAGGTCGGCTCTCGAAAGGTTGGCTCTCGAAAGGTTGGCTTGCGTGAGGTCGGCGCCCGAAAGATCGGCCTCCGAAAGGCCGGCGCCCTTGAGGTAAGGGGTAATGGCGGTGTTTTCTTCCCTCCATTTATTCCAATTGCGTACTCCGGATTGAAGCATGTCACTATGCTGTTGCGAAGTCTGCATAAGAACCTTCCTCTCTTGCGATTCGTCCGCGTCCGCCGGCATCGTTTAATATTTTCAAATTAATAAATACTCAATTTAAATTGCAATTATCGCGGTCCGATCGGCGCTTCTTCCTCTTCGCAGCCGCCCAAAGCCCTGAAAGGACCGCTGCCAGGGAAAAGAGCCGGAAAGCGACGATTTCCGCCATAATGGTTTCTTTCTGATTGACCTTAAATAGTTTCTGCCGCAATTCGAGTCAAATTCACCCTAAAAACGCCTGAAAATGAAGCTTGTTATTATAACCCTCCCCTTTTCTTCTTCCTTGCCTCCCGCAAAGCAATCGCCGGCGCGGGACGATTCCGCCGGCGCGATTCAACCATCGGCAGGAACGACATTGACCGCAACCGGGCCGCGGGGCGTCGGCACGACGTCGAAGGTCACGCGCTGGCTCTCATACAGGATCTTATAGCCCGGACTCGCTATCGACCGGTACGATACCTTGACGGCCGGTGAGCCGTCGTCCGGGTCGATGAACCCGCTGCCGGTGATATCGTTGAACAGTCGAACGGTTCCGGCGGGCATGGTGACAGGGTGAGGTTTCAGGCTTGACCGAACAAAGCCCGTAATTTGTCCGGATAGGGCGGATCGATCACTCCCTGATCGGTGATGAAGGCGGTGATGTACCGGGCGGGGGTCACGTCGAAAGCGGGGTTATAGACTTCGATCCCCTCGGGCGCGGTGCGCCTGCCGAAGCCGTCGGTAATTTCCGCCTCCTCCCGTTCCTCGATCGGGATCTCCTTGCCCGACGCGCATGCGGGATCGAAGGTGGAAGTCGGCGCGGCGACATAGAACGGCACGCCGTGGGCCCGCGCGACGATGGCGAGGCCATAGGTGCCGATCTTATTGGCGGTATCGCCGTTGGCGGCGATGCGGTCGGCGCCCACCACCACCGCGTCGATCTTCCCCTGCGCCATGACCGCCGCCGCCATGTTATCGCAGATCAGGGTGACCGGGATGCCCGCGGAGCGCAGTTCGAACGCGGTGATTCTCGCTCCCTGCAGGAGCGGCCGCGTCTCGTCGGCGAACACGCGGATGACCCGCCCCCGCTCGAACGCCACATAGATCGGCGCCAGCGCGGTGCCATATTCGGAGGTGGCGAGTCCGCCGGCGTTGCAATGGGTCAGAACCGTTTTTTTGCCTTTGAGGAGCGCGAAGCCGTGCTCGCCGATTGACCGGCACATGCGTCGATCCTCCTCGAGAATCAGGAGCGACTCTTCGAGAAGCCGTTCCTTGATCCGCGCGATGGGCACGCTCCCGGCGGTCAGCGCGGCAGCCTTCCCCGTCAACCGGTCGAGCGCCCGGACAAGATTGACCGCCGTGGGGCGGGAGGAGGCCAGGTAGTCGGCCATGTTGTGGAGCGCCGAAAGAAAAACCTCGTTGCCGTGACCGTCCGGCAGGACGCGCGCGCCAAGGTAGAGCCCGAACGCCGCCGCGATGCCGATGGCGGGCGCGCCCCGGATCTTGAGCCGTTTTATGGCGTCCCGCATCGATTCGATGGTCTCGATGCGTTCGTACGCCAGTTCCGCGGGGAGCAGCGTCTGGTCGACGATGAGTACGGCATTGTCAAGCCACTGGATCGTTTTCAGCGTCATGGGACGGACTCGAAAGCGGTCCTACTCCTCGTGCTTCTGTTCCGCCTTGGCCGAGGCCTCGATGATCCGCCTGGCCTGTTCCGGCGGCACCGTTTCGTAATGGGAAAAAGCTTTTGTAAAGAACCCCCGGCCCTGGGTGAGAGAGCGGAGGGTCGTGGAGTAGGTCTGGATTTCCGCTTCCGGCACCTTTGCCGCGATGGTCTGGTATTTCCCGTCCGGCGTCATCCCGCTGATCTTGCCGCGGCGCGACGACAGGTCGCCCATGATATCGCCCGTGTACTCGTCCGGCACGGTCACGCGGAGGTCAACGACCGGTTCCAGGAGGATCGGGGACGACATTTCGAACGCCTTCTTGAACACCTCCCGCCCCGC
>JBEKOX010000008.1:0-52413 GCA_049521335.1 Chitinispirillaceae bacterium
TGGTCTTTCCGTAGAATTTGATGGTTCGCTTGAATTCGGGCCGTTCGATCTCCCACGGATTGCGGAACTGAAGCCATGTTTCCGGCACCTCTACCTGGTTGCCGTTCAAGATTTTCTGGTTGAAAATACCGAAATCGTAACGGATCCCATACCCGACGGCGGGAAGTTTGAGCGTGGCCATGGAGTCGAGATAGCACGCTGCCAGGCGGCCGAGGCCGCCGTTCCCCAGGCCGGCATCATGTTCCTGGTCGATAACCGATTCCATATCGAGCCGGAGATCATCGCACGCCTGGTTGCAGGCGGAGAGCAGTTGCAGGTTGATGATATTATCGGACAGCAGCCGCCCTAAAAGGAATTCCATCGACAGATAGTATACGCGTTTAACGTTTTGCGTATGGTACTGCTGACGGCTGGCTATCCAGCGCTCGATGAGCCGCTCCCGTACGGTGTAGGCGAAGCCCAGAAATTCGTCGTAAGCGGTATGGGAGTGACGATCCTTGGCAAGGATGTATTCGAGGTTGCTGAGAAATCCTCTCCTGATATCCCCCGTTGAATTACCCTTATACATGAGTTTCCAGGAAAATTCGGAGGAAGCGAGGGCTTCATTTTTTTCAATCGCTGAATTATTCTGTTTCATAACGTTCCTCTCAGGCATGCCGCCGCTTTTCTCGAACCCCTGAAAAAAAGGCCCCGCACTCTCATCGAGGTACGGAGCCCGGGGAGGTGAAAATGCGCCGGCTATATCTTTTTCTGCTTTCCCTGTACCATTGCACCCTTGAGGTTCGACGAATCGCTGTCCGCGCCGGCTTCTCCCGCAACCTTCTTGCCCTGGCGCTTGACCTCCGCCTGCAGCTCATCCACGCTTGCCATCTGTTCGCCCAGGTGAAGCATCATGAATTCCGCATCGTCAATAAGTTCGCAGTCGGGAGCGTTTTTCAAAACCCACTTATAATTGACCTCAGCCATTTCCGGTTTGTTGAGATACTCGTCATAAATGAACCCGATCATGAACATCGTGTTGCACACTTTGCTCTGGTCGGCATCGACAACGAGAGCCCGCCGGTAATCTTTGATGGCATCGTTGTACATCTGCTGCTCGGTTTTCATCTTCGCGAGTTCGAGGATCGCCTTCCTGCCCTCTTTTGCAAAAAAGAAATTATCCACCAGCGTCCGGTAAACGTTCTGGGCTTCAGCGACGTTGCCGGTATCCCGCAACGAATCAGCCCGACGCAGGAGCTTCGCGGGATCATTCACCAGCTCATCCTTCCACTCGTTCTTGAGAAACCGGATACCCTCCGTGCGGCGAACTTCGTAGATAAGGCTGTCAAACTTTACGTTAACCTCGCGCTCAATAAGTTTGGCAAGATGACTGTTGAACCGGGCCGTATCGGATGTCGCGGGCAAATTAATTTCGTCCAGGAAGGAATAGCGAGCCATTGCGGTGTCGATAGTGACCCCCTTTTGGGCCTCAGGAGCTATCGATTGGGTAATAAAGTTCTGGGCAAGTTCAAATCGCCAAGCCCACTTGAGCACGTTGCGAGCGATTGGTTTTGAGGCCAATCCGAGGTCGGACGCCTTTTCGGAAAAGAGTTTCCAGCGGACCAGCCATAACGCCAGATTCCTCAGCTCCTGCGGATTCTTTTTGTAAACATCCCGCCGCTCGGCCGGGAGCCAGGAAAGAATGAGGTCCACATCGTTCTGAGAGATGATTTTACCCGGGCCGCAAAAATCCTTCAATGAATCCGGGATGGATCTTCCGTATTTTTCCCTATAATAGATCCGCTGGAACAGGACGGGGCCGTCCTCATGAACGTATTTGAGCCATTGACGCTTAAGCGCCGCGGTATCCTTGAGGGGGAAGGACTTCATGAACTCCGAATCGGGGCGGTAAGCGGCCTGAAACATTTTCTCCGCCACCATCCGCTTCGCTTCGTTGAACGGTATCACCGCGGGCGCCGGCTTTTTCCCGGTTGAATCGGGATGGGGCGCATTAGTAAACTCCGCCGGATGGTGAGTATAGTATTTTTGAAGCTGTTCGTCGGTAAATCCTAAATTCATCTGCAGAATATCCTGCGTGAACAGAACGGAGGTATAATAGCGTTCCTTCCATTTCCACCCGAGACTTTGCTGCAACATGAATGATCCGAGTTTCCCGCGCGCATGACGGTAGATCGCTTCGGTTTCAACGAGACCGCTGACGGTCGGCCGGGCTCCGAGAGAAAACTTCTGGGGCGGCGTGGGGTAGAACCGGGCGACAGTGCCGAAGGCGTCCGCATCCTGCTGGGTTACGAGCGTCGATCCGACATAGGCGAGGCGATCATTTTTTACCGCACCATGGTAACAGAGGCATAAGATGAGCGGTAATCCGAGTGGAAACAGCACGAGATACTTACGATTCATGGGGCATCCTTATGTTTGACGTTAAATGAAATGAAGAGAACATAATTCGTTGAACGAGACGACGGCATCATCAACGACATCGGTAGATTTCAAGAATTGATAACGCGCCAATCGATGATTTCCTTTCTTACAATTCTTACTGCACAAGAATCGGCGGCGCTACTCAGTTCCATGAAGAATATACGCCTCATCCCTGGAACTGATGATTCCTTTTTTTGCCAGAGTCTCCACCGTCCGGCCCGTAATAGACATGAGCAATCCAAAGGACGGGGCCTCATGCAGGCCTTTTATGGTGAATTGCGTCTTTGTATCCTGTTCGGCACTATTGCGGAATCCGTCAAGAATGCATTCCATGACATACATTACTTCGCCATAGGTCAGATTTCCCTGCCGGTACTCTGAAAACTTGGCAATGGCATCCTGGATGAGGTCCTGCAGCTTGGCGAATTCAGCCTTATCGTCGAAAACATTTTTGTATGAGACCGCCGAAGCCATTACCCGTTCCTTCCTACATACATCCATACATCACTACGGCGCTGAAGACTTCGCACAGGTACTATTCACACTCTATAAAAAACTATAACACGCAATTACTACGAATGCAAAGGGTATTTATTGCGACATAAACCGCCGCAAGAGGATATCCACAACTGAGTTAATGCAAATTGCACATGCATTAAAGTAACATAATATACATAAAGCATCGGCTCTCCGATAGTATTTCATATTCATTTAAAGAGAGCGTTCTGAACCCCGCCCGCCGGATGACTTCGGCAGCGTCGTTGTTCTGAAAAGAATCGGACGGTATATCGTCGGCTTTTGGATCGAATCCGGCTGAATCCAAGGAGCCCAAAGAAAAATAATGCAAGTGCCGCAGGTTGCCCGTAGATACCGAGCTATGTATTTTAGTTAAATTACGGCTCGATAGTCCGTGCAGGAACGTCTTAAAAAACAGCTCTTTGCGAAGTTGAAGACTGGCCGGGAGGTTCTATGCTGAAATTCATGATATTCTCCGGGGGAAAACTTCTCAATACGCTGTTTATTGACGATCCTGTCATTACCGTGGGACGACTCGCGGAAAATACCATCCCTCTGGAAGGCGCCGAGATTTCACGCCGCCATCTCCGGATCGAAGAAAATAAAGACGGCTCGTATCTCCTGAATGATCTCGACTCACTTAACGGCACCGTTGTTAATAACGAATCGGTGCAAAAAGTTTCCCTGAATGGCGGTGAGATCATCGTCGTCGGGAGTTATTCAATCATTTTTGAGAAGGTGCCGCGAGAAGCAGCCGTTGCGTCCGGGACAAGCGCTCCGACAACGACATCACCCCGGAAGGAAACTACGGGAGAAACGAAATTTGAAACCGTATTCGTAAAACCGCAATCCCGGGCGCGGGAAAGAACTGCCGCGAGCGACGATTTTCCCACACTCCTCGAAATGCCGCAGAACCGGGCCTTCAGACTCGATAAAAACTTCGTGACGCTCGGCAACGCTCCGGAAGATGACATTTCAGTGTCGGGGTTCATGATCGGCCGCGAGCAGGCCTTCCTGCGTCTCGACACCGACGGGTGGCTGATCGGCACTCATAAAAAGGTCGGTATGCTTAAGGTAAACGGCCGGGCGGTTAAAACTCATCTTCTACGAAACAAAGATCATATCGAAATTGGCCCAATCACATTCCGTTTCATCGAAAACGATTGATCTATGCGCCGCGCTTTTGTATCCGATATCCATGCCAACCTCGAGGCGCTCGAAGCGGTGCTTGAAGATATCGGGAAACAGGCGGTCGACGAAATAATCTGTCTGGGGGATATCGTCGGATACGGCGCCGAGCCGAATGAGTGCACGGAAATCATCCGGAAAAGAAGCGCCATCGTCCTGCTCGGCAATCATGATGCGGCATCGGTCAAGCTTCTCGATACCAACCTGTTCAACAATTTTGCCCAGGCTGCCATCGACTGGACGGTGCAAATCTTGCAAAAAGCGCATTGCACGTATCTGCTTTCGTTACCGCTAACCGCCACTCGCGAACCGTTCACTTTTGTTCATGCGACGCCGTACGAACCCGGCAGGTGGTACTATATTACCTCGCTGGAAGAAGCCTCCTTCAACTTTCGTCACTTTGGAACCGAGGTGTGTCTTGTCGGCCATACGCATATTCCGATGATTGTCGTCCTTGATGAAGGAAAAAAGGTTTATGCCCGTCAAGCCGGGCATATCAATCTCAGGGAGACTCCGGGAGCGCGATTCCTCATCAATGTTGGCAGCGTCGGCCAACCGCGCGACAGAATCGCGAAATCTTGCTACGGCATTTTCGACGATGCGACGGGAGAGTTTTTTTTTCGCCGCGTCGCCTATGATATTCCTAAGACGCAGACCCGCATGCGCAAGGCGAATTTGCCGGAATTCTTAATTACAAGATTGACAGATGGAATATAAGGGGTGTTGACGACGACATCTTTCCGTAGCGCACGGGAATATCCCGCGCAGGCGCCACGTTGTCGTCGGTCAAATGCAGTTCCTCCTGGATCGCGCCGATGATCCGATCGCCTCCTGTACCGGGCTTCGAGTCGCCGCTCCACAGGGTATAACTCCAACGGCCTCCTCCTATGCAGTGTTCAAAGCTTTCCATACACCACGCTTCCTCACCAGGGATAGCGATCTGACGCTCTACACGACCCTCCTCAAACGTCCGGGCAACAGAAAGCCTCATTGCCAATCCGTATATTTATAGGTTCCTGGCATGAATGTTGCACTGGAAATCGATCGTGGATGGATCTCGAAACGAGTGTAATCCGTGGAAGATGCTTCATCGAATATCATTTCTGAGAGGTGATAATTATGAGAAACATACTACCGCACATGCACAAGAGAGTTGGATGCGGTATGGAGTGCAGGAGTAAACCGATAAAAATACTTACACCAACCAACGAGGGATCAGCTCCAGCTTCCCGGCTATGAATCGCGCAACTCGGATCGCGGTACGATCGTTCATTATCCTTCTTCTGGCTCTCGGCGTGGTGACGCTTATTTTAAGCGCGGCGGTCATGACTCCGCCGGTGCAACGGAGCATCAAGGCGGCCGTCGAAAACCTCATTTCAAAGAAACTCGGCAATCAGGTAACCATCGGCGCAATTCACTTGAATTGGATAGAGCGCTTCGATTTTCGTAATGTGGTCGTTATTGACCGGGAATTCGGAGATTCGATGGCGATTCATACGCTTCGCCTGCATTTCGCCCTGCTGCCGCTTCTGAAGAAGCGCCTGGAATTGAAACGGATCACCATTCAGGGCGTTACCGTCACCGGCATCAGGACGAAAGGGAGAACGGTGCATTTTCCGTTCATTCCCAAGCATCCTCCAAAAGGAAAGTCATCCTGGACTTATACCATCGGCACGGTCGTGGTGAGCGGACTCTCTGCGCGGTACGACGACTCGGCAACCGGGATGTACTACTCGCTCACCGGAATCAAGAGTCGTCTCCTTTTCAAACGCATCGATTCTCTCTCCGGAACGCTTGTCGCGGGCGCTGGAGAGGCGATAACGCCCTGGTATTGCGGCCGCGTTAAGAGTGTCGATATCAAGGGCGAACTGAGCCGGAAGGAAATCGTCGTATCGAAAGGTATTATCACGGGAGATTCGACGACCATTTCGTGTCAGGGAACCATTCCGTTTTCTTCGCAGATACGGTGGAAAGCGCAAGCGGATATCAACACCGCTCTTTCTTCACTTCGCTGTGTGCAGAAAATAAAGGGCCTGCAAGCGCAGGGTGCGATACGAGCTACCGCATCGCTTTCGGGATTCCTGCATTCGCCAAGTATTGCTCTACAGGTAACCGCCCGGAAATTGACGTTAGACAGCATCCCGTTCGAAACGATTTCCGCGAAGGCGACATATACTCCGGATGATGGCTTGAAAGGGACTCTCAATCTTGCGTCTCCCATCGGACAGGCCGGAATAAAAGCGAACGCATCAATCCCCTTGCTTTTCACCAAACCGAACATTGATTCATGGAATATCAGCGTCACCGCCGATTTTCCCCGTATTGCCGATATTACTAACCGTTTCGGCCTCAAGCACGCCCTCTTCAATGGCGCTGCCCATGTAGAAGCCGCTGTCGGCGGCAGAGGCGTATCGGAGCCGCCAAACCATGCGGTCCTCTCGATTGCATTAAAAAATCCGTCCGATCAGGGCTTTACCGGGCAGATCGATTGCAATGCCGGGATGAATAACAGGCAGTGGACGGTGGATATTGCGGCGGATTCGGGAAACAGGCTTCACGCACAAGGAGCAATCGACAATCGAAACAATGCCCTCTCCGGAGCATTTTCCATAAACATCACGAACCCGATGTCGATAGCGCGACTATTCCAGGCATATCCGGTAACCGGTTTACTCGCGTGCAGCGGGGACTTAGGGGGAAACGTAAAACAGCCGACGGTCACGCTTGACCTCCACGCCCGGGGGCTTACCTGGCGCGGTGCGTCAATCGACCGGCTGGATGCAGCCGTTTCTTATGCGAATAATCGACTGTATATCAACAGAGCCTTCCTCCGAAGTAATGGCGAGTTGGCGGCGGTCCTTCCCCTCTTCGGCATGCACGACGCGGGAGGGCATTTCCACATCGTCGCCGATGGCTTCGGTCCCGTCGGCAATCCCAGCGTCTCCGCGGAAGCGGACATGACGGAGCTTCACATCGGTGGCGTTAACGCTGCTTCGCTTATTGCTTCGCTTGCATATCGGAATGATACGTTGTACTGGAATAACGTCCGTCTTGGAAAGAGCGCGGCATGGGTTAAAAGCTCGGGCTTCGCATGTCTGCACGGAAAACGCCGTTTCGCAAGGGTATCGATTATGGCCGAGCGTCATGGCTATCAAAGCGCCTCATGCACCGCTTCCGGGATTTCTGCCGGAGATTCGATCGATGTCTCGATGAACGTTGCCGGCATGGACGCGGGTCTTATTTCTCCCTGGATTAAGGGTAAAATGCCCCTGCAGGGAGTGCTTTCGTTGCAGGCAGAAGTTCGTGGGACGGTCGAGAATCCCGCCGCGCAGGCGCGAATCGATTTCGAACAGGCGCTCGGTCGTGCAGTAACCATCCGGTATCGGGCTGAGGCTGACCTGAAAAGCGGCGTTGTGAACGCGTTTGCCAAGGCCTGTCCGTTCGGACGGCCGGAGTCTCTTCTCGTTTTTCTCTCCGCGCCCCTTGCGCTTTCGCCCCCCTGGACGGCTTCTCATCTCATCCGAGACGGCGCTCGCATCACCATCGAAGGCGCCGAATTCCCGCTTGGCGACCTTGCGACGTTATTTTTGCCGGAGGTCAAAGCCCGCGGAAGCGTTTCGATGCATGCCGTCATTGTCAAAGATCAGGGAGCATGGAAAGTGCAGGGAGACATGGCGGGAAAGGTCGAAGAGGCAATCGACTCGACAAAGGCGATTCACCTCTACGGCCTGTCAGCCGAAGCAGGAATCGGCGGCGCCGCCCTCCATCCGTCGCTCACGTTTTCGATACGGGGAGACTCCCTTTACTGGAAAACCAATCGCTTTGAGAAACCGTTTCTCCAGGGCCACGGTTCGGGAGAAATGCTGTACCTCGACACCGCGGGGGTGGGCATGTACAAGGGGCGCCTCACCTTTTCCGGGTCGGTTCCCTGGGACTTCGAGCGTTTAACATGTAATGAATCGCATTTATTACTGCGGGGCGTTGCGGAAACGGTGCCGCTCGCAATCCTCGCTCCCTTTGCGCCGGACGCGGAAATTTCTGGCGGAACGCTCGATGGTGACGCGACCTTGACTATGCGTGAAAAATGGCCAAACTTTCAAGGCCGCCTGTCCATCCGAGAGGCAGGCTTCAAGCTTAAGGAGATGGAACCCGCGCTGGGTCCCATCAATGCCGAGCTCTCTCTCCGGGGGGATTCCATCATCGTGGAATCGCTCCAGGGACGTATCGGTTCGTCGGGGCGTTTTTCAGGCGCCGGGTCTTTTGAGCCAGCGCCTCCGGGTCATTTGCAGTTCGCGTTTTCTGCAACGGATTGCCCGCTCCAGATTGGTGACCTCAATGCAGTCATTCGGACTGCATCGGTACGACTCACCGATTCCGCGAATACGCTGATTCTCGGCGGCGGCATGACTCTCGCCGATTCACGGTATCAATATTTTCTTTCGCCAACTGCCATGTTTCAAAAAACATCGGCCCCGAAACCAAAAAAAATTCCTTCAAAAAATTCCCTGCTTAATCGAATTACGCTGCGAATGGTCGTTGATCTTGACAAAAACATGACGATTGAAAGCAATATTGGCAGCTTGACGCTCGACGGCATTGGTACGATCGTGGGAAACCCGGAGCGTCCCGGCGTTGTTGGAACCATTTCCGTTAGCGAGGGGTATATCTATTATCTGGACCAAAAATTTACTGTCCAGCAAGGGACTTTCCGCTTCACGAACCCTGACGATTTGAACCCGGCGATCAACCTGATCGCAACAGATACGATAACCTCTACTACCGTTGCAACGACATCTAATGCTGCACCGGTCGCGACGTCATCTGGAGCCGGACCTGAGCAAGCCTATGTCGTTACGCTCACGGTGAGTGACAGTCTTCGCAAACCGACCGTTGTTCTCTCGTCCAACCCGCCGCTCCAGCCGGAACTCATCGTAAGTTTGATCACCTTCGGTACTACCCAGGGGGTTCTTACAAACGGCGTTACAGCCCGCATTGCAGGTCTTCTGGCCCAGCAGCTCGCCGGTTTTGGAACGCGTCCACTGCAACAGCTCCTCAATATCGAGAGCCTCAATGTTGAAACGCAAGCTATCGGAGGACCGACGGTCACGGCGATCAAGCGGATCTCGCCCCGACTGTCGGTCACCTATCAGGCCGTTTTGCAAAATCTAGGGAAGCCCAATGTCGCGGCATCATACCGGCTTCTGCCGAACCTGTATATTATCGGCTCAGGGTACTACCTGAACAGCGGCATCGATCTTCATTTGCGCCTTTCACAATAGAGCATCCATAATGCCCGAAACACGACGACATTCTTTCCTCAAAAATCTCCGCTTGATGCAAAGGAATATCGTGTTTCTCCATCTTTTTGTCCTTGTCGCCTCTCTCTGCGCTGAAAAGTGGACGGTAAAAAAAATCAGCTTCTCAGGAAACACGGTTTTTACCTCGGGACAACTCCTCAACTTCATGGAAACGAAACCTTCCCGCTTCTGGAAAAAGTCTGTTTATTCACATATTAAACTCGAATCGGACACTGCGGTAATAGCCGCCGCATACAGCCAGAAAGGGTACCTCGCGGCAGAGGTGAGCATAGACTCAATTGTTCAAGACACCGCGCATCACCGGATTTCCCTTTTCCTCTTGATCAGCGAGGGGCCTCAGACAATCATCGACACGGTTGCCATCAGAGGCGCTTCAGCGCTTCGGCCGACCGAAGAACTGCAACGACTTCAAACAAAACCGAATGCGCCGTTCAGTACTAACGCGATCGATCAAGACGCTCAGAAAATCATTGCCGATCTGGCATTCAAGGGGTATCTATACAGCCACGTCGTGGACAGTACCTCCATCGATACGGTTGCCCACCACGCCTCGGTGGTCTTCAACATCGACCAAGGGCCGCTTGTATTTGCGGGAGCTTTCCAACCATCGGGGCTTAAGAAAGTGCGCTCGGTTGTCGTGACCCGGGAATTGAAGTTCAAAGAGGGGGATACCCTCACGACAAAACGGATCGATGCCACGGTACAGAAGCTCTATGCAACCGGGCTTTTCAATTACGTGCAGATCAAGGTGCCGCCGAAGATCCTGATCGTGGCCGAAAAACGGTTGGATACGGTGTCCGAACCGGTAGCCGCAACGCTTGACGAAGCAAAATTCTTCAGCGTCGATGCCTCGGCCGGCTATGGCACCTACGATGAGCTCAGGGGATCCACCGAGATGCGATATGGAAATCTTTTCGGCCTGGGACACGCGGTTACTTTCGACGGTTTTTACAATCACTATGAGCTCAGGGGAGATGCGACCTACTTCTACCCCTGGATCTTCTCCCTGCCCGTCGATGCGTCGATCACTACCTATGTTCAACACAATGATATCACCTACCTTGGCCTCTTCGACGGCATCCAGTTTTCGGTGGCCAAGGAAACCAACTACTGGGGTTTGAGCTACCAGGTCTGGGTAAAGATCGAACGAACGGAATACCTCGTGCCGATCCAGGATACAACCGGGACAACTTCGTTAGCGAACACTCAGAGTATCGGGGTGGATTTTTTCTACGATACGAGGAAAAAACTTACCGATACCACCTCCGGCGCATTTGTGCAGGTGTCACCCGAGCTAGCGGGCCTCGGCGGCAGAGGGACGAACCAGTACTATAGGGCTCTCATCGATGCCCGCGGCTACGTAACGCCCCGGCACTGGCTCCGTGTCTCCTCAGCGGTTGAATTTGGGTACGCGCAAGGCTATGGGCCGCGCGGCGACAGCGTTCCAGCGCAAATTATCTATAATCTCGGCATCGAGGGTATGAGGCCGGTGCGCGGCTATGAGCAGAATGCTTTAAGTCCCGGCGGCGGAAGGATGGCGCTCGTCATCAATCTCCTGCAGGCGCAGCATGATGTTTATAAATGGATCGGGCTCGCGGTATTCGCCGACGGTGGATACGCCTGGAGCGACCCTGCTGCCGAATTCAGCCTCGCCGACCTCCGATGGGTCTTGGGCCCCGGCATTTACGCCAAGACCCCACTCGGCCAAGTCGAGTTCGATTGGGGTTATCGCCTGAACTACGTTTCG
The DNA here is from genome assembly GCA_049521335.1 of Chitinispirillaceae bacterium. Classification (GTDB taxonomy): domain Bacteria; phylum Fibrobacterota; class Chitinivibrionia; order Chitinivibrionales; family Chitinispirillaceae; genus BOG-1184. The sequence continues at coordinate 11,191 of JBEKOX010000008.1, forward strand.
AAATGGGGAACACCCTATTTCAGCATTGGCCAGGCATTTTAGAAAGTGTGGGAGAGTACAAACAATATCTGAACGTGCCAACTGAGTCGTCGCACAAAGGTTCGCCCTAACCGTGATTGTTGGAGTGGTCTGATGGAGGTGGATGAAACATATTGTGGTAGATTGGAACAAGCCGTCTAAACTGAATCGGTTCTGTATAAAATAATCATCAAGCATATCCAAGATGTGAAACATGGAAAATACCCCCGGTAGTGATTACAGAATAAAGGGGATATTCCTTAACCCTTGTTTTTAAAAACAGGCTCAAAATGTTCCCTCGCAGAATGAGCAATTATGCTATTATCCGAAAAGGGTTATTTATAATAATAGCATTGTTATGTCCTGCGACCGCTCGTGTACGGTCGGACAGTTCTCTGCAAAGCGCGGTTTTAAATCTTCTTCATAGCAAGAGCTATTCAGTGCCGGCGGCGATTTCAGTCGCCGTGATGGATGTGGAGCACGATTCGGTCCTCATCGATATAAATGCCGACTCGATGACGAATCCCGCCTCGGTTTCAAAGCTTGTCACCGCAGCAGTGGCTTTTGAACAACTGGGACTCGGGTACAGCTTTTCGACACGGATTTTCGGGGATTCAATGGATCGCCGCGACAACACCGTCGCGGTAAAAAACCTCTATATTCAGGGAGGCGCCGATCCTGGGTTTACCGCAGAGAGATTATGGCTGTTTGTCGAACATTTGTACCATTCCGGACTCAGGAAAATATCCGGCGACCTGGTGATGGATGACTATTTCCTGGATTCAACCGGTGTCGGGCCCGGCTTTGACGAGGAGACATCCAGCGAATCGTACTTGCCGTTTATTAATGCCCTCTCGGTAAATTTCAATGCCATCGGCATCCATCAACGCCCTGGCTCGGGAATCAAGGATACCATTGCCATCGACCTCTTCCCCGAAATGTCCGGCGTAAAGATAGAGAAATCAGCCACGACCGCACAATCAGCAGCAAAAGAGTCTTTGAAAATTACGACGATTCCCGACTCCGGAGGCACGCTTGTACAAGTACAAGGCAAGGTCGGCCTGAATGACCCGGGGAGTTACTCTTTCCATAAATCGTGGCAGACCTGGAAGGCATTTGGAGACGCGCTTATCCCTCTCTTTGCGCGGCGCGGCATAGCATTCAATGGTCGGATCGTACACGCCAGAGTACCGATGCCGCTGGCCAGTGAACCTCCGTTTTATGACTTTTCCTCTGAGCCGCTTTCTATGACCATTACGCGGATGTTTAAATATTCCAGTAACTTCACGGCGGAGATGTTGTTTAAAACCCTCTCCGCCCGACGGCGCGCCGACGATTCCGATCAGGGATCGTGGGAGAAGTCGGCAAAAATAGTAGCCTCATGGTGGCGGGAGCGAGGATTGCCTGGAGCGCCGGTAATCCGCAACGGATCGGGTATGGGTAATGTAAATAAAAGCAGTCCCTCCCAGATAACACGCCTGCTCTGCTACGTTTGGAAACAAAAAACCTATCTTCCCGATTACCTTGCCGCTCTTCCATCTGCCGGATTTGACGGCACGCTGAAATCACGGTTTGTGAAGTCCCGACTACGAGGGATCGTGCGCGCTAAAACCGGGACATTAAATTCAGGCGGCATCAGCACGCTTGCAGGCTATCTTACCCCATCGGACGGTGGAACATACGCCTTTGCCATTTTTTGTCATGGCAGCGGGCACGGACAATGGGAAGACTGGATGATACAGGAGGAAATTCTGGAAAAGGTGGCGGAGAGGGTTGAGAAGGATAAGCAATAACGACAATGAACTACCCCGCAGCAGAACTGCGGGGAATTCAACCCAAGAGGTTAAATACAAAAGATACTATTTATACGGCCTGAGCATAGTTCGTAAAAAAATGCCACAAGTGAAAGATACCCCCCTATTTCGGCATCATCGGCACTCCGCCAAAATCAGTTCTTACGTGTGTTCAGTACCTCGCATCGGCAAATTCCACCCATCCGCCGGCTTTGACGAGCGCCTCATCGAAGGGGCTAAGGGTAAAGGGGTACTCCGCTGTTTTCCCATCCGCTGCAAAAAGTAACTTCTTTGCATCGAGATCGACGGTGCAACCCGACGATGCGGTAGAGGCGAATGCGGCGAAGAGTTCTCTGATTGACGAAACGGGAAGCTCGATCGCCAGCATGCCGCCGTTGAACATGTTCTGCCGGAAGATGCGCGCGAAACTCTCGGCAACCACGACCGTAATACCGTTCACATCAAGCGCCCACGGGGCATGCTCACGCGATGAGCCGCAGCCAAAGTTCGCCTTTGTCACGATTACGGAGGCGCTGCCGCGCCAGGCGCCTTTCGGATCGAATCCGTTGAGCTTCAAATCTTCGAGAAGGTGCGGACCAAGGGCATTCTTCTCTACTTCAGTGAGATACTTCGCCGGTATGATCTCGTCCGTATTGATGTCCGAGCGGTCGAGAAATAGAACTTTTCCGCCAAAAGTTTTCATTGGTATACCCTCCCTTTGAGTTCAATCATCTTGAATAAATCTTTTTACAGATATTTCCGCGGATCAACAAGGCATCCCGCAATCCCGCTCGCCGCCGCCGTAGCCGGGCTCACGAGGTGCACCATGCCGCCTTTGCCCATGCGGCCGTTGAAGTTCCGATTGGTCGTGGAGGCGCATGTTTCTCCTTCGGTAAGGACACCGTTCGACATGCCAAGGCATGCCCCGCAGGTGGGGTTCGTAACGACGTACCCTGCGTCCATGAAGATATCGAGCAATCCCTCGTTCAACGCTTGGCGGTAAACTGCGGGCGTAGCGGGACAGAGGATGCCGCGGGTAGCCGGCGCAAGCCTTTTACCTTTTGTCACTTTGGCGGCGACACGCAAATCGGAGATGCGGCCATTCGTACAGGAGCCGATGTACACCTGGTCGACCCTGATCTTCTCTTTTTCGAGGTCCACGAGTTTTTTTACCTGGTCCGGCTTGAACCCGACCGTGGCGACCGGCTCAAGAGCGGCGGCATCGATCGCAAGCACCGCGTCATACGATGCGTCCGGATCGGACCACCATTTTTTATACTCGGCAAACGCCTTCGATCGGTCGCCGCCGAAATCGGCGCCCACAAATGGCCAGAGGTAATCGAGGGTCACGCCATCGGGTTTGCAGAGCCCGGAGGTCGCCCCGGCTTCAATTACCATATTAGAAAGCGTCATTCGCTCTTCCATAGACATGCCATCCACAGTTGAACCGGCAAATTCGATGACTCGATCGGTTGCGCCGTTCACGGTAAGCCGGCGAATGATTTCGAGGATAACGTCCTTGGCATATACGCCATTCTGCATGATGCCATTCACCTCGATACGGATGCTTTTCGACGGCCTGAAGGCGCACACCCCCTTGAGGATGCCGATTTCGAGATCCGTTGTGCCGACACCGGCGGCAAAGGCGCCGAAGGCGCCATGCGTGCAGGTATGACTATCGCCCATGATCACGGTATAGCCGGGCCGGATGAATCCTTTTTCCGGAAACAAGGCATGGCATACACCGTTTGCACCAATGTCGAAGAAATCTTTGATACCATTGCGATGAGCCCACTCCCGCATGATTCTGCCCTGAAGAGCGCTTTTTGAGTCTTTTGCCGGCGTTACATGGTCGATGACCGCCTTGATCTTTGCCGGATCGAAAACTCGGTCTTTCTTCCGCCATACGAGGTCCGCGATGGCGATCGGCGTCGTAATCTCGTGGCAAAGGACGACATCGAGCCTGAGCACCTTAGTTCCCGTGAAGGGTTCATCGATGAGATGCGAATCAAAAATTTTTTCCGTAATTGTTTTTGCCATCGGTAATCCTTTCTTTTTCTTTTGATGATACGGCGAGAGCGATCTACCGTCTATCGGCCAATGTACCGTCTTTCGCCTGTACGGGCTGTTTATTACTTTTTCCAATGCTCAAATAATCGACATGGGGCGGGGAGATACTCCAGACCGCCTTGAAAAGCCGCCTTCCCACGTTGACGAGCCTATGGGGCAGATTCGCCGCAAAATAGACACTGTCAAATTCATCGATCCGATAGTCAGCGCTTCCCACCGTCAGCACTGCGCCTCCTTGGAGTACGTACCCCATCTCGATCCCCTCGTGTCCGCCACCACTCAACTCCGTGGCGCAACCCGCCCCGATCTCAATTAAAAAGAGCTCGATCGGGAATGCGGATACCTGCGTCGTCATAAGCTGCTCGTAACATATGCCGTTACTTTCGATCTTGAGCCTTTCGCCGTTTTTGTGGAGCCGCACGGGCGAATCGGGCGAGAGACGCCGGAACAGCTCTCCTATATCGATATCCTGCGCCCGGCACACCATGACCAGCGTATCGATAGACGGCGAAACCTTTCCCCGTTCAATCTGTGAAAGCATGCTGATGGAAATACCGGCCTTTTCCGCGATTTCGCCGAGATGCCGGTTGCTTTTTTCCCGATAGATACGAAGCACCCGACCAAGCTCAGGCAGAACACTTTGCAGTTTTGATTCATTCATTGAATTAATAATAAAATATGGAAAAGGGAAAATCAAGAAGTTTTAGAAATAAGCGAAATTAGCATATCGTATTTTGAATGAGGTGTAACGGGGAGGAGTGGTATAATTCGTGAAAGGGATGGAGTGGCGTTTGCTGCCAATAATGATGGCGGATTAAAGGATTGGAATCATGGAAAACAGAGAAAAGGTACCCGATAGGTCGCCATCCCCGGCGAACGGCGCTTCGAAAATTCCGGCGCTGAATATCGAAGACATTGATAATCTGAAAATTTTAACCGATAAAAAAGTTCTCGAAATTGTAAGCGGCGATATCGTCGATCATATTCAGACGGACGAATACCTGCTTGATTCCATCGGCACCAAACCCGGAACCTACTATCGGGACCTGGTATTCGCCCTCATCCAGATACGACTTCCGGAAGAAGAGGCAAAGCGTGACTGGAGAGAGATTCTCAGGCATAAATATCTCTTGAGTGAAAAACTCGGGCGCAACGTCGGGATCCATGTGGCAACGCTCGATTACTACTCGAACATCAAAAAACAAGTTGCTTTTCCCAAGATCGTCGATGCGCGAGAATATATGGATACGGCGAGCCGTGCACTCACGGATGATTTGACAAAGGCGTATAACCGCCGTTTTTTCAGCGAGCAGATGAACCGGCTCTTTCAGCAGGCGCGCGATGAGCAAGGCAGCTTTTCGCTTGTTATGTTCGACTTGGACTACTTCAAGCAATATAATGACATCAACGGTCACATCCAAGGGGATATCGCGCTTATTGAAACCGTCAGAATTCTTCACGCGGTCTGTAGTCTCGACTCCGCAGTCTGTCGCTACGGCGGAGAGGAGTTTATGGTGCTCCTGCCGGGGCATCCGCTCCGGGAGGCGCGCAGGACCGCCGAAAACATCCGACAGGCGGTTTACGATTATCGATATTTCAATGAACAGGCGTTGCCGGGCGGGCGGCTTTCGGCGTCGCTCGGTGTTACGAGCTATCGCCCGGGTGTCGCTTCGGCACAACAGATGGCGGGGGAGGCCGACAGCGCTATGTACCGGGCGAAAAATAATGGAAGAAACCGGGTTGAACTATTTCCCGGGGTGGAGGGTTTTTCATGAAACGGCCGTTCATTCGCGGCGATTCACGCATCGTGTTTCTTCTAGGGTATCCGGTGGCGCATTCGTTGTCGCCGCAAATCCATAACTTTGCCTTTAGTAAACTTGAACTGCCGCATGTGTATATTCCGCTTCCCATCAGAGCGGAACAGCTGCACCGGGCGATCTCCCTGCTTCGTGCCGCAGGGGCGCTTGGCGCCAACGTCACGCTTCCTCATAAGCAGGCTGCTGCCTCGTTCTGCGACGTGTTGACGCCGCTTTCCTATCGGATCGGAACGGTAAATACTCTGTATTTCCGGAATAACTTGCTTTGTGGCACCACGACCGACCCGGAAGGATTTCTGCGAGCGCTCGCGAGCATGGGTCATGATGCCCACGGCGGTCATATCGTGCTCATCGGAAGCGGCGGAATTGCACGTACCCTGGCCGCCGCGCTTGCGCTTGCACGGATTCCCGCTTCGCTGACGCTCATCGGCCGGAACCGGGAGCGCACGATCACGCTCGCTGGCGAGATCGGCTCTGCGATGCAATTTCCCGTCGCTGCGTATACGCTCGACAACCCGATCATCCGCGAGGCCATGGACCGGTGTACGCTTCTTGTCAATTGCACCAGCGCGGGGCTCCATCCGAACGCCGGCGAAACGCCGCTCGATAAAAAATATCTTCATAGCGGCATGACCGTGTTCGATACGATTTATAATCCTGCAAAAACCCGCCTCATGGCGGAGGCAGAAAAAGCAGGCTGCCGCACGCAAAATGGGTTGCGCATGCTTCTCTACCAGGGGCTCGCTTCGTTTTCCCTGTGGACCGATATTGATGTCCGCGAAGAGATCTTTGACCTTGATAAACTCCAACAAGGCATTTCCGGATAGGCTGTCCGCATGAAATGGAAAATCTCGCCCTCGCGCTTGCGGGGTGACATCGCGATCCCGCCGTCCAAATCCCACACCATCCGTGCAATTCTTGTCGCAGCGCTTGCCGAAGGGAAATCGCGCATAAGCAAACCACTACTGTCCGGCGACGGCGGATCGGCGATGATTGCCGCACGCTCTCTTGGAGCCACGGTACAGGAAGAGGACGGCAATCTCACGGTGCAGGGCATCGGTACGCACTACGAGGGCGGCGACGAACTATTCGACATGGGTAATTCCGGCACTGGCACGAATCTTTTCATGGCTGCAGCCGCGCTCGGCACAAGACTCCGACGATTCGACGGCGACGCCTCGCTACGCTCGCGTCCGTTCAGACCTCTTCTGTGTGCTCTTGAAAAGCTTGGTGCGTTTTTTTCCATCGATGCGGAAGCATCGATGGATCTTCCCTTCACCATCCGAGGGCCCCTGCGGGGAGGCAAAACGACGGTGAGCGGTGCTTCGTCGCAATTCGTGTCGAGTTTGCTCTTTGTCGCGCCGATTCTTAAAGAAAACTCGGAAATCATTGTCGAGAATCTTCAGGAAAAGCCGTATGTCGAATTGACGCTGTGGTGGCTTCGAAAACAGGGGATCCGGCTGGATTATTCCGACGATCTGAGCCACTTTTGGATTCAGGGCGGCCAGGCCTACCGCGCCTTCGACCGGGAAATACCTGCCGATTTTTCAAGCGCTGCGTTTGCCGCTTGTGCAGGCGCAATGAGCGAAACCGGCCTTCGACTCACGGGCCTGGACTTTTCAGACCAGCAGGGTGATAAAGGAATCTTCGAAGTTCTCAGCCGGATGGGCGCGGTCATTACGCGGGACGCCGGTTCAGTAATCATTGCCCGCAAAGGGACGCTCAAGGGTTTCTCCGTTGACCTCAACGCCATGCCCGACACCCTGCCGGCGCTCTCGGTCGTTGCTTGCGCGGCCGAAGGCGAAACCCGCATCGGCAACGTCGCGCAAGCCCGAATTAAAGAGACCGATCGGATTGTGGTCATGCGTGAAGAACTTTCGAAAATGGGCGCCGACATCACGGAACAGGAGGACGGCCTTATTATCCGCGGTCACCGCCTCCACGGGGTGCGGGTCGACGGCCACAACGACCATCGCGTGGTCATGGCGCTTGCCATTGCTGGCATGGCGGCCGAGGGCGATACCATCATCGAAGGCGCCGAAGCCGCAACGGTCACCTACCCGGGCTTTGCCGATGACTTTCGGCGACTCGGGGCGAAAATAGCGATTATTGAATGAAAGATGCCGGAATAGTCATCTACCAAATATACGAAATATGATTGACATGGAACTCACCGTTAAGCTTGGCTCACGATCGTATCCGATCATTCTCGAACAGGGGATCTCTGCATCGCTTCCCCCCCGGCTGAAAAGAGATTTTCCTGAAAGCAAATTCGGTCTTGTCACGAATACCGTGATCCGCGACCTCTATGGGAAGTTGATCGATGCCTGGCACGATGAACTCGACCTGGCCGTTCATTGCATGCCGGACGGGGAACGCTATAAGACGCTCGAAACATGGGGAAAGATATTCGATACCTTTATTCCCGCGAAGCTTGAACGGTCAAGCGTTATCATCGCCCTTGGCGGCGGAGTGGTGGGAGACATGGCCGGATTTGCAGCCGCGACCTACATGCGCGGTATAGCCTGCGTACAGGTGCCGACAACGCTCCTTGCCATGGTCGATTCGAGCGTGGGCGGTAAAACTGCCCTTGATCATGCGGCCGGGAAGAACCTCATCGGCGCCTTTCACCAGCCGAGCCTTGTCTGGATCGACACCGCGTTTCTCGATACCTTGCCGAAGCGCGAATATGCCGCCGGGTGCGCGGAGTTGTTCAAGTACGGTTTTATCGGCGGGCCTGATCTCTTCGACCACATTACGGTTCACGGGCAATCCATCCTCGATGGCAGGCCCGATATGCTTCTCGACGGCATCTGGCGCGGAATTGCTTTAAAGGCAGGCGTGGTGGAACGCGACGAGTATGAAACTAAAGGTGAGCGCACGCTTCTCAATTTCGGCCATACTTTCGCTCATGCGATTGAAAAACATTTCGGTTTTGAAAAACTCCTGCATGGTGAAGCCGTATGGTGGGGCATGCGCTGCGCGTGCGAACTCGGAAAAAGGCTTGCCGCAATTCCCGAAGACGCATTTGAAAAATACGAAGCGATGATGAAGACCTTCCCCCGGCCGCCGCTCCCCCCCCTTGATGCCGATGAACTCATCACGGCGATGCGGTTCGATAAAAAAGTCCTTTCCGGAACGCTTGCCTTCGTAGTTCCGACCACTCCTGGATTCTCTATAGTCAAAAGTGACGTGCCGCTGAATGAAGTGAGGAAAGCGATAGAAGCCGGATTGACCGCATAGACGCTATCCGTGCATTATTCGCAGGCAGGGAGCCCTTCGTGTGGCAAAACCAAAGACCACACAACCAGCTATGTGCTATCCGCGGGGGGCAGAACCTCTTCGGGCGCAGCAGCGGCGTGAGCGGCGTTTATCCCCGCCATCCGCAGAAAATCCTTTCTGTCAATCGTTTCGTTTTTCAGCAGGTACTTCGCGATCGTGGCGAGAATTTCCTTCTTTCCCGCAAGCAGATCAAGTACGCGGCGATAGCGTTCGCTGACGATGGCGGCGACCTGCTCATCAATGTACTGCTGCGTGGTTTCGGAATACTCGCGGGCGCCGCTCATGCCACCGTTGTCACCCATGAACACCGGGGCAGGACGGGAACGAAGCGTTACATTGGCGAACTTCGGACTCATCCCGTAGTCGGTGATCATGCGACGCGCGATATCCGACGCCTTGTCGATATCATTCGAGGCGCCGGTGGAAATCATGCCAAATATCAATTGTTCCGCCGCCCGGCCGCCGAGCAGAACATCGATTTTTCCCAGAAGTTCGTCACTGGTCATGAGGTATCGATCCTCGGTCGGCGTCTGCATGGTATAGCCGAGCGCGGCGATGCCGCGGGGGATGATGGAAATCTTCTGCACCGGGTCGGCGCTTCCGGTAAAGGCGGCGGTAAGCGCATGGCCGGTCTCATGGTATGCCACGATTTCGCGCTCATGCGGATTGATGAGTTTGCTCCGTTTCTGAAGCCCGGCGATTATCTTTTCGATCGCTTCGTCGAAATCAATGCGCGCTACCTTTTTGCGGCCGGCCCGCACGGCCAGTAGCGCCGCTTCATTGACGATGTTGGCCAGATCGGCGCCCGCGAACCCGGCGGTAGCCCGCGCCACCGTACCGAGATCGACGCTTTCGTCAAGGAGTACATCCTTTGAATGAATCGTCAGGATCGCCAGGCGTCCCGGAAGATCGGGTCGATCGACGACCACCTGGCGATCGAAGCGGCCGGGACGCAGAAGCGCCGGGTCGAGCACCTCGGGGCGGTTCGTTGCCGCCAGAAGAATGACGCCGGTACGCGAGTCGAAACCGTCCATCTCGACGAGGAGCTGGTTCAGGGTTTGTTCGCGTTCGTCATTGCCCATCGCCATGGGCGAACGGCTTTTGCCGATTGCGTCAAGCTCGTCGATAAAGATGATGCACGGCGCTTTCTCTCGTCCCTGATGGAATAGATCGCGCACGCGTGCGGCGCCCACACCGACGAACATCTCGACAAAATCGGCGCCGCTGATGCGGAAAAACGGCACCTGAGCCTCACCGGCAACCGCCCGCGCCAAGAGGGTTTTACCGGTTCCGGGCGGACCGACGAGGAGCACCCCTTTGGGCACTTTGCCGCCTATGGCGGTATATTTTTCGGGATTCTTCAGGAAGTCGACGACTTCGACCAGTTCCTGTTTGGCCTCATCGGCTCCGGCGACATCGGCAAAGGTGGTCTTGATATCACCCTCGGCCACAAGCTGCGCCTTATTCTGGGCAAACGACATGACACCGGTGCCCATCTTACCCATCCGATTGAAAATAAACCGCCAGATCAAAAGCATGATGCCAAAGGGAATGATCCAGGTGAGGATAAATTCAAGAACCCGGTTATCGGTCGGTTGTCGTGCGTAGTACTCTATTTTCATGGAGTCCAGAAGCGGAACGAACGACGGGTCAGCAACCGGAACGGTTCGATACGACAACCGTTTCTGGAGATCCGCACCCGCGGTGACCGATTTTTTAACCGCCGAATCGAGATCTCCGCTCGTATAAGAAAGACCCACATAAAATTTCTCGCCCATTTCCACCCGTTTGATCTCGCCCGAGCGAACCTTTTTTTTGAACGCCGAAAAATCGATCGTCTCGATGGGCGTATTGACCATGAGAGATTTGAAATAGGCGACGAGGAGAAGCCCGATCAATATGTACCAGAACGAAAAATGAAACTGCTTCCCGGTCAGGTTCAATTGATTCAGAAACGTATCGTGCTTTTTGGTCAGGCCGGGGCGTTTCGGTGGAGCCGTGGTTTCCCAGAGTTTTTTCTTTTTATCGCCGGCTGAGTCGTTAAGATCAGGCATAGTAAGGTTTTTTTCGTGAAATCACGGCAGGAGTTCCGCTGCCTTTTAATGTGGTGTGGGACATCGGGCGGCCTCTGAGGGCTGCCGTGACTAGTTTTGAATAAATTAATTAATGGAGGCTCGCTAGAGGGAGGTTCTTCACAGAGGGATCACAAAGGCCGACTAGAAAATTTCAATAACCCTTCTCATAGCGAGCTCTTCCTCCTTTCCTTCAGCAACGATTTCAACCTCGCTTCCGGATTCCGCGTCTAGAAGGAGGAGTTCAAGAATGGAGGAGCCGTTCGCGTTGTTGCGGCCCTTGCGGAGCGTGACCTTACTGTCCACGCCTGTGCATGCTTGTACAATCTTTGCGGCAGGTCGTATATAGATGCCATGGACGTCGCTAACAATGACTTTTCTGCGTAGCATTTTTTCCTCCATTCGCTCATTTTATCAACGATATTGATTGAAACATAGACAATTCTCACTTCCTCTCTCGGTATGGTGAAATCCGAGAAATCCGGAATGTGCTGCACCGTGAAGATTTGAGGAACAAAAAAATCAAAAGCAATAAGTATGCCATAAACCATGTAAAAAAATAAAGTAGTTTATCAAGCGCGTACTGGTGATTATTACTGACGGACGGTACGGAGCATAGCGGGAGAGAAGAGAGGTTCAGACCATTATGGTTTGAGGGGGAGAAAAGGAACGTGCTGGCAGATCAAAGTGTATGGGATTATTAAACCATTTTAGGTAGAATGAGGTAATTACGCTCTATTTTCTGGACTCTACCATTAACTTAGCGTAGTTTAGTAGTTTATAAACCGTAGGAATGGAGTCATTTTTAATTTAAAGGAGATATTCCTGTGGATCATCAATTTCTTGGAGATTCATTTGATATCATTAAAGGATTTTGGGAAGAACTTCTGCGTGGCTGGGCAGGCCTTTATGCGTGCTCTCGCTTTTATCCAGACAAAGACCTTCAAGAAAAATTTACCCGACTGACAGGCATAGAAATGCTTCCTCCTGATAATCCTCAGATACCATATTCTCTTTTTAATGATCCGGATAAAGGAATTACACTTAAAGATGAAAATGAATTAATAAGCAAACTGGACCAAAGGAAACACATTTCTATAAGTACAATTATTAAGAAGCTAAAAAATGGCGCAAGATGTGTAATTACTTTCGATCAAAGTTACAATAGGAATTATAGCAAATATCGTAATCGTGAATACCAGCTCAAGGAAAAGATGAAACATCTGAAAAAAAAGTCAAATATTTATTCCTTTTATTATTCTCATGCACCATTTCTTTTTGCTTTTCAGAATGAGAAGGATATGGTAAAAGTTAAAAATAAGTTGGTAAATAAAGGGATTCCAGAAGACAAAATATTATTAATCACCTGATTCATAAAAATCCAAACTTAGACAAATGGATGCATTGATCCGTGCTATCCTATGCCTTCCGCAGCACCGGTCTCGTCAACCCCATACCCCGCCCTGACAATTGCCTCCCGCACTCCGGCGATATCCGCGGATCCTTGCACCGTTGCGGTCTTTGCAGCAAGATCGATTTGGACGGCAGAGACTCCCGCAACGGAAAGGACGGCGGTCCTGATTTTTTCGGAGCATTTCCTGCAACTCATGCCGTTGATCGTCAGCCGGTACGATGTGAAATTCGCCCGATCACGCATGGTCAATTTGTTTTTTATTCTGAGGATCATGGGTTTCAGGTGTGTCCGATAGAGGGACAGCATAAGCACCGCAAGAAAAAACAACCCGATGGAAAGCGTCCAGAAACCGATGGATTCCATATGATGGTGGTGGTAGGCAGCCCGGGGGAACGAATGCTTTGTAATGGAGAAAATAAAATTCAGGATATACCCGGCAATAATGGACATTATGATGATCGTCAGGAGGTATAAGCCTGCAATTTTTTTCCCGAGCGCATGGGCTATGAGGATTATCGCGGCGGCATTGGTCGCGGGACCGACGGTAAGAAACACAAATGCTGCGCCTGCGGAAGCGCCTTTAAGCATAAGCGCCGCGGCAATGGGAATAGATGCGGTGGCGCAGATGTACAAAGGGGCACCAATGACGATCATCACGAGCATGGACAAAAAATCGTTATGGAGGTAGCGGGTGAACAGGTCATTGGGAGTAAAATAAGAAATGAGCCCGGCAATGATAATTCCTATAATCAGATGGAGTGTTATATCGTCCGGAAAATCGCGCAATGCATATCTAAGCATTCCGGTAATCTTTTCAATCAAGGAATGTTTGTGAAGCCGGGTTACAGGGCAAAGGGCGCATCCGGAGGAAGAGTCGTCGTTATGGATATTATGCGGTTCTTCGGCATCGCTGAAAACATCCGCGATCACTCCGCCGACGATTCCCATGACGAATGCCGCAATGGGGCGAAAAATTGCAAAAGGTAATCCGAGCATTCCGCAGGTGGCAAGGATGCTGTCGATACCTGTTTGCGGCGTTGAAATGAGGAACGCGGTGGTCGCTCCCCTTGAGGCGCCGCTTTTTCTGAACGACATGGCAAGCGGTAATACGCCGCAGGAGCATAACGGTAATGGCACACCGAACAGCGTAGCTTTTACGACCGACCAGAAGCCTTTTTTTCCAAGATGGTTGAACACAAAACTGCGGGAAACCAGTACATGCAGCATTCCGGCCAGCAGCATTCCGAGAAGCAGATAAGGGGCCATCAAAAGAAAGGTGGTCTGTATCGCGAAATTGATTCCTGTGATGATTTCCACGTATGACTCCTGTTTATTCCATATGAAAACATATGGTAACGCACCAGTGAATGCCGGAAACCGGCGGAAGGGATCCGGAAGTGCGGAAAGCGATAGGTCAGATTTATGCCCCCGCTATAATTCCCGCCGCCGCGCACGCCGCCCCAAACCCATTGTCGATATTGACGACCGTCAGGCCTGTGGCGCAAGAGTTGAGCATGGCGAAGAGCGGAACAAGCCCGCCTAGATGGACCCCATAGCCGACCGAGGTCGGGACGCCTATAACCGGGCAGGAAACGTATCCGGCAATGACCGACGGTAGCGCCCCTTCCATCCCGGCAATGGCGAGAATTACCCCCGCACTGAGCAGAGTGTCCCGGTGGCTGAAAAGCCGGTGGATCCCGGCAACGCCGACATCGTTGATCATGATGGGAGTATACCCTAAAATTTCAGCCGTTCGCTGCGCTTCCGCCACTACCGGCCGGTCCGCAGTGCCGGCAGAGCAAATGACGATCGGTCTGGAAGTTTCCTTTTTTACCCAACCGCCGGATTTTTTCCAGAAACATCGAGCCGTTTCATCGATTTCTACATCCATAATACCGCTTTTAACCGCATCGAGAACTTCTCTGCCGGCGCGGGTGCCGAACACGGTTACCTGATGATCGATCTGGGCTTTCGCAATGGCCACTACCTGTTCCGGTGTCTTATTCTGGCAGAAAATCGCCTCCGGGTACCCCTTGCGCATGCTGCGGTGGTGGTCGATAGTGGCAAAGCCGAGATCTTCAAAGGGAAGATGTTTAAGGCGTTCAAGCGCGTCGGGAATGGGGAGTGAGTGATCGGCGACACCGGCAAGAAGTGATTTGAGAAGCGACTGATCCATGGTAATTCCTATTCTCTGTTCAACAACAGGCAACCGGGTAGAGCTATTGATGGTCTTTGCAGGAGGGAATACGAGAACCGCCCCCTGCTACTCTTTTATGGCGGTCGCGATGAGCGTTCGTATAATATCGTTTGCCGAAATGTTTTCGACCTCGGCATGGAATGAACGTACAAGACGATGCCGCAAAACCGGATAGGCGGCTCTGCGAATATCGGTAAGGGTTGGTGTCGGCCGGTGATCGAGAAGAGCGTAGGCTTTTGCCGCAAGTACCAGGAACTGCGAAGCGCGCGGTCCTGCACCCCACATAATATGCTTGGCTATCGATTCCGGGCACTCCTTCGTGGAGGCACGACTTGTACGCGATAATGTAACTGCGGCGGCGATGATCGATTCGGCGACCGGAACTCGCCACACCAGATCACGGAACGCCCGGATCTCCTCGACGGTGACGACCGGCTTAAGCTCGACCGCTTGCGGCGAGGTTGTAGCGCGCACGATGGCAAGTTCGGACTCCCGGTCCGGGTAGCTGACTTCGACGGAGAACATGAAGCGGTCCTGTTGCGCCTCGGGCAGGGGATAGGTTCCTTCCTGCTCGATCGGGTTCTGGGTCGCGAGAATCCAGAACGGCGCCGGAAGTTCATAGGTGACCCCCGAAGAGGTTACTTCACGCTCCTGCATGGCCTGCAAGAGAGCGGATTGGGTTTTAGGCGGCGTACGGTTGATTTCATCCGCCAGAACGATATTATGGAAAATCGGCCCTTTAACAAAGCGAAAATCGCGCCGTCCTGTTACGCGATCGTCGATAAGGATCTCGCTGCCGGTAATGTCGGAGGGCATCAAGTCCGGGGTGAACTGGATACGATTGAAAGCAAGGTCAAGACATTTCGCAAGGCTCTGCACGAGCATGGTTTTGGCAAGGCCCGGAACGCCGATGAGGAGACAGTGCCCTCCCGCAAGGAAGCAGGCAAGCAGATCGTCGATAACCTCCTGCTGTCCCACGATTTTTTTTGCGAGTTCCGTTTTAATATTTTTCACGGCCGCCGACAGGCGTTCCGCAAGCTCGATATCGCTGGTTATTTCGGTCATTGGCATGCATTGAAAATAAATTCAGCCCCGATCAGTCGGCCGAGGACTCCTCTTTCTTAAGTTCTTCTTTGGCGTGTCCGATCTCCTTGAAGGAGATGCCCATGGTTACTACGAAATACAGTCCCGCCGCAGTGATGGTGAGATACCCGATCGCATGGTAGAGCGTCGCGACGACGATGGCCTTATTGGCATCGATTCCGTTGAGGAGCAGCCCCAGCTTCAGCGCTGCATGGAGGGTTCCCACATATCCTGGTGAAAACGGAATGGCGGCGCCGAGCGCCGCCCAGGCGGAGGCGAACATGCCGGAGAGAAAACCGAATGTCCGTTCGTTGACCAGAATGATCATCATTACTACATGGCAGGCGACGATTAAAAATGAGAGCGCTGTCATGACAAGACATTTTTTCGGCGAAAAAGCCCAATCGAGATTGGAGACAAGTTCTTTTCCAATGGTTATAACCTTATGCCGCAGACCGGCGGAAAGGTTTTGCGACAGTTTTTTTGCGATGGTTTTTACCAGCAAAGGAGCGACCGCATAGGTGATGAGACCGACCAGCAGCGCCGCCACGCCACATGCCACGGGAATGGCGAAGGGAATCGTGGAACGGAGGCGTGCGAGTGCAAGCGCCGGGATGAAGAAAAAGGAGAGGTACATGATAACATCCAGAATGCGCTCGATCAGAATCGATCCGGCGCTGGTCGCAACGGTGAAGCGGTTGCGCTTCCACAGGAACAGAACGCGGGATACTTCGCCAAGATGGGCGGGCAGGAAGTTATTGACCATGAAGCCGATCATGACGAACCCGAACAACCCGCGGTGGTCGCCCCCCCTGGCGGGAAGGATCAGGTTCCAGCGCAGGCTGCGAAGCCAGATGGTAAGGAGAGTCAGTACGGCGACGCCGGCTGCAACCCAGAGGGGTGTTGAACGCAACATTCTCCAGAGCAGCGCAACATTGACGTCTCGCAAAAAAAAGTACATCCCGCCGCCGGCCAGAAGAAGCCCCGCGGCCAGTTGGATAACCGAGGATTTTTTCATTGCGCTTCCAGACGGTTATAGACGAGCCCCGAGTAGAGCTTCGGAAAGAAATTCGTTGATTTTTGCGGCATGCGCTCGCCGCCCGCCACGATCCGGTGAATGGTCGTGAACGTGACCGGCTTTATGAAGAACCCGCCGTGAAACGCCGAATCGTCAAGGCTCAGGCCAAGGGCCGCTCCGGTGTCGTTCATGTACTCCACCGTGTCATGGAGGACGTTGCCGTCGAGCGGAAGGCCGAGAATACCGCCGATGGCAACGGCATTGATGATCGACGTATCGAGATGGCGCCAGTCGGCAGACCGGTCCTGCATGCTTGCCTGAAGAAAAGTTTCTCCATACGCATTCAATGAACAGGCAAAGCCTGTTTTTAAGCCGCTGTCGACGAAGAGCATCGTTGCGGAAGGTGCGCCTTGCAAAAAAGAGTCGATAAGGGAACGGTTCGCGGCGCCGAGGTCGGTCAGGGTGAAGTACCGGGACAGTTCTCGCTTGAAATCGATAGTGCGGTCGATGACATTTTTACGGATCAGGCGATGGAAGGACCGGATGACGAGCCCTGGATCCGCTGTGGACACGAGCGTCATCATGACCCCGCCGCATGCGGGATCGCAATTCTGGTCGCGGTAAAATTTCAGCGCGGTCTCATAGCGGTGATGACCGTCTGCGATGAGAATGGTGCAGTCCCGTGCCGCCGCCTGAAAACGGCTGATGAGTATCGGATCGCTGCAAATGTAAAGAGTATGGCGGACCCCGTCGGCATCGGTACCCGTTCCCAGGGGCGCGTTATTTTTTATTGAACGGATGAGTCTGAATATATCGCCGGTCTCATCGTCAAGAAGACCGAAAATCTGGCCCGTGTTGAGCCGCGTGGCTGACAAGTGCTCATAGCGGTCAACCTTGGGGCCGGAGAGCGTGTATTCGTGAGGCAGCACGGCTCCGCTGCCGACGCCGAAATCGACCAATTTTACAAGAGAAATTATTCCCGTTCGTTCGATGCGCTTCCAAACGCCGGCCTGCTCGGCCTCGAACTGCTGCTTATAGACATAGAGGGAAGGTGTCGTCTCCCGCTTGACGAACCCCTTCGTCGTCCAATCGGCGAAAAGCGCGGCGGCTCGAATGTGGCGGTCGATGTTGGCGGTATCGGTACTTTCGGTGCGGTTTTGATCGATCCTCACGGCATTCAGGTCGCTCTTCCGATAGAGAAGGTCGATCGAAGGTTTATCCAGCATGTCGTAAGGCGGGGAGATAAGGGAACCTAAATCATCCGGATTTTCAATCGAATAACGATAGCCTTTAAATGGCCATAGTTCGGCCATAACATCAAACTCCTTCGCCAAATCGGATGAAGGCGACTATAGCGCCAGTCGCATCTGCGCCGTAATGCCTTCGCAGAAGGAACGGCGATGAATTGCACATAAACCATGCTCACCGATACGGGCCCGGTGCAGCGCCGTACCGTATCCTTTGTTGCCAGAAAAATCGTACATGGGAAACCGTTCATGATACTCTTTCATAAGACGGTCGCGCGTGACCTTGGCGATAATTGACGCTGCGGCAATGCTCGCGCTCTGCGCATCGCCTCGAACCACGGTCCGCTGGCGTTCATGCGGGATGACGGGAAGGAGCTGATTGCCGTCGATGAGGGCCATGACCCAGGAGTGCGAAATCAAGGCGAGCGCCCGTTGCATGGCAAGAAACGTCGCCTGAAGGATATTTAACCGGTCGATCTCCTCGACCGATGCCGATCCCACCGCATACGCAATGGCTTCCGCGACGATGCGGTCGTAACAACGCTCCCGCGCCGCGGCGGACAGCTTCTTCGAGTCATTGATGCCGGGGATGATGAAATCCGGGTCAAGGATGACTGCGGCGGCCATGACCGGCCCGGCAAGGGGTCCGCGACCGGCCTCGTCGATTCCGATTATGACGCCGCGGGATTTATCCCTGGCTGCCCGGTCATAATCATAGAGGGCGCTGGTCACGGCGGAGCTGTTGTTGTTTCGGGAGTTCATTTTGTCAGCGCGCTGCACCGATAATAATGATCTTTTCGTCCTAACGTTCCAACCCGTTGACACCCTTCACCCGCCGTCCTTCAATGATGATGCTTCCCGCGGCAATGGCTTCGATAGCCCGCCAGTAGTTCGCATGTTCTGCCTTGAGAATTCGACCCGCCAGAGATTGCGGGTCGTCGGTGTCAAGCACCTCGACGGCCCGCTGCAGGATGACGGGGCCATGGTCGTACTCTTCATCGACAAAGTGAACCGTAACGCCGGAGAGCTTTGCGCCGTATTCGATGACCGCTTCGTGCACATGGGAGCCGTACATGCCTTTACCCCCAAAGGCGGGGAGAAGCGCAGGATGGATATTGACAATGCGGCGATTGTAGGCCCGAATCACCGGCATCGGTAGTTTCTTCATATACCCGGCAAGCACGATGAGTTCGACCCTGAACTCTTGCAGCGCATCGAGAAACCGCGCGGTATACGCCGCTTCGGAGGGAAAATGAGAGGGAGCGAGATGGAGCGCCGGTATCGAATGCATGCGCGCCTTCGCAAAGGCGGCGGCGTCGCTGTTATTGCCGATGAAAAGAACAAAATCCACATGCAGATCGCCGCTTGATTTCCGATCAAGAAGAGCCTGAAAATTGCTGCCCTGGCCCGAAGCGAGAACCGCACACCGCAATGCCATACCTGCCCCCGACAGACTGTTATAAATGAGACGGACGTTCGACCTTCGACACATCGCCGAAAAATTTCAAACGGTAGCGAACCCCCGCCCAGGTGATCGTATTCGTTGCATAGGTGCGGAAGTAGTTCACCGCCTGGAGTGCGCGAAGAAATGGTTGTAACACAAGAAACCGCGGAAATTTCGGCATGGGACCCATGAGCGGGTAAAGCGATACGGTAATCAGTTCGCCGAGATAAAACAGGAGCGCGCCCCCGCCGCCGTTGTCAAAGAAGCCTTTTGCATGAAAATGCCCGAGCAGCAAGGCGACGGGCAGAAGGGTCATGAGAAGTGCTCCGCTGAAAACAATGGGGAGGGCCATGAAGAACCAGATCGGCTTGAAATACACTTTGAGGAACATGATCTGGCGTTCGAACCAGCAACCGGCGCTATTGACATTTTGAAGCAGTTCGTCCGAATGCGCCATGCACGACGGCACCAGGACGCCCTTGAGTCTTTTTTTATGGAGGATCTGCGAAAGGCTCAGGTCATCCACGACGGCTTGCGACCATTTTGCCGCTACCCTGAGTTTTTCGAAATCACGGCGGCGGATTGCCATGGAGCCGCCCCATAGCCCGACTCCGCCGACGAAAAAAGCGCAGGAGAAGGTGACGTAAATGAAAATGTTGGCATAGACGTGCATCCATTCGCCGATGTTTCCCTTTTTCGCATGCAGCCAGCGGAATCCGGTCGCCACCGACGTTTTTTCATTACCAAGTGGCAGGATGAGCTCGCGGAGCCACTCCGGACCGGGCCGGACATCGGAATCGGCGAACACATACACTTCCGCATTGTGCGTGGCCGCGATTCCGGCAAGGAGGTTGTGATTTTTCTGCGCGCACGCGATGGAGAGCCCGGCCGCCAGCGCCTGCCCGTTCGGCCGGCCCATAATGACGTTTTCAATGACGGGCATTGCGGCATCCTGACGGCTCTCGGTGACAAAAATGACCTCATAATCTGCATAGGCGAGATTGAAAAAACTTTCCAGATTGGATTTCAGGTTACTGTTTGCGCCTTTGCAGGGAACGATGATGGCGCAACGTGGAGAAAAGCTTTGCAAAAGCTTTGGCCGGATGAAACGCGCATACCACGATCGCTGGTACAGAACGGTGATAAGCGTCGCGCAGAAATCACCGGAAAAAATGATGCATGCAAGGACGAAAAGGAGGTGCGTCGCCAAATTTGGTCCAGCCAGGGTTGCAAGAAACACGCTGCGCTCCTGAAGGTAGTGCCCGGAATCGAACCTGACATTCTAAATTCGAGGCCGAACCTCGGGTCACGAACCGCGAAGGTATCGTGAATGGTTGATGCATTGACCTGAATGGGCCGCCGACGGTTGAAAGAAAATACATCAATGTTTTTGTGTCACGGCAGCCGCCGACTCCATGATCTATCAGGCAGGCGCATTGTTTCAATGTGTAACCGCAGCCGTTTTATTTTGCCTGGGCATTGTCGCATTATGCGCCACCGATCGCGGATATGGGGGAAATTGGCCGCCTGCGGGCATGTTTTTGTTGGCACGCTCCTTGCAAAAAGTAATGGTGAAGTTAAAAAATGGTGAATCAACAAGGGGGTTCAAGGTGGATAAGAGCAAAGTAATAGACAGAAGACATATCCGGCTGGAGGAAGTGATGAAGCCGGATTACATACCTTTTATGGGCGGAAGACCGGAGCGGAGCACGGTAATCAGCGCCGACGATACCCTGAATCTCGTCATATTGCTGAATACCACCACGACGGCTGAAGCGTTTATTAACAAACTATAACCTATGTACAAAGGAGGAGTTATGTCACTCGTGCGCTATGAAGGAAATCCGATCGCCACCATGTTCGAAGAACTGAACGATCTCATGTCGGGTGGTTTTGACTGGAGGAGCAGAGATCTTGTCGGCATGGCATTCCCGCGAATTGATATTACCGAGTTAAAAGACGAATACCTGATTAAGGCGGACCTGCCGGGAATGACCCGGGACGAGATCAAGGTAAACGTCGAAGACGGCGTGCTATCGATTTCGGGTGAAAAGAAGAGCGACTTCGAAACCGCGAACAAGGATTCATACTATCACTTCGAACGGCGGTACGGAAAATTCATGAGAAGCTTTTCGCTGCCGTCGCACGTCGACAGCAGGAATATCGAGGCGCGGTATACGAATGGAGTTCTTGAAATCAATCTGAAAAAGACCGAGGAATCGAAGCCGAAAGCGATCGAAGTAAAGGTTGCATGATTCCCTGAAGAAGCGATTTAAAATGAGAAGGGCCTCCGGGAGGAGGCCCTTTTTTAATGTTCGGAAAAGAGGCCTGCACTATTATAATATCTGCCGCATCTGTTTACTGAACGGAGTGCCTGCTTTCAAACTTCACGATATAGGCTGCCGAGGAGGCGCCAAATGCCTTCCCGAGATCGATCTTCTGCAGCGGCGAAACAACTTTCCGGTAGAGAAGCTTGCCGCTGAGGTCGTATACCGACATGAGGGCATTCTTCCCTGCGGAGGCGGGTACCAGGAACTTGTTGCTCATGAAAGTCTTGAACATCGTCCTCGATTGCGCCGCGATCGCGCCGGGCTTCACACTCCTTACCCCGGTGATCGTTGTATCCAAAACCACATTGACCGTTGCACTTCCCGGCGCGATGGTGGTGGCGCCGATGATGCTTGCCCGGCAGGTGATGGCGCCGGCTTCGCCGTCGCGCGACTTGACGTAAAACGCAAACTGCCCGCCTTCAAGGGCTGATCGCGCCTCGCCGATGAAGTCGCCCGCCCCGGTGGCGGACATGCTGATGGAATCGGCTCGCGACCGCACGAATCTGCCTGAGGAATCAACCAGAGAGACGAGAATTCTCGTCATATCGCCGCCATCAAAAATCGTACCGGTATCGGGCGTCAGAACCAGCTGGACCGGAGCGGAGGGAGTGGAAATCTGGTGCGTCGCCGCCGGCGCCCCGCCGAAATACCCCACTGCTTTCAAAGTACCGGCGCTATAGGTAAGGTTCCACTGAAAAGCCGGATGCGGTAACCCGGTTCCATCGGTTCCTGTTTGTGTGCCCTTGGAGACCCCGTTCAGGAAAAGCTGGACCGAGTCGCAGTTGCTTAAAACCGTCACGGTGGCGGGAGAGGCGGCCGTCCAGTCGCTGGCGATAAACACCATGGGGCCATAAAGCGCGGGGTTACGCTGCGACTGGAAGACATAGGCGCTGAATTTTGGGATGCGGAACGTGTTTTCGCACCCAAAGGGGGAAATATAGGCGCGCTGTCCCCGGGCTCCCAGAAGAGAGTTGGTGGTTGCATTGGGGTGCGGAGAAGTATAGTCAAAGGCGCACCATCCGAGTGTTCCGCACTGATATTGATTCGTAAAGCCGTCACTCTGGGTGTTAATATTCTCAGGCACCCCTCCATACGGGTTTCCCGTCGTCTTTAATATGCTATCGTCCGGCCACCAGCTCCAGCTGGTCGGGTTCACTTGTCCTTCCCATCCGCAACTCTCAACGGCGAAAAACGGGAACGGACCCGAGGAAGTCGCGCCAGGGGAGGTCCTCGCCCAGATGTCTTCCCAGTATTGTGTCGTGGCCCCGCTGCTCATCCTTGCGCCATACGTCGGCCGCGATGGATCCATTGCCCGTGCGGTATCATTCGTACCCTGGTAGAGCGATTGGTCATCGGCGGATTCATTGACCCGCACCCCCCAACTGATGAGCGATGGATGGTTCCTGTCGCGAATAATCATGTCCTTCAAATCCTGAAACAAATTGCCGATCCATGTCGCGTTTGTCTGGGGGAGATATTGCCATCCGGGAACTTCTTCAATCAACATGATGCCGATCTGATCGCAGCGCCGGATGAAATCCGGCGCCTGCGGATAGTGCGAGCAGCGAACGCAGTTGCAGCCCAGGCTTTTCAGGATGTCGGCGTCCTGTCTCTGAAGCCGGGGCGCCGCCGCCCTGCCGAAAAACGGGTACGTTTCATGCCGATCGAGGCCGAAAAGCTTGAGCGGTTTTCCGTTCAGGTAAAAGGCGCAATTCGCCGCTGTTTTATTGCCGAAGTAAATCGACCGAAAGCCCGTCGTATCGTTGAACTGATCGACATAGGCGGTACTGTCCATTACCTGCGTGTACACCGAATAGAGGTACGGGGTATCGACGGACCAGAGGCGCAGATTGGTGATCTGGCTCAGCTTCGTGGTGAGGACGGCGCTGTCGCCCGCGGCAATGGTCCCGGCAGCGGAGCCGGTTGCCACGACGTTGTTCAAATTGTCAACTATTGAGGTAATGACCGTGCACTTCTTCGAAACAGTCGCGGCATTTTTGATTGCGGCCTGGGAGGTCACGATCCCGCTCTGCGAACAATTGGCGGTCGAGCAATTTTGCATGTAGACGAAGTTATATTCGGTATAGAGGGGAGGAGTGACGATGAGATACACATTCCGAACGATCCCGCCGAACAAAGCATAATCTATTCCGCCGCCCTCGGGAGGCAGGTTCGGCTGAAACTGCGAATTGACCTGGACGGCGATGACGTTATCCTTGCCGGTAACGAGCTGGTTGGTAATATCGAGGGTAAAAGGGGTATAGGCGCCTGAATGGACGCCCACCTGCGTTCCGTTTACATAGACCGTTGCAACGGTACCCACCGCTTCGAACAGAAGCAGAAAGCGAAGTCCGCTGTACGACGGGGGCGGCGTATAATGCTTGCGATACCATGAGTTAAATTCCCATTCTGCCCCTTCCCCATAGACGCTGCCAGAAGTGTCACCGCCATTGCAGTACATGTGTTTAACGATCTTATTCGAATGCGGGAGACAAACCTTGCTCCATGAGGAGTCCGCAGGGTAGGAGGCGGCTGAAAAGGCCGCATTATCAGTGCTGTCATACAACCACCCCCGATCGAAATTGATCGTGGTCCGGTGTGACGTTTGAGGAGCGAATGGTGCGCCCTGGACGGTAAAAAAACAGAATCCAGCGGACAAAGCGTCGATTATTATTATTCTGAAAATAATCCTGAATGTTTGACGACTCATACGACCGCTCCTGTAATTTTTATGAAACGTACGTAAAAGTTCTGCACTCAGATCTCCTGCGCACGGATTTCTCCTTCCCGGTATTGCATTACCTCTTTATTAAATTATGTTTTGCGGTGCAGATAGCCGAAAATTTAAACATTTTGATTCGGGCGCGTATCTTGTTAATAAAAGCCGCTCATCATATTTTTCTGATTCATTAAAATGGTGATATCCGAATCAGGAGGTTCAAACTCCTGGAAACGGCTCCCGACCAATCATCCCGCGTGTGCGTTCCCCCTGCGGCAGAAAGGATACGCTGACCTCCATGCGCATTTTGTCCGGCATCAAGCCTTCGGGTACTATTCACATCGGCAATTATCTGGGTATGATCAAACCTATGGTTGAGTCGCAGTCGAGGGGAGAACTCTTCTGCTTCATAGCGAATATGCACAGCCTTACCAGCATGTTTGACGGCAAGAAAATGGCGGAGTACACGCGGCAGGCCATTCTTGATCTCCTGGCTCTTGGCATCGATCCCGACCGTTCGGTGTTCTGGGTGCAGTCCGATGTTCCGGAAGTGACGGAACTCACCTGGTATTTGAGCAATGTAACGGCGGTAGGCCTGCTTGAACGCTGCCATGCCTACAAAGATGCCATAGCGAAAGGTATTCCTCCCAATGATGGCCTGTTCTCCTATCCGGTCCTCATGGCGGCGGATATCCTCCTTTACAGAAGCAATCTTGTTCCCGTGGGCCGGGACCAGAAGCAGCACGTGGAGGTAACGCGCGACATCGCGCTCCGGTTTAACGGTACCTACGGTGAAATTTTTACGATCCCTGAGCCGGAGATTACCGAGTCGTTGGCGGTGATTCCCGGCATCGATGGACAGAAAATGTCCAAATCGTACGGAAACACCATAGAAATCTTCGGTGAAGAAAAGACGATTCGAAAAAAGATCATGAGCATCGTCACCGATCCCACCCCGGTCGAAGCGCCTAAAGATCCCAGGACCAGCACTATTTATTCTTTATACCGACTATTTGCGGCGCCTGCTCAAGCAGAGCTCATGGCCGAAAGGTTTCGCGCCGGAGGGTATGGGTATGGAGATGCGAAGAAAGAGCTTTTTGACGTTCTGTGGGAATATTTCAAACCATTCAGGGAGAAAAGGGAAGAGCTTGCAAAAAATCCCGGCTGCGTTGCCGATATTCGGGCAAAAGGAGCTGCGAAGGCGCGAGCGATAGCTTTGCAGACCTTGGAGAAGGTGCGGGAGACGGTTGGCGTTAAATAGCAACATATAGATAGAAAAAAGTTTAAGGAAGAAAGTCTTCAATTTTGCCCGAAAAGTAAACCGGGCTTTGGCGATTTATAAGAAGCAGGCGGCAATCGGCGTCGGCACGCGCACGCCGGGACGGCTTCTTCCTGCAAAAGTTATTTTACCCAATCATGGCTTCTTCACCCTGCGCTTTTATAACCGGGATAAACGGCTTTGTCGGCGCCTATCTTGCAGAGCATCTCACCTCGCAAGGATGGGCCGTGGCGGGCATCGACCGGCAGGAGTCAACTGCCTGCCGGGCGTGCCATTATCTTCAGGCTGATATCCTTGCCGCCGAGGAACTATCCTCGATTCTCAAAACATACCGGCCCCAGAGAATTTTTCACCTTGCGGCTGTCAGCATCCCGTCGGTGGTCGATCAATCTCCCCGGCAGGCGCTGTCGGTCAACATCATGGGCACGGTTTCGGTTCTCGATGCCGTTCGAACCGCGAGCCCGTCCGCGCGGCTTCTGCTTGTCGGTTCCTCAAACCAATACGGTGAAATAGAAGCGTCCGGCCCGATTGCCGAGGAGCAGGCCGGCCGGCCGGTCGATCTTTACGGCGTTTCAAAGCATGCGGGGGAGATGATCGGTTTGCAATATGCCGAACTGTTCGGAATGGATATCTGTTTCACGCGATCGTTCAATCATTCGGGCCCCGGCCAGCCTCCCCTGTTTGTCTGTTCGGACTGGGCGCGCCAGGTCGCGGCAATTGAACTGGGAATGGCGGAGCCGGTCATCCGGGTCGGCGACCTGGCGCCGGCTATCGATTTGTGCGATGTTTCCGACGTGGTGCGAGCCTATGCGTCGATCCTCAACACCGGGAGACCGGGGACGGTATATAATGTCTGCAGCGGGAGGGCGATCTCCCTGCGTACATTACTCTCGCTCTTCATGGCAAAATCATCCAAGACGATCTCGGTTGCCGAGGATCCCTCCCGGATCCGCAGGTATAAGCGCGCGGCGATCATGGTCGGCGACCATTCCAAAATTACACGCGATACCGGTTGGAAACCTGAGGTGCCGATTGAAAAAACCGTCGACAATCTTTATCACTACTGGATCGGTATTCTCTCGCGGGTCACGCAGTAGGATCGCGGGGCGGGGAGTATTTTTTGTCGCTTAACGATGCGGCCCCATCCTTTCCTGAAACGGCATGTATCCATCAGCAGGGCGGGTAATAATTCGCCGCTGCATCATTATCACGCATAAGGAGCCCTCGAATGGCGCCCACTATTGACCTATGGTCAAATCCGCCCTGCAAGGTCGCCGATAGCAACCTGGCGTCATGGGGACGCAAGGAAATTGAGATTGCCGAGCAGGAGATGCCGGGGCTCATGGCGATCCGCGCGAAATACGCCCGGCAGAAACCCCTCGACGGTGTACGCATTTCGGGATCGCTCCACATGACGATCCAGACCGCGGTGCTTATCGAAACCCTTCGCGCGCTCGGGGCGAACGTCCGCTGGGCCTCGTGCAATATTTTCTCGACGCAGGACCATGCGGCGGCGGCAGTGGCGGCCTCGGGCGTTCCGGTATTCGCCTGGAAAGGGGAAACGCTTGAGGAGTACTGGGCCTGCACTTTCCAGGCGCTCATGCATCCCGGCTTCAAGGGGCCGCAGCTCATCGTCGATGACGGCGGCGACGCGACGCTCCTGATTCACAAAGGGTATGAGATGGAAAACGGCGACGGGTGGGTGCGCACCCCTTCGACAAGCCATGAGGAACAGGTCATCAAGGATCTTCTTGTCAAGGTTCATGGAAAAAAGCCGTCCCTTTTCCATGAGGTCGCGGCCGAATGGAAAGGGGTCTCCGAAGAGACCACCACCGGCGTGCACCGGCTCTATCAGATGGAAGCCGCCGGGAGCCTCCTCGTCCCCGCGATCAACGTGAACGATTCGGTCACCAAATCAAAATTCGATAATATTTACGGATGCAGGCACTCGCTGGTGGATGGCATCATGCGCGCCATGGATGTCATGCTCGCCGGCAAGGTGGCGCTCGTGTGCGGCTACGGCGACGTGGGCAAGGGATCGGCGGAATCGCTCGCCTCGCAGAAGGCGCGGGTCATGGTAACGGAGATCGATCCGATCTGCGCCCTGCAGGCATGCATGGCCGGTTACCAGGTGACCACGGTCGAAGAGGCGCTGCCTCTCGCCGACATCATCGTCACGGCGACGGGCAACTGCGACGTGATCACCGTCGAACACCTGGCCGCCATGAAGGATCAGGCGATCGTCTGCAATATCGGCCATTTCGACAACGAGATTCAGGTGGATAAGCTGAACACGTACCCGGGAATCAGGCGCACGACCATTAAACCGCAGGTCGATAAGTACACCTTCCCGCACGGGCGCTCCATGTACCTTCTCGCCGAAGGCCGGCTGGTGAACCTCGGCTGCGCGACGGGTCACCCGTCGTTCGTGATGTCGAACTCCTTTACCAACCAGACGCTGGCCCAGATTGACCTCTGGAAGAACCGCGATGCGTACCGGCCGGGCGTGCGCCGGCTTTCAAAGCAGCTCGACGAGGAGGTGGCGCGTCTCCATCTCGGCAAGCTCGGGGCGAAGTTGACCGTGCTGACCGGCAAACAGGCGGGCTATATCGGCGTGCCGGCGGAAGGACCCTACAAGCCCGACTATTATCGTTATTAACCGGGAACCATGCGCCCCATGAACATCCTCGGTCTCGGCATCCGCCCGCCGCCCCAGGCAGCCGGAAATCCCGCGGTAACGCCGGAACTGCTCGCAAGCTGCTGCGCGCGCTATTCGCGATCCAACAAGGGCATCGACGCCATCCTCGCGTCAATCGACAAAAACGACCCCGACCGGTCGGTCGACAGCATCTTTCGATTCGTTGACTATGGCCACGCCTCCATCGCCGGCATGACCGGCGGCATCGCCATGGTGATCGACGGCTGCTCCATGTTTCTCGCCTACAAGCTCTTTGAACTCGCGCAGCTCGCGGACGGCCAGGAGTCGAGCACCCGCTACATCAAACTTGACGCGAGCAGCCTTCCGGACGCGCGCGACGTCGGCATCCCTGAACCGCTTGCCGAAGAGTGGAAGGCCTGCCTCGCGCTTGCCTTCGAGATCTACCGCGAATCGTACGCGACGCTTTCCCGCGCCGCCGAGGAGACCCCGGCGATCGTCCGCATTCCGGCGGGCGCGGACGCGAAGATCGCGGAACGCCTGAGGAAGAATTACGCGCTCGATCGCTGCCGCTACCTGATCCCGTTCGCGACCAGAACCAATGCGGCGCTTGTCATGAACGCCCGGGCCTGGGGCGAAACCGTCAAGCAGCTCGATTCGCTCCCGCTCCCGGAAGCGCACGCGTGCGCGCAGGGGCTGCGAAGGGAACTCGCCAAGTTCGTACCGCGTCTCATCCGGCACAGCGACCCGGACGAGGCAAGCATTTTCCAGGCGAAGTTCGCGGTCGATGCGGCAATCGGGCGCATCCGGCGCGCCGGCGTCCCGAGCGTGCACCTCGCCGACGAGTGCGCCCTCGGCGTCGAAAACGGCTTTCCCTGGTTCTTCCCCTCCAATCAAGCAATCGGCGACGCCTTTGCCGGCAAATCCGGCCGCTACAACGCGGTCGGGCCGGCGGTCCGGCGCGTCATGGTCCGCGCATCGTGGAATAACATGGCGATCGCGGAACTGCGCGACTTGAACCGGCACCGCACCGGTTTCCGGCAAAGCCCGCTCGTCCCGGTCGGTTTTTACCTGCCTCCCGGCGTCGCCCATGAGAAGCTTGCCGCGTTTCTTTCCGCCCAGCGCTCCCTGGTCGCAAAGCTTGCCGCCAGCGACACCGGCGGCGGCGCCTATGTCTACGGGCTTCTGCTCGGGACGCAGGTGGAGTTCGAGCATTCGACGCACCTGGACAAGTTCATCTATGAGATCGAGCTCCGCACCGGGCTCGGGGCGCATTTCCGCTATGCCGAGCATCTGACCGCGGCGTACCGGGAACTGGTAAAACGGCTGCCGGAGCTTATCCCTTATGTAAATATTGGAACAGCGGAGCCGGAATAATAAGGCAGGATGCGGACGTCCCGGCGAACCCCGTAGACCATCTCCTCAAAAACGAATTGCTCCCGTCGCAGTTACGCAAAAAAAGACCTTGACTTGAATATGATGCCGTTTATATATTAGATGCTCAAGATTAAAGCGCAACATGATCATTGCCGACCGTGAAGCCGCCCGCCATGACGCCCGTGCGATGTAAATGACCCGATAACGACGGAAAATCGATGCCGGTTTCCTGACACCCTGAAAAGGAGCGTGTGATGAAGAAACAGTTGGCAGGGATGGCGATGTCGGCGCTTGTGGTATTCTCGGCGTCGGTATTTTCACAGGTAACCGTGCAGCCGGGATTGATGGTCGGCGTCGGAATTTACGGGGAATCGCAGACCGGCGTGTCGTTAAGCAGCAATACCGGGTTCATGGGGGGCGGACTGCTCGATATATCGTTCAACAATATCGTCTCCCTTCGACCGGGAATAGAATATGTCACACGAGGCGCATCATATGACGAACAAGGCGTTATGGGGGGCGATTTTACTTTAAACTATCTTGCCATTCCCATCGATGTAAAGGTGAAAATTCCAACCGCTTTGCCGGCATTCTGCCCTTATGCTCTCGTCGGCCTGAATACCGCGTTTTTCCTGAGCGAGAATTTAGGAATGTGGGAACGGAGCGCGTCAGAAGTGGGAGAGAGCGCTACCGAGAATACCTACGTGTGGAATTATTTCAATCATTTCAATACGATTGACTTTGGTCTCGATCTGGGCGTCGGAGCGGATATCCCCGTCGGGAACATTGTTCCGTTCGTGGAATTTTCATACTACCTTGGTATTGCAAACGTTGACGCCACTGCGGGGGACCCCTCCCTTACCAATCATGGTTTTGAAATTAAAGCCGGCATTAAGTTCAAGACTTGATAGACGATAAACCCCGTTGCCCGCGGGTGATCAAGGAATGTACGCAGACCGGATCGTTGCCGATTTTCAAACTGTCCTGCCTGACCGTTTTGATCCCCCGCCTTTGGCGCCCCCCTTATTAAGGGGGGATAGGAGGGGATCTTCATCTCCCGCCCTCCACGATCATTATCTCCTCTCAGGCGGATGACCTTGTTTTTGTCAAGAAACCCCATGTATATAATTATCAACGCCATAGAAACAAAAACTTTACTAAAACTTTACCAAAACTTTACCGTTTTCCATTTTGCCGGTTTTAACGCGACAGCGGGTCATCTATTGGTTTATTAATTAAATTATAACATATTGATATAAAACGTTTTAAAATGTCTTATGCATCGATAATCACACAGAAAATACGCGTGTAAATCATTTGCCTGATCGACCTCTCGCGCATGGTGATTTCTCTCCTGCATTTTCGACCAGCCGGGCTTATCCGAGTTACAGAAACACGCGATAGTCTACTTTTAATACCGTCGCAAGTTTCTTCGCCGACTCCTTGCCGATAGGCCGCTTCCCAGTGAAAAGTCCAGCATGTCGCCCAGCTATAGCCTGACCGTTTGATCCCCCCGCCCTTGTCGCCCCCCTTATCAAGGGGGGATAGGGGGGATCTCATCAAAGATTCGACGATGAAACAGGAATACGTTCCATAACGGCTCTTTAAACCGGATTTAATGCGGGTTTAAGCGGCCTTAGAACCTCCATTTTTGCTTTCTGATTTTTGACCTGGATACACCCGCGGGGGGAACGCCAAGCGCGTATGGCAAAATCTATTCTGTCGTCAAATCCGGCATGAATACTTCTGCGTTTGAAATAAGCCCGTTCAATCACCGGCCTCAAGACTCGGTAGATCTTTTACAATTTTCACCGTCTCCAGGCTCACCGTGATGATCTTTCCAACCAGCTTCACGATATACTCCGGATCGTCCGGATTGTTCGGGTCGTTCACGATGCCCGAGCGCTTATCGGTCGAGACCTGGTACTGGTCGATAATCCAGTCGAGCGCCGACCGGTTGCCAAGGCGGTACTCAAAGGCCTCGGCCGGAATGCCGGCAAGCGTCAGGAAGTCGTTATACACGATCCGCGTTTTATCCTTCGACAGCCGCATTTTTTCGACCCGCCAGTCGAGTTTCGATTTTGCGTTCTCGATGAATTCCAGCTTGTACTCTTTCTGCGTCTCGTAGTTCACATGCAGGTCGGCAAGCCTCTTGCCCGCTTCGGCAAAGGCCGAAAAGTCGGGAGCGTAGGGGATGCGGGGAAGGGAGCGCCGGAGATTGGCGGCGTACTTTGCACGATAAAGCGGGTGATGAAGAATGGCGTAGATGTAATAGAAAATGTCCCACTTGGTAATTTTCTTGTCGGAATAATGGGAACGGAATTCTGCTAAAGACCAGTCGGTGATGTTCTCTTTTCGGTTGGAGCCGTCTTCGGAGTAAATATAAAAAGGGAAACATTGATTTGCATCGACTGAAGTTAATGTTAGATTCGGGATAAAATTTACCATTAAGCACCAAAAGCCCGTGCGACCGCCTAAGCTCGGCAAACATATTAAACGGTTTTCAATTTCTTTTTCGGGGATAGGGAATATTTCAGAAAAAAGAGCCGGTCTGTCTATGAAAACCGGGTCGAAGTACAAATATTTTTTTGTAAATGGGCGGTACAATGATTTTTTGATAAGGCAATTACTGAAATTTGCTAGTGCCTGTTGTTTGAGATGATTCTTAAGTGTGCTGCTCCATTGAATTTTAGAATAATCGACAACAACGTCAACGCTTTCTTTTGTACTCGACCCCTTAAGCCGCTGGACTTCGTTATTATAAAGTTCGCAGAAATGTTTTATTCGAGTAGACAGATTATCTTCTTTAAAATCATAAACGACCGAATCTCTATTCGTTGATACGCCCAATGAATATGTTTTAAAAATGAATTTTACTTTAGAATCTTTTCCCCGTTTAGCTTCCTTTGAACCAATTCCAATAAAAGTATCAAAGTTTTCTTCAATACCTTCCGTCAGCCACTGATTTCTCTTATCCGGTTCAATTCTCTTCCATCTTATCTTTTCATACATTTCTTTCTCTTCAAGGAAGTCATATTTCTCTTCCTTTTTCCAAAATTCATCTGTTGATGCATAGTAAATCTCTGCTTTTCTAACCTTGTTCTTGTCTTTTCTTCGCACTAAAATGTTGATGCTTACCCCTACCTGAATGCCAAACACGTTGTGCGTAGTGCCTGATAGCTTCGGGTTTTTCCTTACATTACCCCCAAGGTCAAGTATATAAATCTCGTCAAAATCCGCAGCCAGATTCTTGCGCATG
This sequence comes from Chitinispirillaceae bacterium, assembly GCA_049521335.1. GTDB lineage: Bacteria > Fibrobacterota > Chitinivibrionia > Chitinivibrionales > Chitinispirillaceae > BOG-1184. Next base: position 44,266 of record JBEKOX010000008.1, read on the forward strand.
CCATCGAAGGATAAATCAGAAACAAAGCTGTTATTCGAAACAAAGGCGACAATTCCTTCGTTTCCAATTCTATCAGACGCCAACCTGAATGCTTTTATATATGGATCGCTCAGCTTTCGGAGTAAAGTGGCATTAGAATCCCTTGCATATGTATCGGTAACTCTCTTATCAATACCAGGGTATTTCCTGTTTTTATTGTTATCATTTTCATTGACTTGGCCAGCATTATATGGTGGATTACCGAGAATTACGAATATTGGCGATTCCTTTTGCCGCCGAACTCTCGCCGTGTTCTCTCTGCTGAATAAAGCATCGAGGTGCGACGTTTGTTGTCCCTCCGCAATCTCGAACGTATCCACCAGGCAAATTCCCTCAAACGGCAGATAATTTCCCGCCATCTCAAAGAAGGCGTGCTCGATGTTCATCGAGGCGATGTAGTACGGCAGCAGCATCACCTCGTTGCAGTGCAATTCTTTTTCGTATTTATAAAGCAGCTTGTGCCGCTTGATCTCGCGCATCACGCGGATGATGAAATTGCCGGTCCCCACGAACGGGTCGAGGATGTGCACCCCTTCGTCCGAGAGCGACTTGTCGAACTCCTTCCTGAGAATCTCCTCGACCGAGCGCACCATGAAATCCACGATCGGCTGCGGCGTATAGACGATGCCGTGCGTGTCCGCGACCTTGACCGAGAAGCCCTGAAAGAACTTCTCGTAGATCGTGTTGAGGAAGTGCTGCTTCTGCGAGTAATCGGCAATGGTGTCCGCGGTCGTCTCGATTGCCTTGTAAAACAGGTCGAGGTCGGAAAGGAACTCGTCGCGGCTGAAGTGCTGCGAGGTCAGGGCGGTCACGACCTTCTCTATTTCGCGCGCGATGATGTTTCGGTTGACAAAATCGGCATTTCGGAAAACGTTCCGGAAGATGCGCTCGGTGAGGATGTGCTGTATCAGCATCTCCTCGACGGCCTTCACCGAAAGCTCGGGGTTGATGGTTTCGCGGCAGAGGGAAAAGAAATCATTGAACGCCCCGGTAAAGACCTTGTTGCGCTCGCGTTCGGTCTCGATCTGTTTCAGGAGGCGTTGCCCGATCTCCGGCACCCGGTCCTTGAACTCCTCGGCCGCCTTCTCCCACTTCAACAGCTCTTCCGGCTGGTACTCTTCGAAGAAAATCTTCAGCGCGCGGATCAGGAATTGCGGGTTGGTGATCCGGTCGTTAAAAACCTCCCGCCCGTTCTGGATGATGATGATCCGTTCCGGCGCCTGGAAGAGAATGTTGTCCGAAGGGTATCCCGCTTCGAATTTCCTTCTGACCTCTTTTTCAAGATTGTCGTCGCTGTCCTTTGCTTCCCAGATGCCGTGCCGGAGGTTGTACTTGTCGAAAAGGGCGCCGTCGGCCCGGATAGCCTTTCCGTTGATCCGTATCGTGTGCTGTTCAAGAAGATTCCACTGGAACTGCCGGGCGCAGTGTTTCAGGAGTTCCCCGAAGAGCGGGGCCAGCGTGCCCTCATTGGCGACATTCAGCCCCTTGAACGTGCGGAGCTGCGAGTAGTAGGATAATACCGCTTTATGCGTGGGCTTGAGGGTAAGGGTATTCATGATCAATATAAAATAGGAAATGGTAGAGGAAAGGTAAAGAGAGGACTCGGCGGTCTATTCGGGTGGTCATGGTTTAGGGGGTGCTCAATTTTTTATCGGAATAGCATTAGTTACCTTTTGGTTACCTAATTTGGTTACCTAAAAGCTACCTTGTTATGATTACTGCCGGATTATATACATTACTATTTCCATCAAGGGTTTAATGACCGGAGTATTAATCTCTTTCTATTGGTCCCTTTATAATGGGCTAACATCCAAAGGCAATTTTGCAGAAGGTCGAAATCACGCATAAGCGGTAAGTTTTCATGAAATTGTGACTCGAAAGTAATGAACTATTCGATACCGTAAGAATCTTGCGCCGATCATGATGTCTTTTAACAATAGGGTAATATTTACTTAATTGACAAATAAATACAGCACAACGCTGCGCAACTATTCCACCCACCCTTTTGCAGGAAGGAGTAAGTATGCTTAAACAATGCTTTAAGTTGGCGGCTCTTGCCGGTATCGCGCTTATTGCGGGGTATTGTTCCCAGCAAAACCCGATGTCGGCACAGTCCGAGAATCTCCATCCGCGAGTCGGACTGAATTCTTCTTTACCTCCGGGGTTACAGGTACCATCTGAATTGGAAACGGTCACCAATCCTCAAAGTGGGACGATGTATATCATTGCGAAAGGTACCAATGGTCAAGTAATGTATAAGTACAGGCAACTGGGGAATAACTGGAACGGGTGGTGGGGTGGAACCTACTATGCTGTCAGTAATATCGCTACCGTAGCAAGTCGTGGCAACAGTCAGTATAACGTCCCGGCCGCTGTTTGGGTGTTTTTTCAGGGAGGAACCTCTCCTGATCTTTCTGCGGACACTAATCTAGTGGTACTTACTAATATTGTGGGAAATGGAATTAACCTGCAAAATTATTATGTCAGCGGCTACTTAAACCCTCCGGGAGTGAAATTCAGTGCCTATAGCAATCTTGCTGCGGTTATGGACAATACTGGGTATCCGGGAGTATTTTGCGTAAATTCTACTAATTATACTCTTGATTACTGGGGTGTCTATGCGGGAGGGTATAAAAATGCATCTGGGAATTACCAACTATCAAACATCCCGCTTGGGTGGTTCATAGCAGCTGATACTTTATCTTCAGGCTATGGAACTAACGGATATTTGGCGGCTTTTGCGATCGATGGTGGTCCCAGGACTGATGGAAATCTAGTATTGCTGAATCAAACTTCTGCCTTGTATACCTCTGGCAAATACTCTTCGAATCCACCTCCTTTTGCGACAAAATTCGATACCATCGGATCTTATTGCGGTTGTCCTTTGACGGTAGCAAAAAATAAAGACGGTCATTTGGAAGTTTTTACCTGCACCAGCAATGGCTCTACTTTTTGGATCATGCACGATTGGCAAATAAATGCTACCACATGGTCTGGATATTCTACCCTGACTTCAGCGGTAGCTTCTGACGTCTTCTCTGTTGGAACTAATGCAGACGGCAGGCTTGAATTGTTTTTTGCATCTTTTTACTATGGTGATAACAGGGCTATTATGATGCATCAATGGCAGACTGCGCCGAGCACAGGCCCATGGTCTACTGCGATACCCCTCTCTCCAAATGGAGGAAGTAGTCCGCCTCAATATTACCCTTATGAATTAGTGGGTTCATGGGGTGAGGGTTATCTACCCCAATGCGTAGGGGTCGTTGATAGTAATGGAACATTTAATGAGGACTTTTTTAGCGTTTCAAACCTGAACCCGACGGATAGTATATACTACATCCAACAGATCCCAAGTGGTGCTGGTTGGACCAATTGGACAATGTTTAATTAACATTGTCCTATCCTGCCTTACTGATTCGGGGAGTTCAAAACTCCCCGAACTTTTTATAACTGCACCAATCCCCATAAGAAAAGAACGTTGAGAAATGGCGGTGCGCCAGTCCCCCCGCCGCCCCATGCGACGGACCAAAGCGCCGCGCATCCCATCCGCCCCAAGTTCTCCCGAATGATGAACGCCCTCATTCCGCGAATTTTATTCCTTGCCTTATTTCCAGTCATCATATTATTTCATCCACACAGACGCATTATCGCTTAGGTGTAAGAATAATTTATCCATAACGGAAGGAATAGGCGGGTTTATGAACATTCTCAAATCATTATTGGCTGGAGTATTCGCCGTGTCGGTGTGTATGGGTCAGGATGCTATCGGCACCGTAAAAGATGCCGATGGAAATGTGTATCATACAGTAAAGATAGGGAATCAGGTATGGACGGTGGAGAATTTGAGAACAACCAGATATAACGACGGCTCGGCAATACCGCACGTAATGGATAGTGTTAAATGGGCCACTATTACCACATCGGGATATTGTTTTTACGACAACACACCCAATGTCGATAGCATTAAAGAATATGGCGCCCTGTATAACTGGTATGCCGTAAATACAAAGAAACTTGCCCTGGCAGGCTGGCATGTTCCTACAGATAAGGAGTGGACCATCCTGGAGAAATATTTAATCGCCAATGGCTATAATTGGGATGGTACAAACGTCGGAAACAAGATAGCAAAATCCCTGGCAGCGAAGACAGGGTGGCAAATATCGACAAATGAGGGAGCGATAGGGAATGACGTGACTAAGAACAACAAGAGCGGTTTTTCGGCGCTTCCGGGCGGTTCTCGTTACCGCTATGGTGATTTCCTCAATGTTGGCAGCCGCGGCCGCTGGTGGAGTGCTACGGAGCTTGATGCGTCACGCGCATACAACCGTCGCCTCAGCTACGTCGATGGCAGCCTGTACAGGAGCAGCAGCCACATCAAGAGTTGTGGCTTCTCGGTGAGGTTGTTGCGGGATAATTGACTATTTGACTATACCCCACTCGTCTTTGCCGGAATTGAAGCCGCTCCCTTTAATTACTTACCGTCAAATGCTGCACCAGGACGTTTCCGCCCGAGGCGATTTTTACGAAATAAACCCCCTCGTTCAGGCGTCCCACCGGCACGGCGGTCGTGTTCGCGTCCGGTATTATACGCTGTACAATGACGCGTCCCTGCACGTTCATGATACGCATCACGCTGTTCGCAGCCACGGGCGACCGCAGGCAAACAATGCCGTGCCGGTAGGCGATGATCGTCCGTGAATCAGCGGACTTCCGGAGATCCCCCGCAAGAACCGCGGTGGGCGGCGTGATCCTGAAGGCGATATCGGCCAGGGTTGTCGCAGGAATTGCGGCGGTCAAGGCACCGCCGGTTGCCGTGGCGCTGGTGGTCGAAATCACCGTTCCCCCGGAAGAAGTGCTGTTGAACCACTCGATGCTATAGGCGACGTTCGGCATTCCCGTAACGACCAGGTTCTGGCCGGAAAAAGCTCCGGTCATCCAGCCGAAGGTCGCCTGGTCGCTCTTGATTCCGAAGACCGTAGCGCCCCCGCTGACCGTCACCTTAGCCTGGGACAGGTTCGTCAGATGGGCGAAGTCGATGCCCGAAACGAAAGTCGCCAACGCGGGAAAGTTCTGTGACCTGGAGAGGGGCCACCCTTGGTTGAACTGCCACATGAAGGGCGTGGCCGCTTCTCCCAACCCGAGGCAGGACCATATACTTGCGTGATCGTTGCCGCCGCCGGCCTCCCCGGTCAAGGCGGGTTTGGTCCAACCGTTCCACAATTGCGGTACGATGCCCTCCCATCCGGCGGGCGCGGTGTTTCCGTAATTTTCCGTATTCGTGCACGTCGTCGCCGAATCTGCGGTAGGCCAGTACCCGCCCTGGGAAGCCTGCGTCGGATGGTTAAACGGATCGTTGGCCTGGAAAAAAGCGCCCATTTTTTTGATCCAGGCTTCTCCTGAAGCCTGGTCAGCCACCCAGCCGTCGGTGCCCGATATTTCGTCAATCAACTGCCAGCCCTCGATTGCCCGGCTGTATCCCCAGCGGGCGATGATATAGCGATACATTTTTGTCTGATACTGCCAGCACGCGCTGTCGCTGTAAAACGTCTTGGCGTTGGGGAGAAGGGTATTATACGAATTGGCCGACCATAGGTTCACCCAGGAGCCGGGCATTGTCTGGGCCAGGTAGTCGTGCGGCCATATCACCATCCACATGGAAAGTCCGCGCGCTTCCCCCCACGTCATTTGGCTGTCAACATAGGTGCATTGATGAAAGTCGTATTGCCCGAGAGGCGATTCTATCAGTCTATATCCGCCGGTGTACTGCTCTTTTCCGTCAATCGTTTTATGGGTGCCGTTCCACCAGAACCATGTATTCATGTTAAACGACTGCAACACCGCAAGTCCGCTGTCGGTAACGTCCCAGCAATAACAACACCCCACGCCGTAAAACGAAGTTCCGTCATCATAGCAGAAATACCGGTTGTTCGGCGCGATCTTGATCCATCCATGGTAGCTGGAAACCTTGCAGACAAAACTGCCCGTGACGCTCTGGCTCGTTCCGGTGGAATCCTTGACCGTCACCGTATACGTGTAGGTTCCCAGTTCATTCGGGGAAAACCGGATTCTGAACTGGAGAAGGCTGTCGTAAAACCCGCTTATATTCCATGTCTTTGAACTGGGCGACGTAAAGGTAGCCGAAAGATCGACCTGGTCGAAGTCATAGGGATTGGTATACGCGGCGGTGAGAGCGACCGCCAGTTCCAGTTTTTCATACTTCCCCACCGTATCGGCCGACCTTGTGACCGAGGTGATGGCAGGCGCGGCATGCACGCTCAAAGCCAGCACTACCGTCAGAACCGCACAGCAACAAACGATACGGCATGTATTCAGCTTTCTCATACGAACCCCTTTCTTTTTTCCAGGTCTACGGATTTAGCTGATAGGTAATGTATTGTTCGAGAATATCTTGAGGAGACGGAGAGGTAGTTTTGTTGTTCGTGAGCGGATGGGGGTATAATAAAAAACACTTTACAGAAGTTCATCTTCCGCCTCTTTCCCGCTTCCGCCGATTGTGCATCAGAGAGGTTTGAAACAATATACGCTTTCCCCCGCATCATTGTCAAACCTGGAAATAGCGGGATGGAAGGTGCATTTTCTTGATCTTTCCAATAATGATAGTTACCAATGGTCCAGCGCTATTTATATTCACTGATAAATTTGTTATAAGGCCAAATATAAAGGAGAAAGGAAAATGGAAAATAGAACGACGATAAGCAAAAGGAGAGATCGCTGTCGGTCTCCGCTCCTCCTCGCGGCAATCGTTTTTGTCGTGCAAAGCCCCTTCCAACGGTCTATCGCCCAGGTTGCCTGTAAAAACCTTTCGGTCAATCCAACCGATCTCATTGATAGCCTGTGGAACTTGCAGGCGACGAAAACCTACCCGCACGCCCAGTCAAACAGCGAATGCCGCGGCGAGGCGTGGTTCCGGGCCCGGTGCGCGATCAACGACACGATCAAAAATACCAGCCACGGTCAGGGCTACCCCTCATGGGGACCGGATACCGTGCCGGTGGTCTGGTGGAAGGTGAGCTTCGGCAAAAACGTGCTGGTCGACAGCATCACGATTTATATACGGGCGGATTTCCCGCATGACGACTACTTTTACAAGGGCCGGTTCAACTTTTCAGACGGGAGTACGCTGCCGTTTACGCTTGATTCGACCGCCCGTCCGCAGAGTTTCAAATTCGCCGCGCATACGACGAGCTATGTCCTCATAGACAGCCTGATATGGCATAAGGTCGATTCGTGGTGTGCATTCACGCAGGTGCAGGTGTTCGGTTACGACCAGGCGTCGGAAGTGCATTCTGCCGCGTCGACCGGACGAACATTGCCGCAGCTTGTGCGCACGCTTGCCGGCCCGGGCATGCCGATCCGCATCCCGAAGGGCGTGACCGCGACAGCGGTCTATTCGATCAGCGGAAGGAAAATCATGGAGTACATGAACCGGATGCCCGATGCGGCATTGCTGCTGCGGCTGCCGGCGACGCTTTCGCAGAGAGTGATCGTCATCGGCAACGAGAAATAAATAGCGCGCGCGCCAGCCTGGCGCTAGTCAAGGTCACGGCAGAAGCGTCCAATGGTAGCGTCGTGAAAGCCGTAGCGCGGTAGCAGAATAGACTTGACACCGTTACCCGCGCTGCGTAATTTTAAACCTCAAGAATTTCCGGCGGTTTCAACCAAAAACGGGGCATCCCCGGAAAACGGTACATCATACGCGTCTTTAAAGAAACTCTTTGATTTACGTTGAGTTACGTCAACCCGCTCCCGGGAAATCACCTTACCTGATAAAACAGGAGTCATTTATGAAAATCGGCCCAATGGTAGTTCTGCTGCTATCCGGTATCATGGCGGTCGGGTTGGAAGCGGCATCGACGCCGGCGTACAATTACGGGGAGGCGCTGCAAAAGGCGATTTATTTTTACGACTGCCAGAGGTCCGGTCCCCAGCCTTCATGGAACCGCGTTCCATGGCGCGGGCCCTGTGACACGCACGACGGCGCGGACGTCGGCCTGAACCTTACCGGCGGTTGGCACGATGCGGGCGACCACGTCAAATTCAATTTTCCCATGGCGTATTCGGTCACCGTGCTGTGCTGGAGTATCG
>JBEKOX010000009.1:0-51476 GCA_049521335.1 Chitinispirillaceae bacterium
GAGTCCACGATGTTTTCAAGGTGCTCGTAAACCTCTTTGAATTTAATCACCTCGATCGGCGCATAGTTGCCGCTGAAGAGCTCGGCCATTCCCATATGAAAGAGATCGTCGGCTTTGTTTTCGAAGCCGTGCATTTTCTGTACGATCTCGTCAACCTTTTCTTTCCGCTTCAGGGACGCTATGAGCCCTTTGAGCTCGCCCGAAATTTCAAAGATGACCTCGGTGAGCTTGCACACGTTGGGCGGCACCTTCCTGATCCGGTAGATCTCGAATTTCCGCGAGATGCTGTTGAGAATATCGAGCGATTTGTCAATATTGATGGTCATCAGGTGAATATCCTCCCGATCGATCGGCGTGATGAACGTTTTGTGCAGTTCGTCGATGATGCGGCGTTCGATCATATCGGCCTTGAGCTCGCACTCCTTGATGGCAGTGAGCTTCTCCTTGATGACCGGTTCGGAAAGAGATTCCAAATTAGAGAGGAGTTCCATGAACACCTTGCAGCCGTCGATAAGGGCATCGACCTGATCGGCGAGGTAGGTATAGAACTTCGTTTCACGCGGAAGCAGCAGGTCAAGGATATTAAGGCGCATGGCAGCCTCTTACATGGGCAAGGGAGCGCAACAAAAGCCTATTAAAATACTTCGTTCCGGCGCCGGACAGGTGAGGTCAGGTTGCGAACCGTTTCCTTCGCAGCAGGTGTGTTCGTATGAAAAAAACAATGCCGGCCGCGAGCAGGAGCACGACCGCGATGTCCGCTGCATGGCTGTAATGCATCACGACGTCCCAGTTTTTACGGAGGAAAAAACCGCATACGGTAAGGAATGCGTTCCAGAGACCAGCGCCCGCGATGGTATAAAGGGTAAACTTGGCAATATTCATCCTGCCGGCGCCTGCGGGGAGCGAAATGAGATGGCGGACCACCGGGATAAACCGGCAGATGAAGATCGTAATGTCGCCGTATTTTCCGAAGAAACGCTCGGTGGCGAAAAGATCGTCCCGATTGAGCAGGAGGTAGCGGCCGAACCGGTCGATGAACGGCTTGCCGCCATAGCGGCCGACGGCGTAGGAGATGAGCGATCCGGCAATGCTTCCCAGGGTGCTGGCGACGATGACAAATGCAAAGGTAAATTTTGCGTCGGCGATCAGGAATCCGGCGAACGGCATGACCGCTTCGCTCGGCAGGGGAAATACCATGCTTTCGAGAACCATGGAAACAAACACGCCGGCATAGCCGGTGTGAGCGATAAAAGCGGTCGCATTCTGCGCGATCATTTCAGTGGGACCCATGCGTGCTCCTCATCCTTGATGCCAACCCTGTTTGCCGACCAGTGGAACGAAGACGACCGCGCCCTCGCTCCGTTTTTCAAATCCTTTTTCCGTTCGATCGTAGACTTCAATCTCCTGCTGTTGATGGTCGCCGACCGGAATAACCATCCTTCCGCCGATTTCAAGTTGTTCGCACAGCGCCGCGGGCGCGACCGGCGCCGCGGCCGTCACGAGAATCTTCGCATAGGGCGCATGCTGCGCCCAGCCCAGACTACCGTCGCCGTGCCTGAAAACAATATTCTGATACCCCATGCTCCGCAGCCGTTGCCTGGCGGCAATACTCAGATCGCCGATATTTTCAATGGAATAAATACGTATCGTAAACTGCGCAAGGATCGCGGTCTGAAAACCCGACCCGGTTCCGATTTCCAGCACTTTCTCGTCCTTGCGGAGATCCAGGAGCTCGGTCATCCTGGCGACGATGGTCGGTTGCGAAATGGTCTGCCCGAATCCGATGGGCAGGGCATTATCGTCGTAGGCCTGCGCATACATGGCGCCATCGACGAAGAGGTGTCGCGGCACCCTGCGAAAGGCGTCGAGGATGCGTCGGTCGGCAATGCCATTGGCGCGCAGCACCTTGATAAGCCGTTCAACGGCGACATGAGGATCCAGGAACTCCATTACCCGGTTCTTCCCAATGATTGCTGAATGCGAGAGGTAAGGGCCGCAACCGGATTATCGGCGGAGTCGGCCATGCCCGCTATCGGTTCGCCGATATGGATTTCTATCCGTGCAAAGGGGACGGGGATCATGAATCCATCCCAGGAGTGCAGTCTGAAAGCGCGGGAGGGGATGGCCCGGAGCGGCACGACCGGGGCGCGGGCGAGAAGCGCGATCCGGGAGACGCCGGGCTTGGCAATTTCACGAGGACCCCGGGGGCCGTCGGGCGTGATGACGATATTGTTGCCTTGTCGCAGCTCCCGCGCGCAGGCGCGCAAACCGGCGGCGCCGCCGTGGCTTGACGAACCATGGATGATCGCATGCCCCCAGCGCTGGGCCACCGCCGCCGCCCGCCTGCCGTCCCGGCTTTCCGAAACGAGCGCCATTTTGCCGGTATTGCGAAAATGAAACGCCATGGACAGAAGATTTGAGTGCCAGAAGGCGTAAATCCGGCCCCGCCCCCCATCGCGATAGAGATCGAGATCGATGCGGCCTTTGAGCGAGAAACGCCACGTGAAGCCGAACAGATTACCAAGCGATAGTATCGAGGCGCTGACGGCATCGAGGGGAATGTGGTGTGGGATACGTGCCATAGAAATATGATCCCGAACAACGCAATTGGAAAGATCGGCGAGGCGCGAACCGTGATGCGGAACAAATAACAGCTTCACGGCGAATACGCCATATCACCCTGAAGATATGGTCCATACGCCTGAAAGTCGCGAGGTCACTGAAGTGAATGCCTTGATCAACCGCGGTTGCCAAGATGCTGTCGATAAAAGATATATCCGGCGCATTGGCGCGCTCCTCGCGCACTTTTTTCGATGCGATGGACTCGTCAAGTATCCCGCAGACCATCAAAACATCGACATAAATGAACGTCGGGGGCGTTATGAGTGGAAAAATGCCCTGGGTTTTGGCTTCGTTTTTTTTTGCTTTTTATCTTCCTACTATGTATATTCCTTTAGTCACAAAATAGATTCTGTAACCGGCTGAAATTCTTAATGAGTGGACAATAGGGGACATTAGTTGCAAGAGGAAGACGGCAATTATTCCTTAATTCACACTTCTCGGGAGGAGGGTTATATGTTTAAAAAGTTTTTTGCAGCAGGGGTCATCCTTGTCGCGGGCGTCGCGAGTGCGATGGCAGCGGGAACCGACACCGGAGTTGTCAATGACCAATCGGGGAATCCCGTTGCCGGTGCGGTGGTTACCTATACGCGCGCGCCCAACCAGTGGACGGACACGACTAATGCGCAAGGCGTGTATCGGTTCAAACTTGGCGTTCAGAGCCTTACGGTTATAGGGTCCAGCGCGGATACGGGAAACTTTGTCGCTTCAAAAATCGGCTATTTCAGTTCAACCCCGCGGGCGCGACTCATCGTCGTCGCCGACACACAGGGTAATGCGTTAATCGGCCAGGCTTTACCCCTGACTCTTGACATTCAGTCAACTTCCGGAACTATCGTTGACAGTTCTACTTCGGTCGCGATCAGCGGCGCAAGAGTCCAAGAAAAAAGAGCGGGAGTGATTGTCGATTCCGCCTTTTCAAACAGCCAGGGACAGTATTCCCTGAGCCTCGTTGCCACTGGCGACACGCTCATCGTAACGGCGCCTTCCTATTTAACCAAGTACGCGGTCGAACCCGCTTTTTCTTCTGGCGCAACTGCCAACACGATCAATTTCTCTCTCAGTCCCTTTGGCACGGTCGCGGGTAGTGTAGATTCGTTATTCGGCGGCGGCGGACCGATCAAGGGCGCAACCGTTTCGATAGCCACTGTGGTGAATGGCGTGGCCCAGGCTCCCTTTGCAGTGACCACCACCGATTCTACCGGCCACTATATGCTGGACAGTATTGCCGCGCATTACTCTTATAAGGTTGCGGCTTCAGCGCCTTCGTTCAGCCCGAAGTCCGGCTCGATTACCTATAAGAGCATCGGCGTCGATACGGTTAATTTCATGCTCGGTCCGGCGACCTCCGCTTTCCAGGGTACCGTCAAGTCCGACAATGGCACGCTGCTTGTCGGTGCGAAGATCGTCCTTAAAAAGAGCGCGAGCACAGCGGCCATTGACTCAACGGTCACGGACAGTGTTGGGATCTACTCCTTTTCCCACGATTCGGTAGGCGTGAGCTACACGATTACCGCGTCGTACAACGGGTTCCAGACTCTCTCGAAAGACACCACCAAGACCTTTGATACCGATGCCGTGAATTTTGTCTTGGTTCCCGGCAGTATGAAGACCTTCTGGGTGAAGGTGCTCGGTACAGCGAGCGCTCCTTTGGCCAATGCCTCGGTAGGTTTCACCAATGGCACTTCGGTCATCGGCGGCCTTACCAATGTTCATGGTATCTTTCAGGTTAACAATGCGCCGGTCGGGTTCGATTCCATCACCGTTGCCGACTCGCTTTACAGCGCGCAGTTGAACTTTGTGAGCAGCAGCGCATATTCGGCGGATACGGTTACCTACACGCTTACCCAGGTTGCAACGGGAACCGTGCAGCGCGCGATTCGCGGTACCGCCCATGAGGTGACGACAACCGGCGTCCCGGCTTCCGGAGCCCAGATTGTCTTCAAGTGCGCGGGCGGCTACGTGTTTGCCGCAACGAGCCTTACCAACGGTACCTGGTCGGTGGTCGGAATTCCGGATGCGATTCCTGCGACCGGTTCAATACCGGTATATGACATCACGACCGGTCTCGGGCTTGATGCAACCTTATCATCCGTGAGCGGTGACACTGTCTTTAATCCCTTTAACAATACCGCAGCGATTGATATCGCCGCAACGGGAGTTACCACTTACAATAGTATCGTTTTCACCGTCCAATCCGTTGGTGTGCTCCCTGAAGTTGCGAACAAGACCACGGGCGAGCCTACGTTCAGCGTCCTTCGTTCAGCGGGTATAATCTCCCTGAAAAACATGACCGAGCCCGGTATCGTGAGAGTCTACAACTTACTGGGTCAGATGGTGTACAATCATGCTTTCGAAGCAAACACCGTTTCGCTGCATGTGCCGGCCCTCAGTCAGGGTAAGACCGCTTTTATCGTTAGCATCACACAGAACAAAGCGGTGTACAAACAACTGGTCGTAATGCCGTAAGCATCGGCTCGCGGCAGTTCGGTAATTAAAAGGGGAGGATATATCTCCCCTTTTTCATTTTTGCCTTTAATACCGTTCCATAAACTTGGCAATATGCGCGCCCGCCTCTCGCCGCTTGCTGAAAGGGGAAAGGTGACGATACCCTTTGTAGCGGCCCCCTTTTTCAAGAAGCTATTTTTTTCAGCATGAGTCGATCCGGCGCGCCCCGCAAAAAAAAATTTTCATCCAATAAAAAAAAACAACAGTGCGCTTCAAACGATTCTTCGCCTGTTGCATCGGATAATACACGACCGGGAAACACTGCTTCGCGAACCGTTATCCTTTGCTGCATACTTGCAGGGTTAACGGTTATCTCCTACGTCGGCGTCTTGCACAGCAGCTTCTTATCGTATGACGATACCGATTATGTAACGCAGAATAAATTCATTCAGCATGGCTTGACAATGAAGAGCATCCTGTGGGCGTTCTCCACGTTTTACGCCTCCAACTGGCACCCGCTGACCTGGATTTCGCACATGGTTGACTGGACCGTGTTCGACAACCATCCGGGGCCGCACCACATGGTGAATCTGGGCCTGCATACGGCAAACTCGGTGCTCCTGTTTCTCCTGATTTTTTACATGACCGGATTCTTCTGGCGCGCCGCCATGGTGGCATTTCTCTTCGCCCTGCATCCGATTCATGTGGAGTCGGTGGCATGGGTTGCGGAGCGCAAGGATGTCCTGAGCACCTTCTTCTGGCTCGCTACCACGTTTGCCTACGCATGGTATGTCCGCAAGCCTTCCTGGAAACGATTCCCGCTGGTTATTCTTGGATTCGGCTTCGCCATCCTGGCCAAGCCCATGGTGGTCACGCTTCCCTTTACCCTGCTGCTGCTCGATATCTGGCCGTTCCGAAGAATCCGGCTGGACACGGGAAACATAGGCCGTACCGTTGATGACGGGATCAAACTCGCCTTTGAAAAATGGCCGCTTTTTTTAATGACCTTTTCTTCGTGCATTCTAACCTATCTGGCGCAGAGTGCGGGCCATGCGGTGTCGAGCGAAAATGCCCTGCCATGGTGGGTACGATTATGCAATGCCGCCATGAGCTACTGGCGCTACCTTGGAAAAATGGTCTGGCCGAATCCGCTTATCACCTACTACCATCATGAAGCGCGGAATATCCATGTCCCCCTCGCCATTCTGGCTGCGCTTGCCCTTTTGTTTGTCACATTCGCCTGCTTCCGACTCGGGAAAAAAAGGCCGTACCTCATTGCAGGATGGCTCTGGTATCTCGGAACTTTGGTGCCGGTAATCGGTTTTCCGGTGCAGGTCGGCGTACAGGCCATGGCGGAGCGGTATTCGTATATTCCGAGTATCGGCATTTTTATCGCATTCGTCTGGCTTGTCGGCGATTTCGGCGAAAAGATACCGAGTGTCAAACGTATGCTCGGTGCGGCGGCGATCGCCGCGATTGCGGCCATGACCGTCCTGACGATAAATCAGGTTAAAGTGTGGAAGAATACCATCACGCTGTTCAGCCATGTCCTTGAAACGGACCCGCGAGGCGAATTTCCCAACCTGAGCCTTGGCGCCGCCTATATGCGGGCGGAGAACTATCCGGAGGCGCAGCGCTACCTTGAATATGCCTTGAGCTATAACCCGTACGGGACGCAGACGCTCTCCTATTACTCCTTCTGCCTCATGGAAAAGAAGAACAGCGCGCAAACCGATTTGCAGGTTGCACAGCAGTGCCTCGACCGCGCCTATCATGTGGCCCCCGACAACCGTGATGTCCTTGTCAACCGCGCCGAGTTATGCAACAAGACCGGGAGGCCGGCGGAGGCGGAAGGATATTGCCGGGAGATCCTTTCAAAATCTCCGGATTTCCTCACCGCCGAGTATTATCTTGCCGACGCATTGCAAGCGCAGAAAAAGCTTACCGAAGCCGCGGATGTCTACCGCGGCGTGCTGGCAACCGATCCAACCAATTCGGATGCGCTTAACAACCTTGGCATCATTCTCTATACGACAGGGAAACCCGGTGATGCGGTGGATACTTTCAAGCAGGCGCTGAGGGTCAAGCCTGACCAATCCGAGGCCCACAGCAATCTTGGGAGAGTTTATTTCGAGCAGCATCAGGTGCCGCAGGCGGTAGCCGAATTAACCGCGGCCGCCGGCATCGATCCACATAACGCCGTCGTCCTCAACAACCTGGGTTCGGTGCTGTTCAGCCAAGGCGACTATGCCGGCGCGATCCGGCAGTTCAGTGAAGCGTTGCGCGTGAATCCACAATACAAAGATGCTCAGGGAAATCTTCTCCGTGCGCAGCAGCAGCTTGCCCGGCCTCCAGCTCACCCCCAGGCCGCTCAATAGCTCCTTTGGGAAGGAAGAGAACCTCTCAAAATGCCGTTAATGTTTTAATTTGATAATCGGGAGCATAAGGGTGGCTTACCACGAACGAAATTCTTCTTCAGACTTGCGAGATGTCATTCCTGGGTAGGAAAGCTCCCATACCGGGGTGCATTAAGAGTGCAGGCTACCAGCGCGTCGTGTATAAGCCCGTTGCTGCAAATCAACCCGTTTGAAAAGAGAGCTGCGGGAGCGGCCGTACGGGCATCGATGGCTTTCCCCCCTGCTTCAGTCAGGATCAAAAGCCCGGCGGCAAAATCCCAGGGGGAGAGCGTGTACTCGAAATAGCCGTCGAAACGACCCGCCGCAAGCCAGGTGAGGTCAAGTGATGAGGCTCCCATCCTGCGCATGCAGTGAATGTTCTGCTTGAAAAGGGTATGAAGAGCTCCGAGAGTTTTTTCCATCGTTTCCCCCCGGTCGTAGTAAAAGCCGGTTCCAATGATTGATTGGGTGAGCTGACGGTTTCCGGAAACATGGATGGGAGCCCCGTTAAGGGTGGCGCCCTGACCGAGAGTTGCGGAAAACAATTCGCTACGCATGGGATCATATACCGCGCCGGCCAGAATCGTTCCTTTTTCAGCATAGGCCACGCTGACCCCGAAATGGGGAATACCGTGAGCAAAATTAGTGGTCCCATCGAGCGGGTCGACAATCCAGAGACGATCGGCGTTCAATGCGGCATGGTGGGTTTCTTCTCCGAGGCATGAACTGCCGGGCATCTCCTTTAAGAGAAATCCAGCAATCAATTCTTCCGAGCGGCGGTCTGCGTCGGTCACGAGGTTATAGGTGGAGTCTTTCAGCGTGATCATGGCCTTACCGAGGTCGGCAGCGATGAGATGCCCCGCTCGGGTAGCAGCTTCGACAGCAATTTGTGCAATTTCTTTCATCGATGATCCTTTTTCGGCTTTTTTGAAAAATAGGAGGGGGGGGCCGAGAGTTAAATGCAAAGGATCTTGAAGTTTTTTAAACCTTTCACCCTCGAATTTTCCAACTTCCCTGAAAACGTGGTCTCCCAGACTTTGCTTTGGCCCTTCGGTTGTTCCCAAGGGCTTAAAATAGCTCATCCTGCCGCTCATCACAATCGTATATTCTGTAATGCGAAGGGCATTTTCGCTGTTTTTCAAAGGGAGGAAGTATTTTTGCTTATCGCTTATGACTGCGTGGCGAAATCCCGGACGACCTATTATTCTCGCATCTCAATCCGCACAGCGGAAGGAGATCCTGCGTCTTTTGGGATTTACATTCGAAATTTGTCCGCCGGAGACGATAGACGAGGCGTCCTATATCAAGGACAATGATCTGGAACTTTCATTGCGCAGGCTCGCGATTGCCAAGGCAAAGTCGGTGGCCGGCCGTCGGCCAGATGCGCTGGTGCTTGGAGCCGACACGGTGGTGGTAAAAGGCAGTCGGGTTCTCGGCAAGCCGCAAAACCCAGACGAAGCCCGCATCATGCTCGCTTCACTTGCAGGGAGCGCCCACCGGGTGGTAACCAGTGTGGCCCTTGTGTGCGGGGAGTGGGAATTTACCCGAACCGGTTTGGCGTTCACTGAGGTGCTGTTCCGCAATTTTGCGTTGAGCGAAATAGAAGAGTATCTTGAAGGTGACGAATATCGCGACAAAGCCGGCGCCTATGCGATCCAAGGCAAGGCAATGGCGTTCGTCGAGAGCATACGAGGTTGCTATTACAATGTCGTTGGATTGCCGGTATCGGAAACGATAAGGCTTTTCACGGAATTTATGGGAGTAATAGACAATGGAACATGACGATTCCGCACATTCGCTTCTTGAGGCAGGTGACGTGCCATCCGGGAAAGACAAGTGTATCGGCGAGATGCTCAGGAGAGAGAGGGAAAAACGGCAAATTACCGTGGAGATGATTGCCGCAAAGCTCAGGCTGAATGCAAAATACATCGAAGCGCTTGAAGAGAACCGATATGATCGCCTGCCGGGAGATACCTATATTCGCGTATATCTGCGATCGCTCGCGCGGTACCTTTCGCTTGATTCCGAAGAAATTTTCCGTCGTTTCTTCGATGAACGGGGGCTCAGCGGCGCCGATACCCTGCGAAAAGATTCAAAAACGAAGATTAACCTGCCTGCCCTCGATAACCGGAAAAGAAACGACTCGACGGTATTCATCGCAATATTCCTGATCATCGTACTCGCCGGTGTTGGTTTTTTAGGCCGAAAGCACGGATGGCGGTTTTCACATTTGTCTAAATCCCAGGTTACGGCGGCCGATTCGACGAACCGGAATCCGATGTCTTCGACAAAGGCTATTTCGACGAACCGGAATACGACGTCTTCGGCAGAGACCATTGCAGATAACGCCAAAGGCGCAAGTGGTATCGACGCTGCTGGAAGCGGTCCGATGAAGCTACTTGTTTCAGTCCAGCGCGATTCATGCCTGGTGCGAGCATACAGCGACGGGAAAGAGTGGCGGAGAGTGATGCATCGGGGAGGATGGAAAGCATTTTTTGCGCAGGACAGCTTCAATGTCTGCGTGTCCGCGAGCGACGCAATCGCCATGACCCTTAACGACCAGCCTGTTTCGCTTCAGGAAATGACCGGCGCCTCGGCGCTCAAGGTCGCCAGAACGGGAGGCACTGCCCGGTGGACGCTTGAAAAATGGGATACAACCTTTCATTGATCAATCCCGTTCCCTCCTGGATCGATCTCCATGCCCATCTGGACGGATTATCCGATAGTGAGCTGAGCCAATCGATAGCAGAGGCCGCCGCCGCCGGCGTTTCCGTGGTATTCGTCGCGGCGACCGACTTGGCTTCGGCCGAAATAGTTTCACGGCAATGTCTCATGCACTCCTCACTGTGGGGCGCTGTCGGGATCTGCCCCTTCTCGGCGGGTTTGCTTCCCGATAACTGGGAGGCGAAGCTTCGATCTTTTCTTTTGAGAGAGCGGATTATCGCCATCGGCGAGATCGGCATTGATGAGAGCAACCCCAAATATCCGCCGCTGTCGCTGCAACTCCCTGTTTTTGAACGACAGCTTGAAATTGCGCGCGAGTGCGATCTGCCGATTATCGTACATTCACGGGGGGTGGAAAGCAGGGTCGTTTCGCTGTGCATGTCCCATGGCATAAAACGCGCGGTATTTCACTGTTTCACAGGAGATAGCGTTTCGCTGGCCGCCATCCTCGATGGCGGTTACAGCGTTTCTTTTTCCGGCATTGTGACCTTCAACAGTAATCTCCTCGGTCGCGTAGCCGAGGTGCCTCTCGACCGGCTCTTTATTGAAACCGATTCCCCCTGGCTTTCGCCCACGCCCTATCGGGGCCAGGTCAATCGCCCCGACCGAGTGGCGATAACCGGGAAAACTATTGCGAAAACCCTTGGCATCTCTCCGGAAAAACTGCAGGAGGCGATAGCAGGGAACTTTAATCGTCTCTTCGCACCCCTCCGGCGCGGGGATCTCCTTTTTTAGTCTGTCTCCGCGTAACAGATTGTATTTTTGTTTGTCATCCAATTCATGGAGGTGCGCCGGAGGGGTGCATTTTTGCTTTTTTTGCAGTGGTTGGCGTCATCCGGGTGTTTGTCTTATGTAGTCATCCAAGCTCAACGAGCGAGAAAGAGCGTTCTCACCCTGGCAAACAAAATGACGAAATATTATGAATCTCAATGAAGCGCTTCTGCTCGTTCGCGGAAGCATCCGCGGTCTTACGACCTACCATCTGGAGCCTGAAGAGTGCTCGATAAAGCTCAACCAGAATGAAAATCCCTTTGATTGGCCCGAAGAGATCAAGGAGGAGATGGGGCGGTTTTGCGTGCAACGGCCCTGGAATCGCTATCCGCCTTTTATTCCGGATGCACTGAAAAATTCGCTGGCCGACTACGCCGGAACGGCGAGGGGCGGCATCATCGTCGGGAACGGCTCGAACGAGATGCTTCTGGTGCTGCTTCTTTCATTCGCGGAAAAAGGCTCGCCGGTTATTATATGTCAACCAACCTTTACCATCTACCGTCTCCTGGTCGATGGACTGGGCGCCACGGCAATCCCGGTATCCCTCAATCCCGCTTTGCAGTATGATCTGCCGGCGATGTGCGCGGCGATTGCAGCGCATCCAAACGCGCTATTGGTGCTCTGCTCGCCCAACAACCCCACCGGCAGTGCACTGGATGAGCAGTCACTGCGGGAGATACTGCGGCGTCACAGCGGTTTTTGCGTTCTTGATCAGGCGTATGTCGAATTCGGCGGATTCGACGCCATGCCTTTGCTCGGGGAGTTTCCCAACCTTATAATTACGCGAACATTTTCAAAGGCTTTTGCGGGAGCGGCGCTCAGGCTGGGGTATCTTGCGGGAAACCCGGCGGTCATCCATGAAATCAATAAAATAAAGTTGCCCTATAATCTCAATTTCTTTTCGGAGCATGCCGCTTCGATGCTCCTCCGCTACGGGGACCTGCTCAGGAAGCGTGTAGCACTTATCAAAACTGAGCGGGACTTCCAGTACGATTTTCTCCGGACGCTTCCCTTCGAGGCAGTGTATCGCAGCGAGGCGAATTTCATCCTGGTGCGCTGCCGCGAAAAGTCACTACTGGTCGATGCGCTTAAAGCGGAGGGCATCCTGGTCCGCGATGTTTCCTCCTATCCGCTCCTTGATAATTGCCTGCGTATTGGCATTGGTACTCCCGACGAAAATGAATTGCTTCGCACCACGCTTCGATCCTTTTTTTTCGGATCATGAGGAGACAAAAAAATGGAAAGAACCGCTCGAATTTGCCGTACGACCAAGGAAACGGATATCGAACTTTCTCTTACCCTTGATGGGAGGGGCGTCTCCACGGTCAAAAGCGGTAATGGATTCATGGATCATATGCTGATGCTTTTTGCACGCCACGGCCTGTTCGATCTCTCTCTCCGCTGCACGGGGGATACAGAGGTTGACTTTCACCACAGCGTGGAGGATATCGGCATCTGCCTCGGAAGAGCCCTCGCCGAGGCGCTCGGCGACTGTCAGGGCATCTTCCGGTTCGGCTACGCATATGTGCCCATGGACGAGTCCTTAGCCCGGGTTTGCCTGGATATCGCCGGCAGGCCGAACCTTATCTACTCAGTACCGCTGCCCGACCGGCGAGTCAATGATTTCGAGTGCGATCTGGCCGAGGATTTCTTCAAGGCAGTTGTCGACCATAGCCGGATCACAATGCATATCGATCTTTTGCGTGGAAGAAACAGCCATCACTCGCTCGAAGCGATTTTCAAGGCGTTCGGATGCGCACTGGCCATCGCCTGCTCGATCAATCCAAAGACGCCGTCCGAGATTCCGACCACCAAAGGAGTACTGTAGGAGAACCGGCGGAGAGATGACGATGATTGGTTTAATCAAAGAGCGGGCAACCGCACATTCGGATGGGAGGCGGTATGATACACAAAAGTTATTTAATTGTTATGGTAATGGCGGAGGTTTTGCTTTTTGGGTGTTCAAAACACAATAGCTCTGCTCGATCTCAGGCTCCAGCGGCGCCAGAATTGCAAAAAAGTTCCGCCTCGACTAAATCTGACGACGCCTTCAACAAGTACTACACCGATGTCAATGATACCGTAAAGCTTCGTGCAAAGAGCGCATTGACTTTTTCGATGCGCACGTCAGAAGCAACGCCGTCGGCGCTTGCCGGAACAATTTCTCCGTTGGTTTCGGAAAAGGGGAACTTTGACGTGCAGATTGCCAGCACACCATCGAACGGCGAGGCGGAACTTATTGCGTCAAAGTTCAAAAAAATGGGATATCCGACCTATATTTTGGAGGTTCAGAATCCCAGATCCGATCTTGGAGGCACTTATTATCGGGTTCGCATCGGTAGTTTCGCTACCGCAGCCGACGGCAGAACTTTCGGTGAAACAGTAGTGCGGCCAGAACATCTCGACTACTGGGTCGTTCGTAAATCCAATTAAAAAGCACACCTCTGTAGGTACATCATCAGAGGAGGAATTTCATTCCCTCCCAGCTCGACCAGGCACTTCGGTAGAGTATCCGCCTGTTTGCCTCTGTGATGAAAGCAAGCCCGGTTAAGGATATTGTAAGAGACGGCGCATTTTCGAAAACCATTGGGAGTGAGACACCGGGATAGCACACCGGCAAGGGTTCGCTACTCACACCAGCGACCAGAGTTCATAGGGCGGCACCATGCTCGTGAACTGATACATTCCGGCGGGGTTTTCGGTAAGCCTTACAGACTGACCGTGCAATACGCTTGCAACCTCGCCCTCTCCACAAAAGTAACAGCAACATTTCAGCTTATTTATCGTAATTTGTTCATAGATCTTTTCAGCATTGAGATTCGGTTCGGGAAGGCCAGGAATTAAAAAAGAAGGGTTTTCAGGCTTAAGGCTTAAGGAGATTTTGAGGAATTCTTTTTTTCGTCCCTCGAACCTCGTGGAAGGATGGACGAAAGAAATCCATGAATATGCTTAAAAAATGCACCGTTATTTGTTCATGGTGAGCTTGTCGAGTCACGAAACCGATTTTTAGAGGTCACCGTACGTTTAACTTTTGCGCCGCCCCGTGAGGGCGGAGGTTCCAAAGCGGATGCGCGAAAAACTGAAGACCGTTTCGTTTATTGTCCTGTGGCTCTCCGGTTGTCTATATGCGCAGGTAGTGGGGAATGATTATGCTGATGATAACCTCGATATATTTTTGCTGCCGAAATCCGCCGCGCTCGGCGGTGCGGATATGGCGCTGGATCGCAGCGCTCAGCCGCTAGGAAATCCGGCAAATCTCCCGACCGATTCCATGAGGGAAGTCTCCCTCAGCTATGCCGATTATTTCCAGAACACCTACAGTACGTCATCCGTTTCGTACATGGGCCCAATCGATGGGCGGTCGGCTATCGGAATTTCCATCAGTTATCTCCTGGTGCCGGGAATCGAGCTTTATTCCGATACTGTCATTCCAGCCAATGTACCGACCGCCAGCGCTTCCGATATTTTGTTAAGGGTCGGATATGGATTCACCCTTCTGCAACTTTCCAATACGGTGGCGGTGAATGCCGGTGCCGCTATAAACGCAGAGCGGCTCGGGCTCATCGACTATACGGGGTATGAGATCGGCGCCGATGGCGGCGTGAACTTTTTATTCGATTTCAGGCAGATTGCAGCGAACGCCGCAGCTGGGTTGACAGTTAATAATATGACGACCAGCTATATCCGGTGGAGCGGTGATTACCAGGAGTATGCGTATCCGCATGTTTACCTCGGACTCGGATGGCATCAGGCAATTCCCTATCTTTACGGCGAGTACAGTCTGCACTATGTTTCGCCCGACCTGCTTTCCAACGAAGGGGTGAATACTACCGACAATATAACGGATTCCTCCGGAAGCGAAACGGTACCTGCTACTCAAAGTATCAAGAGCAACCCGTCGCTTCTGCTTTCTTCCGCCCGTTGGGGAGCGGAATATACGCTCATGAAGGTTGTTTCAGTCCGAGTTGGCCTCAATGACGGTTATTTTAGTTTCGGGGGGGGGATACATTTTCTGCGCAACCGCGCAAGCATTGATCTTGCCTATCTCCAGAACGATCTCGCGCCGACGTATAAGTTAAGCGTTACCTACCGGTGGTTCTAACTTCGCCGGGAGGTGCTTCATCAGACCCGGAACTCCCGCTCGATTATCTCCGAAATATATCGGTCAATCGATACCGGGTAATACCGAAACCTCGGCCCGAAAATAAGGCCTGTACGGGTATTCTCTTCGGACATGAGCGTATCGTTAACCCGATACAGATGATCCTCGGGCCGTTCCTCAAAAATCTCCATCCTGAAATATTCATTTTCGATGGAGAGCTGCCGGTTACCGGCATAGGCGAATGAAAAAACGCGGCCTTGCAGGTCCTGATTGAACGTTTCCGGATCGAAGATTTCTCCAAAGGTGGCTTGAAGAGCGTGTGGCGAAATGACAAATTTTGGCGAAACGTTTATCTTTCCGTTCACCTCGATGGTCAGGGCCCGGTTCTCATCGCGGGGGGTGATGAGAATATACGGCAACTCATGGTAGCCGGACACAATCCCGCTTATCGGTTTTCGCAGGATTTCGGTTTTGTAATAAACCTCCTTCAGTGTTTCGTTATGTCCGAATTGGTTTTCCCAGCGGTTCATTGTAGAATAAAAATACCTTATCCTTAATCGGGTCTGTTGGTGTAAAAACTAATTAATGTAAATGCCCAAGCAAAACTTACGGTGGGGCATCCTCGCACGACTCCCCTTTTCCCAGAAGAGAAATCAGCAGGACCGAAATTTAAGGGTTCAAAAGTTGGGGGGGGGTATAGGTGTTAATCACCGCGTCAGATCAATGGTCTTGGATGCTGAAAATCCGCTGCCTTCGACCTTGAAGATTACAACGCCGTTTGAAAGTTTTTGATTGTTGAAGCTGATGCGGTGGGTTCCTGCGGTAAGAAATTTTTCGCACGCGAACTTACTGACTTTTTTCCCGGTCATAATAAAGGCAGAGATAGAGAGTTGTTGTGCATGATCAATGCTGATAATCAGCATTTTAGTGTCATAATTGAATTGAAGAATCGGCTTTGAAACTATGGTACCTTCCAGAGCAACAGGAGAAGACGGAGTCGAAACAGCGCTCACAATCGGGCTCTGCGCCAGGATCACTACCGTTGTGCAACCTTCGATGAAAAGCTTTAATCCTTTCATAACCACCTCTTTCGGAATTTACGCAATTCCGCTGATCCTTCCATCTTTCCATCTTTAATATACAATTAATCCAATTAATAATCAAATATTTTTATTGCCCGGAACGTACAAAGCGCTTTCGGCCCGCCGGATTCAAGAGTGAGAAAGCAACTCCAATCAGGCTGATGGCGGCGCAGAGGAGGGGGAACCAATCTCCGAATCTGGTATAGAGGGTAGGGGAGGGTTGAACGCTGACGGAGCGGGTAAGAATCGTGCGTTCATAGAGCCCGGTGCATCCCATGACACAACCTGCGGCATTCACCACCATGCTGAATCCAGAATTGGCGCAGCGTGCAAGAGCAACGCCGTTTTCAATGGCGCGCATTCGCTCCATGATGGCATGCTGGTAGGGACCGCTCGATTTGCCGAACCAGCCGTCATTCGTGATATTGACAAGCAGATTCGCGCCGTGCTGAACGCGCTTCCGGACGAAATTTGGGAAAATACCCTCATAGCAGATGAGCGGCGCCGCCCGGAGCACGGGTGCAATGGAAAAAACCGTGCCGCAATCTCCCCGGCGAAATCCCGCTTCGGCGATATTAACACGAGACAGTACGGGAAAGACTTGTTCAAAGGGCATCGCTTCGCTGAAGGGAACCAACCGGATTTTATGGTAGGCCTGGAAATTATGGCCTCCGGCATCAACCAGAAATGCAGCATTGTAAACATAGTAGCGGTAATCTGAAGCTCCTGCCGGTCTTTCCCAATCGAGGGACCCGAAAATCAGCGGCGCGCCGGACCTTCGAACGTTTGATAGGAGCTGTTCGCCCCTCTCATCCTCATGGGTGATATAGCATAACAACGCGCTTTCCGGCAGAATCATCAAATCCGGTTTTTCTTTAGAGGCTCTTCCGATCATCGACTCGGTAAGAACGAATGCCGTATCAAGCATTGAATTATTCCAGTGGAACTGGTCGATATCCGGCTGCAAGAGTGACACGGTGATCCGATGCGTATCGTTCGTTTCGATTCGGTGCATGCGACACCACCCCCAAAGCGAGCCAAGGGCAAGTGCAGCGGCAAAATACATTGCCGGTCGAACTGTTTTCCAAGTCGGGTCTCCACGCATAATGCCGCCGAAGGCCTTCCAGAGTAGCATTGCACCAACGAGTATCACGTAGGTCAGTCCCCAAACCCCCGTGATCGATGCCAGCTGGGCAAGGGGAAGAATGGGAGTCAATGAGTACCCGAGAAAGGACCATGGAAAGGCGAGGTCACCCCACGTGCGAGAGTAATCGATCATGACCCATATGGCTGGGAAGATCCAGATATATGCTCTGGGGTAGCAGCGCAAGGTTAATCTAAAGAGCAGACCGGCGGCACAATAGAAGAGCCCGACTGCGGCGGCAGCAAGGAACATCGCAATGATTACGTAGAGCCAGAGACCCGCGACCTTATCGAATATCAGCCAGTAAACCTGTCCGAGCGAGGCGGCGAATCCGAATAAAAATGAATGCAGGAGAGCGCGCCGGAAAGTCGGCTGCGTGGCTGCGGCAAAGAGCGGCAGAGGTACGATGAAACTCAGGAGTGGAAACAGTGAAAATATCCAAGAAAATTCGTGGTTAAAAGGCGGCAAGGCAAGCGGATAAAGTATGCCGCCTGCAAGCGCAACCCACCACCGGTTTCCGGAGGAATAATACGATGATAGCTGCCGAAGAGCGCCGCGAAACATAAGGGAAAAATACAACAATCCTGAAAAACTCAGTTGAGAAGTGTGCGCTACGTAGTCTCTTATTTTATTAGAGGACAACCTGTCTTGTTTAATACCTCCGTTGAAATACTCGCCAGAACCCATGTATTTTTACTGATGTTCCCGAAGAGCATGAATCGATCGGGTGAATTTATACTATTTCTGCGGAAAGAGGAGTTCCATGAAAGAGCGGGTTCAAGCGGTAATTGATGAAATCAGGCCCAATCTTCAGGCCGATGGCGGTGATATCGAACTTGTCGAAGTGACGCCCCTTGGTATTGTGCGGGTTCGCCTTCAAGGCGCCTGTCATGGGTGTCCGGGAGCTGCCATGACCCTGAAAATGGGAGTCGAGCGACTTCTCAAGCAGCGCATTTCCGAAGTGCAGGGTGTCGAAAATATCGGCTAATCCGGTATTGCAATGGACTATAACCAAACAGAAGCGGCAAGTCCGACCTTATTCAAAAAGGGGAAATTTCGTGAGGAATCACCATGGCGCTCATGGTGGTCAAAGGCGACTTTCCTGGGGTCGTGCTGGGCAAGCCTTTTTATACTGTTTCTTATCGAGGCGGCGGCATTTTACCTCGTCGAACCCCGTCTTGCCCATATTGACCATCGGATGTCCCTTGCGGTGGGTATTGCCATGGGTTTCTTCTTTCTCGTACCATTTATTGGGTTGAGTCTCATTACCGCTACGACGCTCACCGGCATCGATCTTCTTTACCCGCAGAGGATCACCTCCATAACTATCGCGGTGCTTTTCTCGATTGCGCCAACGCTGGCCCAGATTCTTGGCCTCGAACGGAACCGTCTTAGAACATCATTTATCAAGGTTAATAATGCCCTTACCAAAGCGCAGTGGCGGCGTATCCGGGGCGACCGGGTCGTGGTATTGCTTCCGCACTGTCTTCAGATTGACGTCTGCAATCGAAAACTTACCACCGATGTCAATAATTGCCTGCGCTGCGGCAAATGTCCCGTCAGCCAGCTTCTGGAACTCGGAGAAAAATATGGATTACACCTCGAAATAGTAAACGGCGGATCGGTGGCGCGCAGTCGCGTCGCCGCATTTCGGCCAACCGGCATCGTCGCCGTGGCGTGCGAACGCGACCTGACCTTCGGCATCCAGGATGTCTACCCGGTTCCCGTATACGGCATCATCAATGACCGTCCGAACGGTCCGTGCGTAAATACGTGCGTGGATATGGCGATGGTCGAACAGGCGATAAGGTTTTTTAGGAAGCCCGTATAACAAATTTTCCCACAGGCCAAAGAAGGGGAGTGAGAGTATTACCTCTCGCACCAGAAAATTTCTTGCTCGCAAAAATTTGAAATCTTGCCGTTGTTAATCTACATAAATCTTATCGATATTCGATACGATTTTCTGCCCTGCTTTATAGTTTCGGTACCAGTCGGCATAGGTTGACTGTTGCGTCCGGTTCATAATCCGCCCGATGAGCGCTTGGACCGGCGGCGTTCCCCAGGGCGCCGCAACGACCGGTCCTTTCCAAAGGGGTCGAACAAGGAAATAGCCGCCGTTATTTTCGATGAGTTTTGATCGCTTGCCGACCGGCAGTGCGAACGCGACCGCCGCGACTTTGGTATCGACGCCGATGCCGGGAATATTGCTCATTCGCGTAACGGTATCCGTAACGCCGGAAACGACCTGAGCGGAGTCGGTCTTTTTAAGGTTGGCAAGGGGTGTATTTTCAGGGATACCCGCGCTCCACGCCTCGGCCGCGTTGCGGATAGCCTGTCGGCGGAGTGAATCTAAAAGAATAGGTACAATACGCCGTTTGACCGCCCAAAACGGTGGAATTCCCTTGGCAACGCGCTGCTTTACGCTAAAGAGGAAAAAAGCCGACGAGTTCTCCAGACGTTCGGATATGTTGTCGCTCTCCTTTTCTGCACCTAAGAGAAAATGACCTAATCCGGTGACGAAACCGATGCCGGGAATCGGGCTGTTACGGGGGAAGAGCCCAGTCGAATCAAAAATAATCGAAGGATCGTTCTTCGCCGCCTCCTCGGCGGCTTTGCGAAATCCGACATCTTCCATCATCTTGCGAAGCGAGTCCGCCTTTTCCTGGAGGGCGTCCATTGTTTCGCCGGTGGGAATGATCTTACGGAGAATTTGACGTGCCTTGACCATCTCGACTCCGTCGCGTTTTTCCCGTTTTTCGACTAAAATAAGATGATAACCGGAACGCGTTTTAATCGGATCGGAGATCGTGCCGGTATCCAGTTTGAACGCGACGGAATCGAATGCAGAAGCCCTGGAACCGCGTTTGAACCAGCCGAGATCGCCGCCATTTGGGGCCGATACGTCATCATCGGATGAAATTTTCGCTTCTTCGGCAAATGCCTCTGAACGTGGAATATCCTTCTCGCCGAGAATCTTATTCTTGAGGTCCGCCAGCTCTTGATAGTAGGTCTGCTCGTCGCGCGCAGTCGGCGTCTTCAAGATCCGGACGGTGTAAAGATCGACCTGCTCCTCGGACTTGAACGCATCGCGATGGTCGGCATAGTATTTTGCCATATCGTTTTCGGTTATTTTTGATATGTCAACATTGACGGTATTGCTTTTTAAAGCGGCATATTCGAAAACGGCTTTTTCATTCTGTTCCTTATAGAGGTATTCGACCTCAACTCTGGTGGGCAGGAGCGCGGCGTCGAGAAGAGTTTCCAGTTTCTGGGCCGGTAGGATCATCTGGCTTGCCTGCTCTTCGAGCTGACGCAGTCCCGTATTGTATTCGTAGGCGCGCGGGTCGTTCAGGAACGCAACAAACTTTGAAGTGTCGAACACGCCGTTCGTTCTGAACATCGAGGCGGTATCTACGCCCGGAGGCGGATTATGTACAAGATAGTCGAAGACTTCATCCGCGGAACCAAAAAGATCGGCCTTTTTGTAATAGTCGTTCATGAGGCTCTGATTGACGGTGCGTTCCCACACTTCCTGCGGGAGCATATGCAGCTGATCTTGGTCTTCGGTAGCGCCGTGTTCGAGCCGTTGGCGCTCATTGGTAACTTCGCGGTCGAAAAAATTCAACGGTATTTCTCTGCCGTTGATGGAGCCGGCCGTTTGGATCTTTATTCCACTGGATCCACGATTCATGCCCCAGTTGAGAAAAATGGTTCCGATAACAAACGAAAGCAGGATGATGATCATGATCGGGAGGGTCCACTCGCGAATTTTGCTGATCATAGGCGGTTCAATCTGCTCCTTACTGATTGATTGTTCTTGGAAAAGTTATCGCAGTGCGCCGCCGAAAGGCTGCCGGGGTTTCAGCAGTGCCGTATAGGCGTTGTTATTCGTCAAATAGCCGATAGCCGTTTTCAACTGCCGATCGTCGGAGAGCTTCCACCGCCAGAAGTGTTCATCATCTTGGCCGTACTGGCGGATGAGCAACGCCTCAGTAAGATACTTCCTGATATCGCGTTCGTTCCCCGCGATCTCCCGCTTACTTTCGCGAGAAAGGAGGGTATCGATGGCAGCGGACGTTTTTTTCAGGTCGATAATTTCCCGTTCGGTCCAGTTGGGTTTCGCCCCGGGGATCTCAAACCGTGTTGCCTCCGAATCGGTGGAATCCTTCATGAGGCGGCTCGCCCGCTTGAATTCATCGAATCTCGATTGCGCAATACTCTGATATGTAAATTTTATCGAATCAAGATAATGGTAGAAATCCCGCATGATTTCATCGTCTACAATAATCTTCTCGTGGCCGATACAATTTTTTTCAGCCAACCGCGGATATTCGAGATTGGCGAACTGAAAGAAGGCATCCTTGCTGAACAGCGATCGAGCCACTTCATCGGGCATATCCATGCGAACTACCGTGTCGGGGATGATGCCGCCGCCGCCGGAAACTGCACGGCCACTGTTTGTCAAGTAATGCATCGTGTCTTTGGGAGAGGGCGTTTTCGCATGCTTGACCGAATCGCTTTCCTCGCTGTCGCCACCTTGATCAGCGTCATTCTCCTCGGCGAGGCTTCCGCGGACGCCGTTTTCAGGGCGGTTGATGCATCGTCCCGACGGGGTATAGTAAAAGGCGGTAGTGAGCTTGAGATGGTGATTCGGATCCTCGGGGATAGGCAGCACGCTTTGCACCGAACCTTTGCCGAAGGTGGTATCGCCCACGATAACGCCGCGATCCCAGTCCTGAATCGCACCAGTAACGATTTCCGACGCGCTGGCACTCGCATAATTGACCAGTACCGCCATCGGAATGGAGAGCGGTAGCACTGGGTCGCTCTCGGATTTCAGCTCGTTGTCCTGATCTGAAGTCCGGCCGTGCGTGGAAACAATCAGCTTACCACGGGGCAAGAATTTTTCCGCGACCGATTTGGCCTGCGGCAGAAGGCCTCCCGGATCGAATCTGAGGTCAAATACAAGGCCTTTGATGTTTTTCTTGAGCAGCTCCCGTATTGCCTTTTCCACTGCATCGCCAGCGTCCACCGAGAACGTGGCCAAGTTGATGTAACCGATTGAGCTGTCAAGCATACCGTAATAGGGAACTGCTTTGATCTGGATGATTTCACGTGTTATGGTATAGGCAATATCCTTGGATTCGCCTTTGCGGCGGATGGTAATCGATACTTTGGTGCCGGGTGCTCCACGCAGCTTCGAAACCGCCTTGTCGATCGAAATGCCTGCCGTTGATTTGCCGTCAATCTGGATTATCTGATCTCCGGATTGAATTCCGGCGCGCGAGGCCGGCGTACCAGCAATGGGCGTTTGTACCGTCAACACCTTGTCGCGTATGGAAATCTGAATGCCAAGCCCGCCGAACTGGCCCTCGGTATGTATCATTAGGTCGGTATACTGTTCGGCATTTTCGTACGTCGTATGCGGATCGAGAATCCGCAGCATCCCCGTTATCGCATAATCAGTAAGCGTATCAACTTGGATATCCTCGACATACCTCTGATGAATCAGCAGGGCGACATGTTCCATCCGGGTTATATCCAAATAAAAATTATCGTTTTCGCTGACCGCGTTTGAACCGTCTATCAGCAGGCCGGAAAAAACTATGAAAAGAACAGCCATGCCGATGATATGCGACTTATTTAGAAAACGATTATTGTTATTTGTCATCACTTTAAGCTCCTGAGAATAATTACCGAAAGAATATGACCGGAATTACCCGGATGGAATTTACCCCGTGCATCATCCGCACAGGGATTTCTTTTGGATTAAAAATGGAGTTTAAAATACATTATGCAATAGAAGGTCCTCGATAAGTTGCATAAAATCTACCTTAAACCGGCCGGCAATTTCAGGCTCAAGGGTGTTTCTAATACTCCCGGTCGGGGCGCCGGAACAGCCTTCGCCTTTCGGCTAATCCCCGGGTGTACGGTAATTTTCAAGCCGCATATGGAGGGCGCTTCGTGACTGATATCCGCTCCATGATGAAAGCAACAACCATGCGATTAATAGAAGGGAAAAAGTTTACGATCCAGAGATCCTACCATGCAACAGGAGGTTATCGGATAGCCGGGAAGCAGGACGATAAAGTAGTTTTATTCAAGCACTAACAACCGATTGGCAGAACTATGCCATTCCCGATGAGCTCTTAATGATCGCAAGCAAGCGGATGGTGCAGATGATGACGACGCTTCATCCGCCAGTAGGGTAAGAAAATGCTCAGTGCAACCGACCTCGCTATCGTGCATGCACGATAGCGAGCTGAGGAAGATCGTGCTGCAAAAGATACGAAAACGCCCTGCAGAAACGTAGTAGTATACAAATCAACGGGAGAGGTGTTCGGAAAAGGTTGATCCATGATGAACGGAATGTTTACAGATCGGGTAAAGAAGGTGATGCAGATTGCCCGGGAAGAGTCCATACGCCTAGGTAATGACTATGTAGGAACGGAGCATCTGCTGCTCGGCCTCATCAAGGAAGGTGACGGCGTCGCCGTGGCGGTGATGCGCAGCATGGGGGTCGATCTTGACGATCTTGCCTCGACCATCGAAAAGACCATTACCTCAAGCGGCGGCATGATGACCATCGGCCAGATGCTGCCTTTTACGCCGCGAGCGAAGAAAGTGCTGGAAATAGCTGCGAATGAGGCTCGATCGATGTCGCACAAGTATATCGGCACAGAACACCTGCTTCTCGCGCTCATGAAAGACACCGAAGCGGCGGCGGCAAACGCCATGGCGGCGGCAGGTCTCGACTATGAGCGTGTCAAGGAGGAGATCAACAGGATCCTGCGGGGCGGCGAGTCACCCGGCGGCGCTTCGAAAGAAAAAAGCAAAACGCCGTTCCTGGACCATTTCGGACGTGACCTGACCGTGCTCGCGCGCGAGGGCAGGCTCGACCCGGTTATCGGCCGTGAAAAGGAGATCGAACGTGTCGTGCAGATCCTTTCGCGGCGAAAGAAGAACAATCCGGTCCTGATCGGCGAACCCGGCATTGGCAAGACCGCAATTGTCGAGGGACTTTCCCAGAAAATCGTTGAAAAAAATATTCCGCAAGTCCTGGAGAACAAGCGGGTGATCAATCTCGACATGGCATCCATGGTCGCCGGCACCAAGTATCGCGGACAATTCGAGGAACGTCTCAAGGCGCTCATGGTCGAGCTGGACAAAAACGACAACATCATCATTTTCATTGACGAGTTGCACACCATCGTCGGTGCGGGCGGATCCGAGGGAAGCCTCGATGCCTCGAACATCTTCAAGCCGGCGTTGTCGCGCGGAGAGATCCAGTGCGTGGGTGCAACGACGCTCGACGAGTACCGCAAATATATTGAAAAAGACGGTGCGCTCGCACGGCGCTTCCAGACCATCATGGTCGATCCGCCGAATGTCACTGAAACAATCCAGATTCTTGCCGGGTTGCGTCACCGCTACGAAGATCACCACAAGGTAACCTACACGGAGAAGGCGATTGAGACGGCGGTGAAACTTTCGGACCGCTATATCTCGGACCGTTTCCTTCCGGATAAGGCCATCGATGTGATCGATGAAGCGGGCGCCCGCAAGCGTCTTTCCAGCATGGAGATTCCCAGCGAGATCCGCGATATCGAGAAGGAGATCGCCGATGTGGTGAAGGAGAAGGAGACGGCGGTCGAGCAGCAGGAGTTCGAACGGGCAGCGAAACTGCGCGACAAACAGGAGAAGCTGAAGGGCACGCTTCTCGAAAAAAAAGCGCTCTGGCGCAAATCCAAGGCCGAGGAACGGCTCCTGGTCGACGAGACCATCATTATAGAGGTCGTCGCGACGATGACGGGCATCCCGCTGTCGCGCCTTGCCGAAGCAGAGTCGAAAAAAATTCTTTATCTTGAGGATGAACTGCGGAAACGTGTTATCGGCCAGGATCCTGCCCTTGAACTGATCGCAAGGAGCATCCGGCGGTCGCGCGCAGGATTGCATAATTCGCGTCGGCCCATTGCCTCATTCATTTTCCTCGGACCAACCGGGGTAGGGAAAACCGAGCTCGCAAAAACTCTCTCCCAAGCTCTGTTCGATACCGAAGATGCGCTTGTGCGTATTGATATGTCGGAATATATGGAAAAATTCGCGGTTTCACGTCTGGTCGGAGCGCCTCCGGGATACGTCGGGTACGAGGAGGGCGGCCAACTCACCGAAAAGATCCGCAAGAAACCGTATTCGGTTATTTTGCTGGACGAAATTGAAAAAGCCCATCCGGATGTTTTCAACTTGCTGCTGCAGATTCTCGATGATGGCATTCTTACGGATTCCTATGGCCGCCATGTGAATTTCCGCAATACCATCATTATCATGACTTCTAACGCTGGAACCCGCGACGTCAAGAAAGCCGGCACCGTCGGTTTCGGTAAAGCGACCGGTGAAAGCGATTACGAGTCCATGAAATCCAAGGTCATGGACGAGCTCAAGAGAATTTTCAATCCGGAATTCTTGAACCGGGTCGATGAGGCCGTGGTTTTCTTCGCGCTCGGAAAGAAGGAAATCGCGCAGATCGTCGAAATCCAGCTCAGAGATGTCCAGAGCCGCCTGATAGACCGTAATATTACGTTGAAGATTTCCCAAGAGGTGAAGGATTACATCGTCGAACAGGGATTTGATCCTATCCTGGGTGCCCGTCCGCTTCGCCGCGCGATCCAGCGACTCCTCGAAGACCGGCTGGCCGAAGAATTCCTGGGCGACAAATTTCATGACCGCGACACCATCAATGTCGAGCTCAAGAATAACGCCATTACTTTCGCGAAAGTAGTCCCCGCGCCGGATGAAACCGCCTGATGCAATCAGTGATTGAACTCAGTCGCGATTTTACCATGCACGTGCGGTTGCCCGACGCGGGAGGCGTGAATCTTCCTTTATTTTCAGAGCCTGCTCCTGCTGTTGGAAAATATTTACTAAAGGTTATTATTGTACTATGAAAATATGTCAGACAGCGATGCTGCTTTTTTCATTCTGGTTAGCCGCAGCGTCGGCCACTGCCATTGATGCGCCTGCGGGGAATGCTTCTGATACTGCTGTCGCTGTCCCCAAAGCCTCCTCTCCGGACTCGGCCAACGATTCATCCGCTTCTTCCTCGACCACGACGAACGAATCACCGAAACGGGCAAAGGTGCTTGATACACTTATCATCAAAGGACTTGCCGTCAATGCGCCAAGCGTCATTCGCAACAATATCGGATTTCGACGGGGCTCAAAGCTGTCGCCTGCGGAGGTGAAGGAATCCATCAAAAAACTCTACGGACTCGGTCTGTTCCGATCAATCGATATGTTTGTCGTCGCGGAAACCGACACCTCTGCATCGCTTCTCCTCAAGGTTGAGGAGTTTCCCCTGTGCGAAGGAATCGAATGGAGCGGACTGAAAAAAATAAAGCAGAAGGACCTTGAGGAGAAGCTGGGGTTGAAACGCGGGCAGATCGTTTCCGACAATGCCATTTTCCATGCGAAAAGTTATGTGAAAGATGAATACGCGAAAAAGGGATACCTGTTTGCCGATGTACAGATTGAACAGGCTGCGGGCAAGGCGCCCGGCAACGTTCTTCTGAAGATCAAGGTGAAAGAAGGCAATTCGCTTCGTATCAAGAGCATTTCGTTCCTCGGAAATATCGAGGTACCCTCGAAAAAACTTAAGAGTAAATTCAAAACTAAGGAGAAACGGTGGTGGCGAAGCGGGGAATTCAATGAGGAGGAGTATCGCGCGAATCTCGACACGCTGGTCATGTATCTCAACGACCTCGGGTATCTCGACGCTTCCATTATCAAGGACAGCATCTGGTACTCCGCCTCCGGAACGGACATCTACATCGCCATTACCGTATCCGAGGGCCGCAAGTCCTATACCGGCGCCTTCTCTTTTTCCGGCAATTCGGTAATTCCAACCGATTCCTTGATTGATAAGATTGTCCTCAAGGAAGGCCAGCCGTTCAAGAAAAGCCAGTATGAAATGTCGAAGTACTTTATAGAAAACGCCTATCGTGAAGCGGGCTACCTGTGGGTGCAGGTTGATGACCGCAAACGTTACCGGGGAGATACCGTCGATGTAGCGTTCAGTATTTATGAAGGGAAGCCGGCAATTGTCCGGAAAGTTAACATAACGGGAAACTATAAAACGCGGGAAAAGGTCATTCGCCGGGAAATCGACCTTTTGCCCGGTCAGCGATACCGCCAATCGCTCCTGATGTCGAGCCGCCAGCGGTTGATGGCCCTGAACTTTTTTACTGACGTCAAACCTGATATCACCCCGAACAACGACGGTACCATTGATGTCGTTTTCGACATCACGGAAAAGGAAAATATCGGAACCTTCCAGGTAGGCGCCGCTTACAGCCAGGTTGACGGTTTCGTGGGAACAGTTTCGCTTGGTATTCCGAACTTCCGGGGGGAGGGCGAAGACCTGAAGGTAAACGTCCAGTACGGGACCAACAGCCGCGGTATCGATCTCGGCTTTACGGAGCCTTGGGCATTCGAATCGCCGACATCGCTATCGGGCGAGGTATTTTACAACTGGAGCGTGCCGATTCTGGGTACCACGACCCCCGATACCATGCAAAGCAAGGGGTTTCAAGTCGGCGTTGGCCGTTCCAGGCTTGCGTGGCCCGACAACCACTGGTCGATTGACGGTACGTACCGATTGAGTTATGAAATGTCGACCTACTACGCCGATACCACCTCTTCGCCGCTGGTCAAAGTTCTGCGTGATGGTATCCTGAGCCGTTTTACGGTGACCCTCATGCGGTATGACCTTGATATGCCGCAATTTCCTAACAGCGGTTCAAAGCTTATCATCATGCCGCAAATCGCCGGGCTCGGGGGCGAATTCGATTATTTTAAAGGGACCGTGGAATATGATCATTATTTCCCGCTTCTGGACCGGCTCGTGCTCGGGTCGACCAGCAAGGCAGGTGTTATCCAAACGATCAACGATGGCCCCGTTACGATTACAAGGAACGATCTCTTTAAAATCGGCGGTGTGTACGGGGACGCCTATCTCCGGGGTTACAGCGAATATTCCATCGGCGGCTTTTACAACGCTCCGCAAAACGGGTTATCGATGTTCGCGTCGACGCTTGAACTTCGGTATACGATTCTTCCCCAGACGCTCTACTTCGGCCTGTTCACGGATGTCGGTAATACCTGGGCAAGCCTCTCCCAGATTGATTTGGGCGATTTGTACGAGGGAGTCGGCTTCGGAGTGCGGGTCAATATTCCCATGATGGGCATCTTGGGCTTCGATTTCGGCTTCCCGCTTGATGCCAACCCGAAAGATGTTTTCGGCAGCAAACCGGGCGGGATGCAATTGCATTTTCTCATGAATAAGGGATTTTAAAGTGAACAAAGCAATGCCATGCGACGCTCTGAAAATAAAGGAACGCGATTAGCGGTACTCCGATGACCCGGATTATCATGACAAATTCATATTTCAATTTTTCGCAGGGGTGCACGGAGTGTGCCCGCAACCAAAGGGAGGGTTTATGCGTAAAAGTAGTATTATTACGGCAATGGCCGTAGGTATTGCGGCGTTGTCGGCTTCGGCGCAGCTTAAAATGGGCTATGTCAATTCGGAAATCATACTCAGCAAGTATGCGGGTACCAAGGAGGCTCAGGACAAGTTCAATAAAGAACAGGCCAAGTGGGAACAGGAAGGGTCGCAACGTAAGAACGAGGTGACGGCTCTCAAGGACCAGATCGACAAGCAGAGCCTGCTCCTTTCCGCCGAGCGCAAGAAAGAGCTCGAAGATTCGCTCCAGCAGAAGTATATCCAGTACCAACAATTTCTCCAGGATAAGTTCGGCCAGAAGGGCGAAATTTATACCAAAGAGGAGGAACTGATGAAGCCCATCATTGACAAGATTAACTTGATTATTCAAAAGATAGCCAAGGATGAGAACTATGATTTCATCTTTGATGCTCGAGCCAGCGGCGTGGTGTATGCAATGCCCAAGTACGATTTAACCGAACGCGTCCTGCTTCTGCTGAACAAGGAGAAATAGCAGTGAAACTTTCTGCGATTGCCGCGCGGATCGACGTCTCACTACCTCCAGGGGCCGAAAATCGCGAAATCTTCGCAATCGTATCCCCGCAGAACGCGGACGAACGGCACATTACTTTTGTTTCTCGGAAGGAGTATCGCGTAACAGCGGAAGCAAGCCGTTGCGCGACGGTGATCGTTCGGAAAGGGGAGTCCATTCCCGGCAAGATTTCGCTGGAAACTGAGGACCCCTATGTCGCCTATGCCAAGGTGGCACAGCTTTTCGAGGATACTAGTTCCCCATGGGGAGCCGGTATCGACATTTCGGCAATTATCGACCCGTCGGCGCGGGTGGCCGCTTCGACTGTCATCGGTCCGCTCACGGTGGTGGGCGCCGATGTCATGATCGGCGCAGAGTGCATGATCGGTGCAGCCTGCGTAATTGAATCAGGGACGACGATCGGCGAAGGGTGTCGCATCGATTCCGGCGCAATTATCCGCCGTCAGTCCGTGATCGGCAATCGCGTCATTATCCAATCCGGCGCTGTCATCGGAAGCGAAGGATTCGGCAACGCCCGGGAGAATAACCGTTACCTCCGCATCCCGTGTTTCGGCACGGTAGTCATCGAGGATGACGTCGAAATTGGCGCTGGTACCACCATCGATCGGGGGAGCTTTGATCCGACTATCATACGCCGAGGGTCAAAACTTGACAATCTGATCCACATTGCCCACAATGTCATTATCGGCTGCGATACCGCAATCGCGGCACAGACTGGCATCGCAGGCAGTACCACGGTCGGAGACCGGGTGATCATTGCCGGCCAGGTTGGATGCACCGGCCATATCGAGATCGGTGGCGATGCGTTTATCGCCGCCAAAGCCGGCGTCTCAAAGAGCGTGAATCCGGGCGCAAAAATTACCGGGTATCCCGCCCGCGACTTGATTGCCATGCGAAGGATCGAGGCCTGCCAGGCGCAATTACCCGATCTTTTAAAAGAGGTAAAACGCCTGCGGCGAGAATTAGAGGAATTAAAAGGAAACTTTAAGGATTGTAAACTTGTAAAATAAAAGATATGAGCGTTCCCATTTTACCTCTATCCGGGCAACTCCTCCGAACACGTTAGCGCAAACTCTATAATCACTCTCACACCACCCTACAGTTTCCAGCCCTGGGACCCTGCAAAATTTTGTATTTTTTATGCTCTTGGATTGGAATGAATTTTGTATATCAAAAAGCGCATCATTATTTATAATAGAAAGGAAAATTCGGGGATATGGGAATGCAACATACGATCGGCCGGAGTATCTCGCTTTCGGGAGTAGGTCTGCAAACGGGTGTTTCTTCGACCGTAACACTCTATCCGGCGGAGGAAAATTACGGGATCAAGTTTATCCGGACCGATATCGCGGATTGCCCCGAAATCGAAGCGGATATCGATAATGTCGTTGATCTTCGCCGCGGAACGGCGGTCGGCAAGAGAGACGTCACGGTCCATACCACGGAACATTGCATGTCCGCACTCTGCGGAATGCAAATTGATAACTGCCGCATCGAAGTGCATGCCCCCGAGCTTCCGCTCATGGACGGAAGCGCCAAGCCATATGTCGAGTTGATCCAGGCGGCCGGAGTCATCGAGCAGCGGGCTGTACGCGAATACATTATCATCGACGATCCTATCGTATACACAAAGGGAGATGTTGCCATCGGCATTCTGCCCTCCCAGTCATTCTGCGTGACAGTCATGATTGACTATAAGCATCCTGCGCTCGGCGCCCAGCATACGACCCTGTTCAGGATCGATGATTATGCCAAGGAATTCGCGCCCGCCCGCACCTTTTGTTTCCTCTCCGAAGTAGAGGCGCTCCGTGAGCAGGGGCTCATCAAAGGCGGAACGCTCCAAAGTGCGGTGGTGGTGCAGGATGTCGACCTGACCGACGAACAGATGGAGGGGCTCCGTTCCCTGTTTCATGAGCAGGGGCCGCTGATGCGCGGCACCAACGGTTTCTTAAATAATGCGGAGCTCAGATATGTTAACGAGCTGTGCCGCCACAAGGTAGTCGACCTGATGGGCGACCTCTATCTTCTCGGCAAACCGCTCCTGGGGCACCTGCAGGCGGCACGAACCGGTCATGCGGCAAATATCGCACTGGCGAAGATGATTCGGGCCTATGTGAACGACCGCCGGAAAAAGATGGAAGGGGCGGAGATCAACTGGCAGGAGATCACGAACTTGCTGCCCCATCGCTACCCGTTTCTCATGATCGACAAAGTGGTTACCATCGATCCCGGAAAAAGTATCGTTGCGCTGAAGAATGTTTCATTTAACGAGCCATTTTTCCAGGGACATTTTCCGGCGAATCCCATCATGCCGGGAGTGCTGCAGATCGAAGCAATGGCGCAGGCAGGCGGCATCATGGAGCTGTACGCGCGCAAACTCCGGTCTAAATCACCCGGCCAGGAGCAGACTATTCTCTTCATGGGCATCGATAAAGTTCGTTTTCGCGGTATGGTGCGGCCGGGCGATATATTGAGGATTCAGGTGACTATCCTGCAGAACCGACGTGATATCATTCGCTTTCGAGGCGAATGTTTTGTAGAAAATAAGATTGTCTGCGAAGCCGAACTCATGGCCATGTTGGCGAATAAAAAAACATAGGAAATTAATCAGGAAAATCCAGGAGATCTCATGGCTGCCGAAATTCACCCGACCGCTATCATCGATAGCCGCGCCCGCATCGGTGATGGCGTATCAATCGGTCCGTATACGGTTATCGAGGGGGATGTCGAAATCGGGGACCGCAGTGTGATCGGGCCGCACGTCGTTATCGCGGAATATACCCGTATTGGCCGTGAGTGCCGCATTTTCAGTGGCGCCAATATCGGGCAGATTCCGCAGGATATAAAATTTGCTGGAGAGAAATCCCTTCTTCGCATCGGCGACCGTACGACGATCCGCGAATTCTGCACGCTTAACCGGGGCACTGCCGCAACCGGCGAAACCGTGATCGGCAATGACTGCCTGCTTCTTGCCTATTCTCACGTTGGGCACGATTGCGTGATCGGCGACCACTTCATCAGCTCCAACAACCTCGCAATGGCAGGACATGTCCGTGTCGGCAGCAATGTGACAATCGGCGGCGTTTGCGCTATTCACCAGTTCACGCAGATCGGCGACTACTGCATGATCGGCGCTTTTTCATTTATCACTCAGGATGTCATA
Organism: Chitinispirillaceae bacterium; assembly: GCA_049521335.1. Classification (GTDB taxonomy): domain Bacteria; phylum Fibrobacterota; class Chitinivibrionia; order Chitinivibrionales; family Chitinispirillaceae; genus BOG-1184. The sequence goes on from JBEKOX010000009.1 coordinate 32,503, forward strand.
CCTTACGCCCTCACTGCCTTTGGCCCGGTCCGAATTATCGATATTAACCGGGTGAAGCTCGAACGGTGCAATTTCACGCCTGAACGAACGCAGGAAATCCGGCGAGCATTCCGGGTGCTTTTCCGAAGCGGTCTCCAGCTGGATTCGGCTCTATTAGAGCTTACGAACAGGTTTCCCGACAACGAGGATGTGAAACGGATCATTGCATTTGCCCGGGCCAGTAAGCGCGGATTAGTGCGCATGCAAACATCAGCCGCACTAGCACTATAAAAGTGTAATATTTGTGATTGAGAATAAATAGTTAATATGTCGCATAATACATATTATGTAAACTATCGCAAGTTTTATTGTCCGCCGCATGGTTTTAAGCCTCTCTCCTCTGAGCATTTAACTGAGTAATTGCAGTCTTTCAAGCAGAATCATGGTGTAACCGGCAATCACCGGAACGGCGATGTTATCGTTAATCGTGAGGCTTGGTGAGAATCGCAACGGAATAAGTTCAAAAACCGTAATTACCGTAGAAACCACAACCGTTGAAATCAGCGATGTCCTCCCCCCACATGCATCCAAAAGTCCCGGAATCGCTGGAAACGCCCCATAAAATAGAACGATACAAACAATGAAGCAGGCGATCGAGCCTTCAAGTGATTTTTTTCCGATTTTTATTCGACCGAAGCGTATGCCGACAATCGCGGCCGCGGCATCGCCGATGATAAAAAGCGTCAACGCGATGAAAGAGATGGAACGATGACCCTTGAACAGAATGCAACATAAAAACGCCGCACCGATAACCCAGGTGGATCCGCTGATTTTACTGCACAGTTCCTCCTTTCGCATCATGGAGCCGAACGCCGAAAGCACGAGTTTTTGAATGAAAGGATTTCTGAAGCGAAAAATTTCCACAATCATGGAAACGGCAAAAAGAACGAACAGCACAATCGGCATGAACAATGGCGGGAACGACCATCTTGGCCCGTACAAGATGCCGATCGGCATGAGCAGGGCGATAAGATGAAGCAGCTTTCGTTGAATTTCTTCCCTAGGAATTTCCATTAAGAGTCAATAGGTAATTGATTATTATTTAAAACTATAGCACGATAGTTAAAAGAAAACTTCGCGATCACTATCTTCGAAGTCAACAGTGGAATGTCAAAGGTCTTTAAAATACGTTACGGGATCATCGGCTAACAGGGGGAAACAGCTGGAAGCCGCTCGAAAAAAAAGCTCTGCCACGGGGTCATTCCATGGCAGAGCTTCAATACTTGAATGATATTATTATTGAACCCTGAGCAGCTTAAGGCGCTTGTCGAAATTGGTCGCCTTCATTCGCACGATGTACACGCTTGATCCCATCGAGGCCTCACGACCCTCGGAGCAGTTCCACGCCACCGTATAGTGACCGGCCTGGTACTTCCCGCTCGCGAGTTGCTTCACCAGACTCCCCTTCAGATCGTACACATTGATCTCTATCGCCTGCTGCGATTCGCCGGCTATCGAAGGCACATCGAACGATATCTTCACCGAACCACGGAACGGATTCGGATACGCCTGCGTCAGATCGAACTTCGTGATCAGATAACCACCGGAAACGGTCATTTGCCCTTGGAATACAGCGCCGGCTTTATACGCCACTGACGATCCATTCGAGGACTGGAATTCGAGCGGATATTCACTACTCCCATCCCATAGCTTGAAGGTCACCGGCTCTCCCGAGGCAAGACCATCCTTTTGCTTTACCATCGGGTTTTGGCCGCAGACCACAAAGGCCGCAACGCCCTTGAGTATTGTCCCGGATCCCACGAGACTCCCCGAAGCGTCAAAGGCGCCGATCTCGCTCAGGTCCGGAACCAGCTTTCCGCCAATGGTCACCTGCTTCACCAGAATTGGGTCAAAATTCCCAGTGGATGCATGAATTGCATAGTGATGAGGTTTCGGCAGGTTAAGCATCGGCTTGAATTTGCTTGCAACCCGCTTCGCTACCCCGGTATCCGGCGTCGGGTAGAAAAAAGTGTCTATCGGGTAAGGCACCTGTACATAATATCCCTGCCCGACATGCATAACGCCGATACTGTTAATCCCCTGAGACGGCTCATAGATATTGAGGGAGTTGTTCTCGACAACCAAAGGAAACTCACCCTGCCACGGGAGACTGGCAAGCGCATGCGTAATTGAGTCGTCAGTCTGGGGCAGGTAGGCGATCTGGTTCCAAAAATCACCCGGCGTCAACATCGGTACATTTGTATGAGCATAATCTACCGAAGTACCCTGCACATTAAGAGTATCGGGTACATCGGTATAAATTTTGAATGCCTTGCTGATGAGTGAGTCCGGCAGTTGACTGTTGGGAAAAGTGTTAATATTCTTATGAGGCCAGTACATATAGCCAACGCCGGGCATTGTAGTATCATACACTTCGAAATTAGTGTCTAAGCCGCCCTTTCCGCTACTATCCCTTTTGAACACCGCTGCCACCGAGTTGTTGTAAGGAAAGAGATTAAATGAAATCAAGTTCCATCCCTTAGCAAGCGGAATCTTCTGCGTTTTCACTGTTGGCGTATCCTGATAGGCGCCGACATCGGGCCATGGAAAAGTGCTGACATTGGTACCCCAGAAATCGGTAATGGTACCATTTATACCGTTTGTGTCGTTTACACGGATACCCGTTTCAAAGCACGACGAGGGTTCTTTCAGCGGGTAGCACAATTTGGCGGATGAGATTTCATTGTTTAAAGCTCCATTGGCTGCTTTCCCGGGATTTGCAATGTTGGGGTTGGCAAGGATGGGAGCGGGGTCAAGAGCCACAAAATTGCTTTGAGCAGTATCGGAGGATTGGGCCAGGTCATAATAACAGTTGTGACTGCTGAAAGGAGTATCCGAAGGAAAATTAGTCAACCACTCCCACTGGCAAAAAGCCCCTTGGGTATTACTATTTTGAGATCTTGTAAGAAAAATATTATTAATAAAAAAATCCCGTGGAAAGGTAGGCATGTTCTGCCAATTATTAGCACACCCGAAATACATTCCGGTGTCATTGTAAAAAACATTATTATAAAGAAGGTTGCCCCCTTTGCCGTCATTCATAACAAGAGGTTGGGGGGCGCCCAAATTCTTACTCAAATAAACTCCCATGCCATCGTTCTGGCTGATATTGTACCGCACGACGGCTAAGGTATCGTTAGGTTTAACAAAAGTTGTATCTAGCGATTGCATGGCTGAGTTAAAAAAACCATCTGGATTATTACAGGAATAATTGTACTGAACGTAAATACGCCCAAAGGGAAGAAGCCCTAAATTGCCGTCAAAATCGATAGCTTCAGCATCAGTAGGCTTCGCAGTATCGCCTGGTGCGAGAATGGTATCCCACCATGCTGTATTGCTTATCGCATTATACTGGATCACAGAGCTCCTTTGTACATCGAGTTCTATTCCAACAAGGGATTTAGTCAAACGTGAACCGTCCGCAATATTTTTATTATTCAAGCCGCAACCTACCGAATCAATAATGTTACCCGAGATTATTGCGCTGTCAAAACCGCCGAATAAATGTATCCCATTGCCCGCTGTACGATAAATGGTATCGCCGATAAATCTCAAATTTGAATCAAGGAGATTGGCTGTTCCATAATTACTTGAATTAACCCCAACGGAATCATTATTAAGGGTGATTCCCTCGCCAAATATGTCGTGAATTTTGCAGCTGTCTATGAGTATGCTGTCCACTGCAGTTGATCTATCAGCGATGATAGAATATTTATACAAAGCGGGAACGTAGTTCTTGCTGCAAGTATGTCCATCAGTCTTTATCGTAATTCCGCCAGTTGCACAAATGCTGACAACTAAATCTACTCCGCTGGGCTGTCCGGTGTCTCCAATGTCGTAGTTGAAACGTGCATATTCTTGAGCCCACCATGGGCAATCGGCTGAATCTATTGGACCATCACTAATGTTCACTAAAGAATCATCACCACCCAAGACTGAATCCACGGCGCACTGCCGTATGGTAATGTCTCTATTATAATAAATAGTGGCCGTGTCGTAATAGACTAATATTCCCCAGCGCCAGTTCAACCATTTAGATCGCTGTTGCGAACCAGGAAGAGGTACAGCAAAATTCTTATTTACGCAACCAAGTGAATCATAATTTTTTGGAATATTGCGAACTTCGATATTTTGAATGGTCCAGTGACTCTGGTTATAAAGAAGGATGGCGGCTGTTCTTGGAAGACCGCTTGCACTGATGACGGGTCTCGCAGTGCTTAGATTTTTAACCACGGTGTCAGTATATGCATCTATGACAACTGGCCGTTTACCCTGGAAAGTACCTGTATCATGAGGACAAACAAAACCGTAAATCTTCTTATATGGTTTTTTATTTTTCTCATAAGGGGGCATAAAGGTATCGGTCGGTTTGGCTATAGACGTTGTGCCCCGAGCTATGAGTATAGTATCGCCGGAAGTATCGTTAAGGTTGTTTATGCTTTTAACACTTTGCCATGCATTCGTCATAGAGCTACCGTTATTGCTTCCGGTAGTAAGAGCTGGGTTTATATAATATTTCTTCGCTTCCGCACTGAATACCATCACCATCACTGAAACAAAGAAAACGGGCACGCAAAGATATTGCTTTAAGCTGCGCATACAATCCCCTTTCCGTGGGTGTGTGGGATTAAGAATTGAGTTTAAAGAAAAAAGTAAGACACTGTTAACAAATGTAATGCGCAAACATATTTTCTTTCATCGATGATCATTATTTTTTCATTAAGCCTCCCCTCTCCCTCACCCCTACCGCGCCTCTTCTATCCGTAAATGTTATAGGTTTAAGAAATTAATTTTAGAAAAGATGATAAAATATCGTAAGGTAATATAATGCGCAAATATTTTCTCTTCCATCGATAATCATTATTTTTTCATTAAGTCACTCCTCCCCCCTCTCGCCTCACCTCTGCCACGCGCAAACAGAAACGCAGGCGTCGCGTCTTCCCCTCTCCACGAGTGGAGAGGGGACTGAGGGATGAGGCGGTGAAGCCAGCGCATTCCGAATCCTGCGTACCACCTGATCGATCGAATCCTTGACCTCCCTATTAGTAAACCGGATCAACCGCAAGCCCTTTTGGTTCATCAGGAATGTTCTTAAAGAATCATAATCCAGCTTCACGGCATGTACGCTGCCGTCAATCTCAATGACAAGACGCCCTTCACTGCAATAAAAATCAGCCACAAAAGCTCGTTTTTTCCCGAAATAGTCAATCATAATCGGTTTTTGACGGACTATTTTCCAGCCTGTACGCGAATTTCTGACACACTGCCATAAAACCTCTTCGGCATCAGTCTGCTTTCGTCGTAATTCCCGCGCTCGTTGGGTGACGGGTTCTATTTTCATTCGCCTCACCTCTGCCGCGCGCAAACAGAAACGCAGGCGGCGCGTCTTCCCCTCTCCACGAGTGGAGAGGGGACTAAGGGGGGAGGCGGTGAAGCCAGCGCATCCCGAATCCTGCGCACCGCAGGTCTGAAAAGATTGACTTGTACTATCTCTTTTCAAAAAAAGTCATGCCGTTAATCAAGAACGGGGATTTTTATGGTGCAAGATACTATCTGAATAGCATCTAAAACAAGGTACTTTTCAGGTAACCAAAATATTACAATTATGTATCAAGTAAGGAGATTACCGTATTCAGGGGGTAAATGCAGGGAGGAGCGGCGGCGATATCAGGGGTACCACCGGAAGATATTCCCCTCATCCGGCAGTTTGCCGGAGAGAGCGGTGGATATTTCGGTAAGCCGGTCGAAAATGGAAGGGTCGATCTCCCCTTCCATTGCCGCGAGGTTCTCCGAAACCTGCTGCGGAGTGCGGCAACCGACAAGCACGGTCGCGATGCGCCCTTGGCTGAGAAGCCAGCGGAGCGCGCAGTGGGCAAGCGGCCGGCCGGCATCCGCCGCAACCGCTTTCATTTTATCAACCGTTGCATGAACTTCTTTCCATAATGCTTTATCAAACAATAAACTCCGTGGTCGGTGATCGCCCGGTACAAAGGCAGGCTCCGGACCGAATTTCCCGGTCAGAATCCCCTCGGCGAGCGAGCTGTAGGTAACGACGGCACTATCGTTCCGTTGGCAAAAAGGCAGCGCCTCCCGCTCCTCCCTTCGCCACAGCAGATTGTAGCAGAGCTGGACAACGTCGAGTTTGCCGGTTTTCATGACCTCCCGCATCTGCGCAAGCGAGAAATTACTGACGCCGATCAGCCGGATTGCTCCCTTGGCCCGTGCGCGTTCGAGCGCCGCCATCATCGCGCCAAGGTCGCCGCCTCTTTTGGGCCAGTGGATGTAGAGCAGATCGATGCAATCGGTCTGCAGCCGCCTCAGGCTTGCAGCGATGGCGCCTTCAACCTTTTCTTCAGGCGTATAAAATATCTTTGTCGCTATGAATGAGTTACCGCGTACTTTCTTAAGGGTTTTGCCGAGCAGTTCCTCGCCATGCCCCCTGCCATAAGCCTGCGCGGTATCGAAATGCCGGATGCCTTTTTCATAGGCTGCCTCAATGGTCGCCAGCGAGGCGCGATCTTCCTGACTTCCCCACTGGTCGCCGCCAAGCGGCCAGCAGCCGAGCCCGAGCATGGAAGCGTTGTTCGGCGTTAGAGCATTCATTGCTTGACCTTTCAAAAATCGATCACCGTGGTCTTGAACCCGAGCGTTGCGAGCGTGTTTTTTTCCCACAGTTGCCTCTCAGCGCATCGAACCTCAAAATGGGCGAATTCGAGGCGTTTGGGATAGGCGGCCCTGAGGCCATCGAAGAAGCGACCGCGGTCGCTCTCCGGAAGCCGGGCTATCGGTCTCAGGCGCGCATCGTCCGAGGCGATGTCATACGCCTGCGCGACCGCTTGCCCGATCGGGTCCGGGCTGCCTGAAACATCGATCGACCCGGCAAAATCGGTGAGCAACTTTTCCGCGCTCCACGCTGGACGACGATGGAAAAATTCGCAGGCGCCCCGGTGAATCATGGCGACTCCCCGCACCTTGCCGTCAAAAGAGTAACCTGCTATATGCGGCGTCGCGATATCGGCGAATCCACAATACTCCGGGTCGATTGCGGGTTCATGATCCCAGACGTCGACTACTAAACCGCCAAGCCGCGATCGCGCTTCTTTAACGGCGGATTCATCGACCACCTTCCCGCGGCAGGTATTGACAAGGGCCGCCCCGGGTTTCATGCGCTTCAGCAGATCGGCATTAATCAGATGATAGGTGGCATCAACGCCCTCCCTGTTCAAGGGCACATGCAGGGTCAGGAAATCCGATGCTTCAACCACTTCTTCAAGTGATATGTATATTTTATTGCCCGTTAAACGCTTAAGTGGCGGATCATTCAGCAGGCAGCGCATGCCGAGCGCTTCAACATAGCGTGCGACAACACTCCCGACATGGCCAACGCCGATGACGCCGAGCGTCAGACCGGCAAGCTCTCTTTGCCGCGTTTTTGCCAGCCGAAGCAAGGCCGCGACAACGTATTCGGCGACCGAGTTCGCATTGGACCCCGGAGCATGGGCAAAGCCTATCCCCTGCTTCCGCAAGGCGGAACAATCTACATGGTCAATGCCGCTCGTTGCGGTGGCAACGAACTTAAGGCTGCTTCCGGCAATAAGGTTTCCGGTCACCGGTGTTACCGAACGCACCAGGAGCATCTCTGCACCGGCGACGGTTTCGGGCGTTATGGAACGCCCCTGGCGCAAGGTAATCGTTCCAAAATCGGCAAACGCCTCGGCAACGTACGGGATGGCGCCATCGGCAACTATTTTCATGCCGCAAAAATAACTCATTGCTGAAAAGTCACATTTTACCGGAATTATTTTCGCGTTTCGCTTTTTCCACCTTTCCCCGCATGCGCTCCTCGGTGTATTTTCCATAATAATTTTTCAACCCAGAAAATTCAGCGTTGCGGGAAATGCCATGAAACCGATGCAGATTCGCGATTACGATATTCTGGTGATCGGCGAGTGCTATGTCGAATTCCGCTGCGAAGGCGATCTCTGCCTGTGCGATTCGTTTGAAAAGGACGTCGGCGGCGCCGATGCCATCGTTGCCGCCGCCGCGTCGAGACTGGGATCCGGCGTCTCCTTTATCTCCGGCATTGCGCGGGACCCGTTCCATGCCATGATCCGGGAACGGCTCATGGCCCAGGGAATCAATATCGACCATGTCATCACCTGCGGCGGGTACAACGGCATTTACTTCACGAGCTCCCGATTTCCCGAGCAGCGGGAGTACTTGTTCCACCGGCCCGGCAACGCCGCCCAGAGCATTACCCCCAGCATGATCTATGACGACCTTCTTGATAACTGCAAGATCGTCTATGCATCGAGCGAGTTGCAATCGGTTTCGCGCGCCGGCCGCCACACGATTTTCAAAGCGCTGGAGTTCGCCCATAAGAACAACACCATGGTGGCCTATGATCCCAACCTGCGGCTCCAGCGCTGCTCGCTTGACGACGCAAAAGAAAACCTCTGGACCGTGCTGCCGCTCGTCGATATTATCTTCCCCTCGGCGCCGGATGAGTCGAAAGCGCTGTTCGGGTACGAGCGCCCGGTCGATATCATCGGTTTTCTCTGGGATCGAGGCATCGGCATCGTGGTCGTGAAGACCGGCGCCGGAGGCTGCGTCACCGGGTACGATGGAAAAATCGAGGAATTTCCGCAGCAGCGGTCGTCCGAATCGATGACCTCGCTTACGCTCATCGGCAGCGCCTTCATCGGCGGCTATCTGCATTGCATCGCGCGCGGGCACAACCCTTTCACGGCCTCGCAATTCGCCAACAGCGTCGCGCTGTACAAAGGCATTACCGGCGGCGGCATCTCCTCCCTGCCTACCTCCAAAGACCTCACGGTATAATCGCGCCGCGATTCTCAATACGTATCTTTTGTTGCGGCGTAACGTATATTAATAAAACTTTTTTCTCGATCGAAGAAACGGGGTGAAAACGGATGAATGGTATTATCATACGCCAAGACGAGGCTTTCGAAAGAGCGCTGCGACGTTTCAGCAAAACCTGCGAGCGTGCCGGAGTTCTTTCCGATATTAAGAAATATCGCCACTACGAAAAGCCGAGCGAAGAGCGGAAGCGTCGGATCAATTCCTCCAAGCGGAAACGCATTCGCGACGAAAAGCGCGTTGTTTCCTGGAGAAGCGAACGCTAAAAAAATACCGCCGACAGGCGAGCGAAGTTTTTAAAGGCTGCCGTGCATAAAGCATGGCGGTCTTTTTTTTAGATTTTTTCCATTCCGGCTATTGCCCGGAAACCGATGATGCCGCACGCTACCGAGACGTTGAGCGAATTCTTGAAACCGTACAGAGGGATTTCCACCAGCGCGTCGCACTCCTCAAGCACTTCGCGCGATACCCCAAGCGCCTCATTACCGAAAACGATGCCGAGCCGGGGCGGATACGGCGCATCCTGAAACGGAAATGATGCGGAGGCGGTTTCTGCCGCCCACACCGGAATTTCCTGTTCCCTGAGATGCCGCACGGCCCCGAGCGCGGTTTCGAACTTTTTCCAGGGGACGTACTCAATGGCGCCGAGCGACGTCTTCGCAAGCTTGCTATGCGGAGGAAAGGCGGTATAGCCGCACAGAAAGAGCCCGTTTACCCGGAGCGCGTCGCAGGTCCGGAAAATAGCGCCGACGTTGAAGGCGCTTCGCAGATTATCGAGAATGATATAGAGCGGCCGCCGCGGAAGCCTGCGGTAATCGTCGAGCGGGATCGCCGCATCGCGGCTTCGAACCTCGAAGCCGGTTTCCATGTCGCCCCTCTTAAGTCTCCCCCGTTTGCTCACGACGCTTCACCCTTCCGGGCGACCGCTTGGTCGGCCCGGACCAGAAGCAGCCCGCCGAAGAAAAACAGAAGCGCCGTCGATGCCATGCCGATGCGGGACGACATCACGCTTTCCGTGCCATGCCCGTGCAGCAATGCGGTGATGATCCCGACCATTGCCGGTCCGATGATGGCGAATCGCCCGACGACATTGTAGAAACCGAAATACTCGGCCGCTTCGGCCTTTGGCACGAGCTTGCCGAAATATGAACGGCTGAGCGCTTGAACCCCTCCCTGCGCCAGGGCGACGAGGCATGCAAGAATGATGAAATGAAACGGTTTGGTGAGAACGAAAACGCCCAGCCCTATGACAAGAAGGTAGATGGTAATACCGGCAATGATCATCCGGCGAGGCCCGAAATAGGTCGACAGCCAGCCGAAGAGAAGCGACGATGGTAACGCGACAAACTGTACGGCAAGGAGCGCAATGAGACTGGTATTGACGGTGACCCCTATCGAAAGCCCGAAATCTTCCGCCATGCGGATAAAGGTAACCACGCCGTCATAATAGAGCCAATAGGCGACGAGAAAGAGGAGCAGTTCCCGGCGCTGGATAATTTTTTTCGCGGTATGCCACAGCCGTACAAGGCTGTCGGCGATAATGGCCGTGGCGCCCGACACATCGGCATACCGGCGATATTTAACAAATACAAATAACGGGATCGTGAAAACGACCCACCATGCGCCGACTGAAAGGAATGAGAAGCGTACCGACTGCGTTTGATCATGGAAACCGAAAAAAGAGGGTTTCAGCACCATGATCAGGTTCAAGGCGAACAGTAATCCCCCGCCCAGATATCCCATGGCGAACCCGAGTGATGAAACGAAATCCATCTCTTTCTTCTCGGCGACATCCACCAGAAGAGAGTCGTAAAAAAGGCAGGAGATTGAAAATCCGACATTCGCAACCGAAAAGACGACCAGCGCGAACATCCATTCGCCCCGGGAAATAACGTCGAGCAGACAGGTGGAAACGACGCCGCACAGCATGAAAATGCCGAGCAATTTTTTTTTATCCCGGCCGGTATCGGCCAGCGCGCCGAGAAAGAGCGACAGCACGGCAATGGCGATTCCGGCCGCCGTGTTGCCGATGCCGAGTCGTTCCGTGGAAAGCGTCGTATCGCCGTAGCACCAGAATTTTTTGAAAAAAACCGGGAAGAACGCCGTGGCAACGGTGGTGATATAAACGGAATTGGCCCAGTCGTACATGCTCCAGGCGATGATCGCGCGGCGGTTGCCCTTCATCAGGTCTTTTTCTCTTTCTTTTCGGCTGCCGGGAAAAGCACGTTGTTCAGTATGAGCCGGTACCCGGGCGAGTTGCGGTGCAGTTCAAGCATCGTCGGTGGCGACCCGACAAGGTGCTGATAGTCCTCCGGATCGTGACCGCCCAGGAACGCGAACTGCCCTTTGCCGACCACGCCGTGCAGATAGTTCACCATATCGGTTCCCGGCACGTCGGCCAGCACCACGATGCTTTTTTTAATGACCTTGCGGTTAAAGGAGGTCGTGAGGCCGCAAAACCCCTTGATGGTCTGCCGGTGGTCCTGCACGAGCATGCTGAGCACCGGATCGAGCTTGGCGGAAAAATCGAACAGGGTGAAATCCTGCGCCTCCCTGCGCCTCGGGGTGTTTACCATGTTGACATCGATGTTATCGAAGTTCCCGGCAAGTGGGTTCGTCTCGATGTCAAAGTTTTCAAAGGCGAAGCAGTTAACGTAATTGAGCTTCTCCCGGTAGTCCGGATCCACGCCGTCGCCGTCGTACACCGCATCCACGATGTCGGTACCGAGCGCGGCGAGGGCGTCGTCGAGCGTGTTGGGCGCGCAGCACATGGCGAACAGGAAACCGCCGTTTTCCACATACCGGTGGATCGCGAGCGCGACCGCCTTCTTGCACTCGCTCACTTTTTTAAATCCGAGGTCGGCGGCGCTCCGTTCGAGCTCCGCCTTCTGCCGCAGGTACCAGGTGGTCCGGCCGTAGTTCGCGTACATCTTGCTGTACTGGCCGGTAAAATCCTCGTGGTGAAGATGCAGCCAGTCGTAATTCGAAAGTTTGCCGGTCACGCACTCCTTGTCGTAAACTTTATCGTACGGAATATCGGCATAGGTAAGCGCGAGGGTCACCGCATCGTCCCACGGCGGTTGCTCGGGCGGCGTGTACACCGCGATCCGCGGCGCTTTTTCGAGCGCTATTTTTTCCATGTTGTTGTCTTTGATGATCCCGAGGATCTCGTCCCAGTCGTCCCCGCCGATGCGGCCGGCCGTTACGCCGATCGTACGGCATTGTACCGCGAACTCGTCGTCGACGACTTCCGCGGCGAACGAACCGCCCCGGTAGTTGAGCAGCCAGTACACTTTGAGGCCATTTTTGAGCATTGTGTATACGATGCCGTAGGCCTTGAGGTGGTCGGTCTGCGCGTCGTCCATAGGGATGAGCAGCATGGCGCGCAGGGGCATGGCGACGATGAGGGCGAGCAGGAGCGCGCGGACGGTCCGCGCGGGCGAAAAGCGGTGGGTCGGGCGGGCGGTCATCCGGCCCTCCTCAATGCAACTTGACAACGCGAATATGGAGTTCCTTGAGTTGCTCGTCGCTCACTTCGGCGGGCGCCTTCATCATGAGATCCTGAGCGCGCTGGTTCATGGGGAATGCGGTCACCTCGCGTATGTTGGGCTCGTCCGCCAGCAGCATGACGATGCGCTCCACGCCCGGGGCGATGCCGCCGTGGGGAGGCGCGCCGTAGCGGAAGGCATTGAGCATGCCGGCGAATCCCGCCTCCACCTCATCCTTCGAATACCCGGCGATCTCGAACGCCTTGTACATGATGTCGGCCCGGTGGTTGCGGATTGCTCCGCTCGACAGCTCGATGCCGTTGCAGACGATGTCGTACTGCCAGGCGAGGATGTCGAGCGGCTTTTTGTCGAGCAGCGCCTCCATGCCCCCTTGCGGCATGGAAAAAGGGTTGTGCGAAAAGTCGAAGCGCTTGCGCTCCTCGCTCCACGCATACATCGGGAAATCGGTGATCCAGCAGAACCGGAACACGTTCTTTTCGATTATGGCAAGTTCCCCGCCGAGCTTCGTTCGTATCTCCCCGGCCAGATGGTTCGCCCTTGTTTCGTCGTTGCAGACGAAGAACGCCACGTCGCCCGTCGAGACCCCGAGACGCTGCGCCAGTTCATCGAGCTTGGCTGGTGAAAGGTACTTGGCGATCGGACCCTTGACCTCCCCTTCGCCCCAGGTGAGGTAGGCGAGTCCCTGCGACCCGAGCGACTGGGCGAACTCCAGCATCCGGTCGAAGAAGGAGCGCGGCTGTGCGGCCCCGTTCCGGACCGCGATGGCCCGTACCACGCCGCCGCCGGCGACCACCGCGTCGAATATTTTGAATCCGGATTTGATAAACAGTCCGGACACATCGGTAATGACGAGCGGGTTGCGCAGGTCGGGCTTGTCGGTGCCGTACCTGACCATCGCCTCGCGGTATGGGATGCGGCGGAAAGGCGGCGCATCCATCAACCACGATGAGAAGGCGGGGAACAGGCTGCCGAAAAGCCGTTCAACGACCGCGAAAATCTCGTCCTGCGTGGCGAAGGACATCTCGATGTCAAGCTGGTAGAATTCGCCCGGCGACCGGTCCGCGCGGGCGTCCTCGTCCCGGAAGCACGGGGCGATCTGGAAGTAACGGTCGAACCCCGCCACCATGAGCAGCTGCTTGAACTGCTGCGGGGCCTGGGGCAGCGCATAGAACATGCCCGGATGCAGCCGCGAGGGCACCAGAAAATCCCGCGCGCCCTCGGGCGACGAACTCGTGAGAATCGGGGTCTGGAATTCGTTGAAGTTCAGTTCGGCCATCACCTTTCGCATATGGGCGATGACCCCGGACCGGAGAATGATGTTGCGGTGCGGCATGCTTCGCCGGAGGTCGAGGTACCGATACGCAAGCCGCAGGTCCTCGGGCGCGGGATCTTCCGGGAAGACGGCAAACGGCGTGAGGTCGGCGGGTCCGAGCACCTCGAAATCCCGGACGGTAAGTTCCACCTCCCCGGTCGGAAGTTTCTGATTCACGGTATCGGGCGAGCGCCGGTCCACGACGCCGTCGAAACGCACCACCGTCTCTTTGGCCAGGTGGGCCAGCTTCCGCTGAAATTCCCGGTCGGGATGAACCACCACCTGCGTGAGGCCGTAGTGGTCCCGCAAATCAATGAACAGCACCCCGCCGTGGTCGCGCCGGCTGTGGATCCAGCCGGAAAGGCGCGCCTGAATGCCGATGTGTTCGGGGCCTAACTCGTTGCAAGTATGGGTGCGATACGGATGCATGCACGGTATTCGTTTCGTTGGAGAGGTGATAAATAATAACTGGTAAAAATATATTGCGGTTTGCTGAAGATAAGCTTCGGGCCCGTGTCCGGCCTTGCATAAGGCCCGAAACCTCGCTTACCGATCTTGTTGAAGATAAAGTAATTAATACGATGAATTACAATGATATGAGAATGATTAATGCGACAAGACTATTCGGACATCCGCGACTGTTTTTCTCAGGTTCCGGGCGTTTTTTCCGGCAATTTTGCCCGGCGCTCAAGTATCCACGCCGCATACTCCCGGTCGCTCGCGACGCCGTGTTCAAGGAGCCATACACGCAGGAATATCCGGAGCGCGCCGGGATTGAGTAACTTCGCTTCAAAATCATTGAGAAAGCGCACGAACCTCGCGGCGGCGGCCTCATGTTCCGACTGATGAAGGGAAAATCGGGGAAACCGGTAGTGCCGCATCAAGTGCTCTTCGGAATCGAAATGAAAGTGAAGATACCCTTCGATTTCAGAGAGAAGCGCGGCAAACGCCACCCGATCGGTAACGGTGAACGATTCTTCAATTCGGTCAAACAGCATGAAAAGATAGCGATGCTGTTCATCCATTTCGGGCAAACCGGGAAGCGCGTCTTCGTCGGGGATCGGCATAGGGGTCACTCTTGTAATCGGATACTTTTAAAAAATAGACATTTTTCGGGATAAGAAGCAAGGAGATCGTCGCCAGGAAGCATGGACCGGCCCGTTTGCCGCCGGGCTCCTCATGTTTGTATATTTTGGCGGCGACATGGAAGGAGGTTCGGTAGCCATGTATAAGAAAATTCTCGCCGCATTCGACGGTTCCGATGGATCAAAAACAGCGCTGGAGCGCGCAATCAGAGTCGCTCAGGAATATGCCGCTCGGCTGACGATGGCGTGGGTGCGCGGGCCGCTTCCTCACTATGCGACGTCGATCGGAGAAGTTGAGGACGAAAAAGAGGCCGCGGACGAATACTTCAATCGGTTGAAGGCTCATGCCGAGCAAGCCTGCGCCGCAAAAAATATCTCCCTCGAAACGGCTTATCTCCGGGGTAATGCCGCCCGTGAAATAGTCCACTATGCCGAGTCCAAAGGGTTTGATCTCATTGTCATCGGACAGGTCGGCCATTCGGATTTAATAGGCAGAATCCTTGGCCCTACCGCGGACCGAATCAGTGAAACCGCCCACTGCGATGTACTCATCGTCAGGAGGCCCGACCGGAACCAATAGTTTAAAATCGTCTTTCCCTGGTGATGGGGTTCCACCTTTAACCGCCGTCCGTATCGCGCTGATGACTCCTATTCGATTGGCTTATAACCATAGTAACGGAATAGGGGTCATTTTTTATGGAACATGCTTTTTTCATTGCGTCGATCTGGCTCGGGCTTGCCGTCGTTTCCGCCATTATCGCCTTTCACCTCCGTATTTCCATCGCGCTCATTGAAATATGCGTTGGCGTCGCGGCGGGAGCAATCGCCGCTCTTGTCGGCAGAAGCGAATCGCTGGGTTCAAATCTCGAATGGCTCCGCTTCCTGGCTTCGACCGGCGCCGTCATGCTGACTTTTCTGGCCGGAGCCGAGCTTGATCCGTCAATCATGCGCGCCAAGGTAAAAGAGGTGAGCGTGGTCGGCATTGTCGGTTTTCTGGCGCCGTTTTTTGGGTGCGCGGCGATCGCGCATTTCTGCGTCGGATGGAGCGTAAAGGCCAGCCTGCTGTGCGGCGTGGCGCTTTCAACGACCTCGATGGCGGTTGTCTACGCGGTCATGGTGGAAACCGGTTTTAACAAGACGGAATTCGGCAAGGGAATCCTCGGCGCGTGCTTTATCAACGATCTCGGTACGGTCATCGCATTGGGGATCCTCTTCGCCCCCTTCACGTATAAGACGCTGGTTTTTATCGCCGCGACGATTCTCTTCCTGGCGCTCCTCCCCTCCCTGACGCGCCGGGTAAGCCGCGGGTACGCTTACCGCACGGCCGCCATTCGCACGAAATGGATCATTTTCATACTCTTCGGCCTCGGCGCCCTCGCCCTCTGGTCGGGCAGCGAGGCGGTGCTTCCCGCTTACCTGGTGGGCATGGTTCTTGCGCGGATCGCCAATGAAGACGCTCACTGGGTGCGGCGGCTCCGCACCTTGACGGTTGGCCTCCTCACCCCCTTTTATTTTTTGCGCGCCGGCACTCTCGTTTCGCTGCCCGCCTTGATTTCCGCGCCCATCGTGTTTGTCGTATTGCTTGGCGCGAAGGTGCTTTCTAAGATATTCGGCCTCTATCCCGTCATCGGCTTATTCATAAAAAATTATCATGAACGCTGGTACTATACCTTGATGATGTCAACGGGCCTCACCTTCGGGACAATCTCCGCGTTATACGGTTTCTCGCACGGCATCGTTTCCCAGAAACAATACTCCTTCCTGGTGGCCACGGTGATCGCGAGCGCGGTCGTTCCAACGGTGATTGCCGGGATCGCGTTTCTGCCCAGGCACCTCCTGCCCAGGCCGGAAACGGATAAGGCGTAAGCGGGTTTTAATGCACCTTTAAAGGGCATTTAAACGGCGTTTAAACGTTCTTGCGTTTCTCCACTGAAAATTGCGCTATTTTTGCGCCGGGAGAGCAAAAATAGTGGCGAATAAACGCGGCAAACGCCAGAATTGCGCTTTTTTTGCGCCGTTTTTGGGGATAAAAGCGCAAAAATATTTACATAAGGCAATTTAAGGGATTAATTATGTTCCGACCTGAATATTCTAAACCATTCCCAGACACGACGACCTGTCCCCTCACCCCGACCAGTGTTGTTTGCAATACTGAATCGCTTCGGAAATTGAAAACCTTCTTTTTGAATTCCCAGTCCGGACGAGAAACCATTCCAGTTTGCCGTCCTGCATCAAAACCGGTCGGTGTGCCTTCTTGAACTTAAGGCGGCAGACGTCTTCCCCACCGCAGTCGTGAAAAGAAACGGCTATATGCGGGGTAATATCCTTTTTGTAGCGGTCGAGTAGAAGCCCCATGAGCCAGTTCTCGAAGCCGTCCCGGTTCTGCTTTTTGCCGAGGGTCTTGTAATCGTGCTTCAATCCGGAAATACTTCCATCATCTTTCACGCCGATCAACAGAGTTCCGCCCTCGGCATTCAAAAATGCCGCCCCGGATTCTACAATCATGTCCTCCATAACCTTGCTTTGCTTGTTCTGCCTCATGTCCCAGCGGGCGGATTCCTTGAATTCTACAGTATTATTCTCTCCGGCTGTGATGAGCGCCGCAAGCTCCTCATTGCCGAATTTTGACTCTTTTTTTTCATCCTCCTTCGGCGTATCTTCTTTAAGCGGCTGCTTTTGCGGCAAGGCTCTTATTTCTTTTGCATGCCTTTTTCCCTCCCAAGCCCCCCAAAAAGCATGACTCTTAATGCATGCCTTGCTATTTTCAAAAAGCTTCTCATCGGCCTTGCCTTTAAACATACTGCAGAAAGGGTTCGGGAATCCAAGCGAAGAAATATTCTCAGTATCTACCATATCAATCAAAGGAATTCGTGCGCGTGCTAATGTCGCAATGCTATGCTCCGGAATAGCACAATCGATAATTTTTATATGGTTTATTTCAGGCTCAAAACGGGTTCCAGTCGGGCCGCCGTTGCGGCCATTACCTTCCGGCCAAGGAGTTTTTTCCTTAATAATGGTTCTCATATCCGCTTGAACTGCGGTATCACCAAAAGTTATAAAATAGCCTCTTAGGAGCTCCCCATGTGCCACGGCAAGCCAAAGCTCCTGGTTTTGGAAATCACCTTGCCCTTGCACAAGATCGCCGAAAAAGTTTCGGGTAAGTGGCGATCCCCAGAAGCCATATAGAGCACTTTCAAGTAGTGTGAGCCTTTCCCTGGCGAAATCAAGCGGCGTATGTTGATAGGCAGGATCGTATTGAAATAGTCCCTCTTCATATTCATCTGGTACCAGAGCCTTCGCAAGCGGAAATGCTGCATAGTTTATTGCCTCGTTTAATAATGCCATCTCTTGCCCCCTTCCGGGCTCTTCCGCATACAGACTCCTTAATCATAAAAGATGATTAATTAGCCCCGCTCCGGAAATTACTTATGATGCCACCATATTTGAAACTGAACAGAAGCACCCCATATTCCCGCTATTACTGCTAAAATTAACCCAACGACAATAACCGGCACTGATGATGATACTGCGCCAATTATAATAAAAAAAAAGGCAAGGACAAGAAGTAATACTGTGTATATCTGCTTCTTCTTAAACGTTTTGCTGGTTTGTTCTATCGTTTGCACGTTAGGTTTGGCGCTAATGGGATAGGCACATTTGGGACACTTTTCGGCTTTATCCGAAACGCCATCGCCACATTCCGGGCATTTTATTAACGCCATACGTTAAGTCTCCTTTTTTTAGAAAGTAAAACACCAAAGCTACTTTTTAGCTTGTTGTCCTAAATATTCTTTATAAGCTGCAATCCAATCAGTTCTTATTTGCTCCATGAATGGCCTTGTATTTATCTGTTTTCTATATCCTATTTCACTACAAAATTTCCCTGATACATGACTTTCCGGTCATTTAGTAACTGATAGCTATAAAATCCCTTTGCATGGTTTTCTTCTTATCTTGAATATATTTATGTACTGCTTGGAATCTCAGGTTCGGGTTTTGTCGAATCGGTTAAGCATGACGTTTTTTCTAATACTTAAAAGTTCCCCGGCCTATGGCCGGGCGGTATAGAGGGAAAGCTTTGCTATAAATGCGATCCATGAAGTACCTCCAGTGGTACCAAGTTACCACAATTAACCAAAGGAGGTACAA